>NZ_SHKL01000001.1:1395000-1505000 GCF_004217185.1 Pseudonocardia sediminis | reverse complement strand
TCGGCCAGGGCCTGTTGCTCGAGGTTGTCGGTCGCCGCGACGAGCGCGTTCGACATCTCCTCGGCCAGGTCGACGTCGCTGAGGTCCCGGGGCAACCGCGCGTCGAGCTCGGTCAGGGCCGCCACCGTCACCGCACTCGCGATCTCGCCGTGCGCGTGGCCGCCCATCCCGTCCGCGACCACCAGCAGCCGGCCGGTCGTCGCTCCGGAGTCCTGGTTCGACGTCCGGCGGCGACCCACATCCGACCCGATCGCGGATCGCAGTCCCAGAACCATGGGGACAGTATGGAGGCCACCCCGTCCCGGGGTTGCAGGCGAGGCCCTTTCCGCGTGCGTGTCAGCCGTAAGGATGGCTCCGACCGGCGGGCCGGGCCCGTCGCACCAGGCGATCTTGGTCCGACGACGGGTGACGCCCGAGTTGGGCTCCGGCGTGTTGCGCTCGGACGATAGGCTCCGACGGTCGGCGCGGAGTCGCCGACGGACGCCCTCGTAGCTCAGTTGGATAGAGCACGGGCCTTCTAATCCTGTGGTCGCAGGTTCGAATCCTGCCGGGGGCACACAACACCAGGTCAGCAAGTCGGCCCGGTGTGACCGTCAAGATCCACCTACCGAATACCTACCGTTTACCCGGCTCGCCGAAACCGTCCAGGGCGACCGAGGCAGCGGCGCCGGCCACCCGCCGGGACATGTAGACGTCCTGCGTCATCGACACCTTCTCGTGGCCCAGGTAGTCGGCGATCTCTCGTGCCGATAGACCAGCTCCGTCGAGCCGTGTCGCAACCAGATGACGGAACGCGTGGGGGTGCAGGCCCTTCCACTCGGTGGCGGCGAGGACCTGGCGCAACTGCTTCCGGGTGTTGTCGGGATCGCGCAACGTCCCCGCCGTAGACGGGAAGACCCACGGGCCATGCGACACCTCGTGGCGCCGACGCAGCGCGTCCAGCACCCATCCCGGAGGACGGACCGTCCGCATGCTCGCGCGCGACTTGGTGTGCGGTTGCACGATGAGTCCCTCGCCGGGGACGCGGATGACCGTTCCTTCGATTGAGAGCGTGCACGCGACGTCGTCGACCCGGGTCCAGTCGAGGGCGAGCAGCTCCCCGATGCGGCACCCCAGGCCGGCCAGCGCCGTCACCATGTCGACGAGGTCGTACTTCTTCGCATCATCGGAGTCGGCCAGGAACGTGGCCAACCGGTCGACGCTCGCTTCGGTGAGGATGAGCTTCTCCGTCCGCGACTTGCGGCTCGTCGGACTCAGCTCACGAACCGGGTTCGCCTCCAGGGCGTCGTGCCGGACGGCCAGACCGGCGATCCCCGAGAGGACCACCTTGGCGTGATGGGCCGAGCCGCTCCCCCGTCGCTCTCTGATCTCCCGGACGGCCCGGTCGACGGTCGACACGCGAAGGTCGCTCACCCTCAGCTCCCCCACCGCCGACTCAAGAGATCGGCGCCAGGCATCGCGGTACGTCACCTTCGTCCGTAGGGCCCGGTCGGACTCGTCCAGGTCGCGCAGCCACATCTCCGCGACCACACGAACCCGTGTGTCCCCGGTGATCTCCCCTTCCAGGGAGTAGCGGCTGCGGTCCCTCAGAGCCTCCTTCAGCTTCTTCTCGGACGCGGGGCCGGTCGCGGCGTACCTCTGCACCCGGCGGGTGACGCCGTCGTAGTCCCGGTAGTTGGCCCACGACCGGAACCGCCCCGGGCCGAGCTTCCGGGTCAGGATCTTCCCGTAGGTACCGATGGGGAGTGGTGGGCGTGCCATCAGGCCGCCCCGTCCTCGTCGAGGTCGTCGAACCACTGCCGGACCACATCGGCCTCGTAGCGGAGGTATCGGCCGACCTTCTTGGCGCGCGGGCCGTAGCCCTTGCAGCGCCAGTCGTAGAGCGTCCCGACCGGGATGCCCAGGTAGTCCGCTACGTCCTGCACAGTCCATAGACGCGGCTTGATCTCCATCGCTGTCACCTCCTCTCCTCTAGTCCCGGCGCTTCTCGCCCGGTGGTGTGTCGGTCCCATCTCGCTGTCCTTTCAGCCGGCCGTTGCGGTGGTGAGTTCCTCGCGAGCCGTGCGCCTCCTGTCCCGGGCCTGGGCGGCGGCGGTGCTGGCGAGCAGGGCGTCGGCGGTGGTGTGCCAGCCAATCCCGGCGTACTGCAAGGAGCTGATGACGACCTCGGTGGTGTCCTGGCCATCGTCGAGGCGTTCGACGTCGTCGGCCGGGCCGGTGGTGGCGTGCGCGAGCTGCCAGTCACGGCGGGCCTGCCGCAATGCGGTCAACGTCGTGGAGTACCGGCGCGAGCGCGTCGAGAAGTGCCCGGCGAACCCGAGCATGTGCGCCCACCGCCACAGCCGACCCCACGACGTCGCCCACTCCTCGGCGTCGTACCCGCGGAGTCGTTGCCCGAGGCGCCAGCACGCGTCGATCTGACGACCGGTGTGAGTGGCGAGGTCGGTGTAGGACCGCACCGTGTCCGGCCGCAGCCGGGTCGAGAGATGCCCGGCGGTCTCCGTGGCCTTGGTCGCGTACTTGGCGAGATAAGCGGCGACGGCGGTCGTGGTGATCTCGGCCTGGTCGTCGAGATCCTTCGCGGCGAGGCGGATCGGGCGTGGGTCGACCTGGGAGCCCCAGGTGATCTCCCATCCGGCCGGGCGGTAGGGATGCGGCCCGGTGGTGAACGCGGTCCCGCCGACGGCGGAGCGCAGCAGCAGCGCGAGCTGTCCAGCGCTGATCCCGGGCGGCGGCGCCAGGGTGGCGAGCGGGTTGTCGGGGTCGCGGCCGTCGAGGCGGACCAGGGCGTGCAGGTGCACGGCGCCCCGGGCCTGAAACTCGGCAACCTTGGTGTAGCTCAACCGCATCCGGGTCTTGTGCAGGCGCTCGAGATGCCGCAGGTCGCGGTTGGCGCCGATCATCGTGCGGCGCCAGAGCTCACCGACGTGCATGTTCCACACCGCCTGGTGCGGGTGGTCGTAGCAGTCCAAGCACATCGGCTGCCCGACAACGGAATCGGTCTCGGCGTGGCGTTCCCAGCAGGCCGGAGCGACACCGTGCTCGCAGAGCGTCGCGTCGCGTCGCGGGTGGCACGGCAGCAGCCGGCCATTCGAGCCGGTGCGGTGAGAGTGCACCGCACCGAACGAGGGAGCGGTGACGGTCAGGAACACCGTCGGATGCCCGGCCACCGACGCGGGGGTGCCTTTGCCGCCGACGAGACCGGCGGTGACGAGCTGGAAGGTGTCGGCCCGGTAGGTCTCGGCGCACGACGGGCAGACAGAGGCGCGGCGGTTGCCGCAGGCGGTGTAGATCAGCCCGTCGGGCATCTCCGAGGTGTGCCGCTCCGAGGTGATCCGGCCCGTGGACTGCTCGACCCGGTAGACGGTGCCGGAGAGCTTGACCGGGTGCGCACAGCCAGCAGCCGGGGACACGTGGTCGAGCCAGCGCCCGTAACCCTCGTCGCCAGCGCGTGCGAGCGCGTCGGCGGTGCTGAACTCGCGGGCGAGGCGGGCACGGCGACGCGCGCCGATCTCGTCGACGGTCAGCCGGTCACGGGCGGTCGAGGTCATGGCCGGCTACAGCCATAGCGCTGGTGCGCGGCCTGCCGACTGGTGCCCAGACGAGCGGCGATCTCGGCCCAGGAGAACCCTGCGGCGCGCAGTCCGGTGACTGCGTCGGCGGTGATCGCGTCGATCTCGGTGGGGAGGCGGGACAGATCGGTGAGTCCTTCGATGTCCCCGGAGCCGATCCGGCGGGCGTGCGCGGCGAGGATGCGGCGGGTGAAGCGGGCGTAGTCGTCGTTCTCCACCACCCGCCGGGCACCACGTGGGCGGGCCGGTGCGGGGCGGTCGGGTGTCAACCCGGTCCTGACAGTCGGGGCGCTCACGACGCGCCTCCGGGCTGACCGGCGGGCCCGGCATCCGCGGCCGGGGCGTGGGTGCTCAGACCGGCCGCGAGGCGGCGCAGGGCGGCCCGGTCGGCGAGGGCGTAGACCTCGTCGTCGGAGAGGTAGGCGGCTTTGACCCGGCGCGGGATGCCGCCTTCGGCGAGCAGGAACCCGATCCCCTTCGCCTCCGGCGCGACCGAGCCGGCGGTGTAGCCGCGTGAGGCCCAGCCGTGCCCGAGCACGATGTCCGAGCTGGTGTCGGTGGTGCAGCGGAACGCCCACCGGTAGCCGAACAGGTCCCGCAGGCTGGTCGGGATGATGTCCGCGGACGGGCGCTGCGTTGCGGCGATGACGATGATCCCGGCGGCGCGGCCACGGGCGACGACATCCCGGACCAGGACCGAGAAAGCTTCCTGCTCGCGCTTGGTGCCGACGGTGGCTGAGAAGTAGGCCAGCTCATCGAGAACGACCACGATCGGCTCGACCCCGTCGGAGCGTGCGATCTTGCGGCGCCGCTCGTCGTCGAGGACGGCGTAACGGGAGTCCATCTCGGACTGAAGGTCGAGCAGGGCAGCAATGGCATCGTCAAGGCTGTTGGCGACGAACCGGTCTGCGCACGAGCGCCACAGGCCGAGTTCGACGATCTTCCCGTCGAACAACCAGAGTCGGCAGTCCATCGACAGGGCCGCGTGGGCGACGATGTTGTTGAGTCCCACCGACTTCCCGGCGCCGGGTTCGCCAGCGAGGAGCATGTTGCGGTAGATCAGCGGGACGCGGACCGGGCGTCCGTCCTCGCGGATGCCGAGGTGGATCGGCTCCCAGATCGAGGGCCCGGCAGGGTCTCGGCGATCGCGGCGGGCCTGAGCCGCATCGATCATCCGAGCCAGCACCGCCAGCGGACGCACCAGCAGCCGGGGCGACGGGCTGCCATCGACGGCGTGCAGCGAGAGCGTGGGTGGGTTCAGCTCAGACATAGTCCGACCAGTCCCCCGCACGCCCAGCGGCCGGGCCGTCGCCAACAGCCGGCGCCGGAGCCGGAACGGGCCACTCACGTGCCGGACGCTCGGGGCGCGGGGACGGGACGTCGGTCCAGGGGCCGTCGTCGTCGCCGGTGCCGCCCGCCCAGCGGAACACCTCGGAACGGATGGTCGCCGGGGCGAGCGGGTCACGGCGGATGACCTCGACCCGCACCAGGGCAGTCATCGACGGCCAGGGCGTGACACGGGCCTCCCGGGCGTAGCAACCGGCGGCGATCTCCTCGACCTGTTCGGCGACGTCGTTCGGGCTGATCCCGGCACGCAGGAACAGCCAGACGACCTCACCGACCCGCGTCGGCCGGGACCAGAGGAACAGCGGGCAGGCGCGGGAGAAGTTGACTACCCGGCATTCGACGAGGGTCTGACGCAGTCGATGACGGGTGACGACCGCCTGAGCGCGGTGGAACAGGAACCGGCGGGTCCACGGCAGCAACGCGAGCAGCATCAGAGCCCCGACGCACACCGACGCACGGGCAGCGAGGTCGAGGCCGGTCCCGGGGACAGCGACCGGGGCCCCGTCCGCGCCGGTGACGTGGTCCGGGGTGAGCGCGATCCACACCGTGAGGCTCAGGGTCAGGACGAACAGCTCGACGCGCAGCCTGATCAGCAGTCCGAGGACCCGGCCGACCGGGTGGCGCGGCGGGGCGGAGATGATCTCGAAGGAGTCGACGCGGGAACGTCCCCGGGCTGTCGACGGGCGGGCGGGGGATGCGGTGCGAGGCATGACAAGGGCCTTCCGGGCGCAGTACAGGCAGCGAGGTTGATGCGTGACGTGCGCCGGGGAGAGAGGTCCGGGGCTCTGAGGAAGCGAGTCCCGAGCCCCTCTCCACCGACCAGATGGCGGGCGTGGCGGGTGCGCGGCTCAGGACGCCTTGGACGACGGGGCGTGGATCGGCTCGATCGCGTCGGCCTTGAACGCGACACCGGCGCGCTGGCCCTGCTGCCACGGGATCGCGACCAGGTTCACCGGCCGCACCTCCGCGCCCTGATCCACTGCCGGAGCACCCGGCGTTGTGATCGAGAGGATCTCCGCGCCCTCGGCGTCGACCTTCACCAGCTGCGTGGTGAACAGCGACGCACCGGTCACCCGGTCCTGCCGCTGCCGCCCTTCCATGTCCGTCTTCGGCTTCGCGACCGCGCCGACGGTGTAGCGGGCGCCGGTGGTGTCGACCTTGATCATTGCCATGACCGTCCTCCAGGGACTCGATGTGTGGCCCCTCCGTTCGGGGCGATACCGAGAATCCGCATTTAAGAGGGACGCCCACACCACACTGATGGATTTCTAGGGACGTCTCTGTCAAGATTGGACGTCCTAGACGTCCCCAGGGGGTTCGGATGGCGAACGACCGGCTACGCGATGCGATCAACCGCAGCGGACTCAGCGTCGACGACGTCGCCCAGAAGATCGGCCTGGACCCGAAGTCGATCGAACGGTGGATCACCCAGGACCGGGTCCCATACCCGAAGAACCGGCACGCCATCGCCGCGCTGCTGCGCGAATCCGAGTCCTACCTCTGGCCCACCGCAGTCAGCGACGAGAAGGCCACGGAGGTCTCCGGTTCCGAGGTCGTGCAGGTCTTCCCCAGCCGCAACGCCATCCCGCGCGACCTCTGGGATCGACTGCTCGACCAGGCCACCGGCCGCGTGGACATCCTGGTCTACGTCGGCATGTTCATGACCGAGAACCCCGACCTACTCCCCGCGCTCACCGCGAAGGGAGCCGCAGGCGGGCGCATCCGGCTCCTGTTCGGCGACCCCGTCAGCCGAGAGATCGCCCGGCGCAGCGCCGACGAAGGCATCGGGAAGAACGCGATTGCGGCCAAGATCCGCAACGCCCTGGCCTATTTCGGGCGGATCGCCGACGAGCCTGGCGTAGAGATCCGCTGCCACGGCACAACCCTCTACAACTCGATCTACCGCTACGACGACGAGATGATCGTCAATCCGCACGTCTACGGGCTCACAGCCCCGCACGCCCCCGCGCTTCACCTTCGCCGGCTGTCGGCGGGATCACTGTTCGAGACCTACTCCCGCAGCTTTGACGCCGTGTGGGAGACAGCGAAGGCGCCTAGGTGGTAATCCTGGCTGCGTGACCAGGACCGACTACTACGACGACCCCACCGCACCGAAGGCCAACAGCCTCGTCGTGGCCGTCGTCGTCGTGGCCGTAGACGACGGCCGGGTCCTGATGATCCAACGCACCGACAACGGCCGATGGGCACTGCCCGGCGGCGGCCAGGAGCTCGGCGAGTCCGTTCGAGAAGCCGCCATCCGCGAAACCCGCGAAGAGACCGGCATCGACGTCGAGGTGACCGGCGTCGTGGGGATCTACTCCGACCCGCGCCACGTCATCGCCTACGACGACGGAGAGGTCCGCCAGGAGTTCGCTCTGTGCCTCAGCGCGAGACCAACCGGCGGAGTACCTACGCCGAGCGACGAAAGCCACCAGGTCCGGTGGGTGCCGACGGACGAGCTAGACCAACTCGACGCCGCGGAGTCGACACTTCGCCGAATCCGGCACGCCGTGGACCACAACGGGCCTCACGTCGACTGAGCGCCGTTCGCCGCGAGCATCCGCTCCTCGGTGCGGGCGACAGCAGCCCGCAGCGCCGGACCCGCCTCGTCGAGGAACTGCGTCACCACATGCCCCGGCCCGTAGCGCTCGCGAACCTCCGCCCAGCGGTCCTCCGGACTGAAGCGCTCACCCCGTGGGCCGGTCGTGGCGTCGCAGTACCAGAGCGCATCCCGGGTGGCGGTCACGTCGTCGGTGAACGAGTCCAGGCCCTCGACCCCGCGTAGCCGGGCCTCGGTGACGGCGCTGGAGTGGTGCGCCACCAGTGCGACCACCGTCGGATCGAAGTCCCGAGCGGCAAGGAACCGAGCACCGTCGAGCGGGTGGAAACCAGTGTCGGCCAGCTCCGGTGAGTACCCGATGTCGTGGAGCGTCGCGGCCTGGACCAGACGAGCCGCATCGACGCACTCCAACGCGGCGCCGATCATCCGTGCCTGCGACGCGACCGCCTGGACATGGAGCCAGCGATCCGGCAACTGCTGAGCCAGCAAGCCCTCCGCCAGCGCGTAGGCAGCCTGATCCACTTCCGCCACATCACCAACCTTAGAACCGACCACGTTGCGCGCCGCCTGCCGACCTGCCGGACCCGTTCTGCCCGGTGAGGACTTTCTTTACGTCTTCAAGCCGGCCCTGACGGGCCGGACGGGCGGCGTCGCAGCCGGTACGCCTACACCTTCGGCCCGACGACCGGCGCGCGCACGCCCGCCAGACCAGCCTGACACCACTAAGCACCAAGCATCTCAACCGGCCCTTGTGGTTCACTTCGCGAGATGAAGTTGACTCCCCGTGGGCGCACTTTCGATCCCGTCAATGTCGTCCTGTGCTTAGCGCTCTTGATGCTCGGCGCCTCTATCCTAAGCGTTGGAGTCCTCCTAGAGTCAACGGACTTCTGGATCCGGCATCCATTTCTAACTAATGTTGCCAGTGGAGTTGCTACGGCATGTTTCGGCATTCCGTTCGCGATAGTAGTTCTTTCCCGGATTTATAGACGCCAGGCGGCAATAACAGAGCGACAGCAACTAGGGCAATCGATAGACCGAGAAATCGGCCTACTCCAAGATATCTTTAGTCGCCAAGCAACGACCGTAAATGATCCGAAGTTGACAAACGCACTCAGTGGAATTTTGAAAGCGCATGAGGAGATCGAGACAGCTAGATATGACCTTCTGCGAGAGAGACTGAAGCTCCTGAAAGAGATCGAAGCAGATCCCTTTGGTGGGGATCGTCAAGCTCGGACGCCTCTTCTGATGGCCGCCGCCTCATTCGAGTTTAAGGGGCGGACAGAAAAGGCATTAAAGGCTCTTAGTGAAGAGCAGACAAGACTTGCAAACTCACTCCCCTCGCAAGAAACTGACTCTGCATCCTGGCTGAGTGCGTCCACATCGTGGCGGATACTAGAAGAGTCGATTCGGCCGCGTGCAAACGACGCGGACGTTGAGATCCCCAAGCTTGCGACAGCGAGAACATACCTCACAAAGACGTACTCACCCCTGCGCGAACTGATTGATGTCGCCTTTCACAAAGTCCCAACCTATATTGAGTACTGGCAACTTGCAAAGGAAGACTCGACTAAGCTCACCGGCGAAGATCGAATCGAAGATCGAACCGCTGTTGATTTTGACGTCATCCAAAGGGCACGAACTGCCCTTACCGAGATAACTGCTGATTTAAATTCAGCTCGATCGTAAATATCAGGCCGAGAATCGACGACCGACGTATGTTGGGGTGCCGTAGGCCCGCGGGATTAAGTTAGATGATCACCCATCCAGCGATGTGGAAACATAGTGCAAGCTTCATCTTGCAAGGTGATCTGCCAGGAGCTTCTGGACTGCGCTGGCCAGCGCGTCGTCGTCTGACTCGTCTGCCCAACTCACCGGAACTATATCGCTATCACTGCTATCTCGTAGCGCGTCCTGAAGATGCAGCGAAGGTGCGCTATTGGATACCAATAAAATCCGCAAGGAGCGGCTCTTAGCTGCACGACGACCTAGATCCAAGAGCCGGGCCCGGCTCATGGGTCGAGACGTGTACTTGACAACAACACCGACACTACCTTCGGGGAGATCAATGAGAAAATCGATACCCTGATCTTCCTGGAGACTTGCGACCTGAGCATTGGGAAGGACGCGCTTAAGCGCTGCCCGAACATTGGCCTCGTATTCGTCGGCCACACGAGCGAGCGTGGACCTGCGAGCTAACGATTTTGGTCGCGCTGCAGCTATCTGCAGCTTGTCTCGCAGGCGCTGGATTCGACGATTCGCTTCACGCTGTTCGGTCGACTCGAGACGACGAACACGCTCATGAACCAGAGAGTTTCGCAATTTCATTATTCGACTAAAATTCAGCGAATCAAGTTCATTAAATACTCGGCTTCGCTCAAGTTCTTCGAGCACTGTCACGATGCTTTCATCTCTTCGACCAGCAACGAGCTCAGCCGCTGAGCGAGCAAGGAGCTCGAGCTCGGCAACTTCCCGCAAGAACTCTTCGGTACGTCCCCGAAAGTCGTCGTATGCGCGTGCAACTGTCAGATTTGCAGTCAACACACCCACCGAGACTATCAAAGAAGAAGCAACACCAACTAAAATCGCGGCAATGGAAACTGTACGTCCTCCGATCGCACCGAACAGGAATTCGGCGGATACACTAACCAAAGCCCCTGCGAGAACGCTAACAATGACGACTAGGCCGGCCCAATATCGTCTCCATAGCGGAGAATTGCGACCGGAAGCCGCTGCCCGCTTCACATCTCCAAGTCGGATTTCCGACTCTCGCCCACGACCATCACGCACAGCCTGAAGAATTAAGTTCGACCGATACTGGGTTACGTACTCTTCCAGTAGCTCACGCGCTGCCGGCGTAAGATTCGCGTTGTCCTCGACGCCGTCAGTGGAGGGGGGCCCTTGTGTCACTTCCTCAACCTCCCTATTACTGCGACAACTGCGTAGATCTGACAAACGACCGCAAGCGCACTAGCCCCAAGCAGGCCCGTCCACTGCCACCCCGAGTTTAGGTAACTTCCGAAGACTCCGGCAGTGATGCTCGTCGGCAGGACTGCGACCTGAGCAACGATCAAAGCCCAGAGCGGTCCGGCTGCCTCCGGGCGCGGGTTGCGAACAGCGTCGTTTGCCCTGGTCACCATGCTCGGCGTGACTACCGGTTCGCCCTCCCCGTCCGCACGGGCATCAAGTTCGAGTCGAGACGTCTCTTTGGCGAGGTCGACCGCGAAGCGCTCCACGTAGCTCCGAAAACGCTCCGCAGCCGCTCCAGCTGGCTGCCCCGGCAAGTCGACAGAGACGTGCAGCTTCCTCGCGTCCAAGCTGGACGACTCCGCGGACGAGTCACCCGAGGCATGTACCTGGCCTTCCGCGGGGCGCACCTGAGCAGCCCGAGCAGTCGCTTGCTCGTCTTGTCCATCCGGGAGCACTGTCGCGTCCATCCTCCGATTGAGTTGCGCAGGCTACCGCAGACGGACGAAGCAGCTTGATGCAACACAGCATCGCAAGAAGCGAACCTCGACACCACCCGGCCCCGAGCCAGAACACGATGTAGGTGGTCGGGATCCCCGTCTCCTTCAGCGTCCACGCCGCGGCGCCGGCGTCCAGGGCGCTACGCGTCGCTGCGCGATGGCCTGACGGCCACCCTGGACACCACCACCACGACGAGGTGCGGGGTCAGGACGAGGGAGCCGGAGGGGTGTGGGCCCAACCCCTCCGATGGTCGCCGAAGATCGAACCCCACGTTTACCTACCCGGAACCACCCGCAGCGACGGCTATCGGCCACGGACGTCCGGAAACGTTCCCGCAGGTCAACGGCATCATCCGGCACTCCCCCGCACCGTCCGAGACAGCGATCTCGGAATCCTGTGGTCGCAGGTTCGAATCCTGCCGAGGGCACACAGTCAGCAGGTCAGCGCATCGCGGCTGATCCGGCATCAAGATCGACCCCACGTTCATCCCGCGCCTCGACCCGGGCGGAGTGATGCGGGAGGGGCCCGACGTCGGCGCGTCGGCCCCGAGACCGCAGACACCGGGCAAGATCATCACATGATCGCCGTGGAGCGCAGCTTCGCCGTCGCCACCCAGCTCCCCACGGTGGTGGGCTACCTGACCGACTGGGGCAACTCGCGGGAGTGGGACCCGGGCACGGTCACCTGCACGAAGATCAGCGACGGGCCGGTCGGGCTGGGGACCGAGTGGCGCAACGCCCTACGCCTGCTGCACCGGACGGTGATCGTCGACTTCCGGCTCGAGCACCTCGATGACGACCGGCTCGTCTTCTCCGGACGGAACCGGGGAGCCACCTCGACCGACACCATCACGTGCACCCCGCGCGACGGCGGCGGGACCTCGATCCACTACGACTCGGTCGTGCACCTCCACCGGCTGGCCCGGCTGGCCTCGCCTCTCCTGAGGCGGGAGTTCGAACGGATCGGCGACGAGCTGATCGGGCAGATGACCGCCGCGCTGGAGAGGCAGGTCTGATCCCCCGGGCGATCAGACCCGGTGACGGTCGACGGCGTCGTCGTCCCAGACGACGCCGCTGCCCGGTTCCTCGGACAGGACCACCGCGCCGTCGACCACCGTCACCGGCTCACGCCGCAGCCCGGCCGCGACGTCGATGTACTCCAGCAGGAACGCGCCCGGCGACACGGCGAGGAGCGCCGCACTGACCTCCGGCCAGAAGTGGCTCGACAGCGGCAGGCCCGCGGCGTGGGCCACCGGTGCGGCCTGCAGCCAGCCGGTCACGCCACCGATGCGGGCCACGTCGAGCATGGCGTGGTCGCCCGCTCCCGCGCGGATGCTCGCGGTCATCTCGTCGACGCCCCACCAGCTCTCGCCCAGCTGGATCGGCGTCGACACCGAAGCCCGGATGCGTGCGTGCCCGGCGGCGTCGTCGGCACGGGTCGGTTCCTCGACCCAGAGCAGGTTCTCGTCGGCGAGGGCGTGGATGCGCCGCATCGCCTCCGGGACCGGGAGTGTCTGGTTGTAGTCGACGGCGAGGTCGCAGCCGGGACCGACGGCGTCGCGCAGCGCGTGGATCACCTCGCGGTCGCGGGCCAGGCCGGCGGACCCGACCTTGACCTTGTACGCGTCGAACCCCAGTGCCGTGAGCTGCCGGGCCTCGTCGTGGACCGCCTCCGGCGCCATCGACCGCAGGCTGCCGTACGCCCTCACCGGACGCGGTGCGCCGCCGAGCAGCCGCACCAGGGGCAGCTCCGCCCGGCGGGCGAGCGCATCCCAGCAGGCCATGTCGATCCCGGAGATCGCCATCGTCACCAGGCCCTGCGGGCGCAGCAGCCGCATCCGGCCCCGCAGGTCCGCCTCGACGGCGCGCGGCGCGGCCGCCGTCCCGGCGACGGCCTCCCCCATCTCCCGGACCAGGCTCGTCAGGGCACCGAGGACCAGCTCGGTGTAGCAGAAGAGGTAGGCACTCCCGGTGACGCCGTCGGAGGTGGTGACGTCGACGAGGACCAGGGGCGCCACCGGCACCTCCCCGGCGGCGGTCTGCAACGGCGGGTCGAGCGGGGCGAGGACCGGACGCACGGACACGGCTCGCACGGTGGGCTGCTCGGTGGCTGTGCTCACGGCCCCGGACGCTACCGGCTCGGCGCCCGCGGACCAGGGCATCGCGGACGTCACCACGGTGCCGGTCGGATCGGGCTGTTTTTTCGACCGGGTCCGGCGTCCTACCGTCGGTCGATGGACATCCGTACCGCGACGCACGCCACGTCACGTCCGTGACCGGTCTGATGGCCCGTCTGTTCGCGGAGGACTCGGGGCGACGTGATCCGCACGCCGACGTCGGGTGGCCCGCCGTGGCCGGGGGACCGCACGTCACCGATGCCCTCCGGAGCAGCGACGCGCTGGTCGTCGTCGCCGACGACGGGTCGGTGCGCGGGTACCTTCTCGCGCGGCGGGCGCCGGCGAACCCGTTGCGTCCCGGTCTCGTCGTCGCCGACCTCGAGAGCATGTACGACGCGTTCACGTCCTGGGCCGCGTCGATCCCGGCCAACGTGCTCTCGGTGACCGCCCACGCGGCCAACGACGGCGCCCGGCGTCTTTACCGCCGACGGGGCTTCGTCGAGCACTCGATCACGCTGGAGTGCCCGTCCCGGGCCGGTCCGGGCCCTGACTAGCTCGACGAACGCACCGCCACGGCGGCGAACGGTCGTCCACACACCGTCGCAAACACGTCGGGGCCATCACCCGTCGGAGTGCACGGCGGCCGCGGCTGATCGCGTCCGGTGACGATCCGGAGGTGGAGGCCCGGTCCCGGCCGCTAGCGGACGCCCGGACGGCCGCATGCCCGACCCCGGTCCGAACAGGACGCCGCACGGACGCTCGACCACCGATCGCGTCCCCCGCACCGGTCGTCGCGAAAACTGGAACGAACTTTCATTGAGGCTTGATTCCAGTGATCGTGATCCGTACGACTTGTCCTCGCACCGGCGACGGTGCTCGTCCGCAGAAGCACAGTTCGAGAAGAGGAACCACCATGAAGCGTTCGCACCGCGTGGCCGCCATCGCCCTGACCGCCGGGGTCACGATGGCCGGGGTCGCCGGCGTCGCCAGCGCCGGGGACTACTACGACCACGGTTCGGACTCGGAGACGGTCCAGCACGTGCACGAGCACCACTACCCGGCCGAGCAGACCGAGGAGAAGCCCGGCCTCGTCGGCGGCCTCGTGGACGGCGTCGGCGGCCTGCTCGGCGGCGTCGCCGACACCGTCGACGGTGTCCTCGGCCTGTAGTCGCCCCGCCCGGATCGACGGCGGCACCGTGAGCTGGGGAGCCCGCGGTGCCGCCGGGACCCGGGGGCCGGAGCGGTGGCAGGGACGTTCCGGCCCCCGGGCCCGCCCCGCCTCGCGCCCGCTACGCCCGGACGCGAAAATGTTGCGGTGACCGATGGCGACGACACGACGCGCCCCCGTGGCGGGCGCCGCGCGGAGGGCAAGGCCCGTACCCGTGAGGCCGTGCTGTCCGCGGCCCGGACCGTGTTCGCCGAGCGCGGCTACGGCAGCGCCTCGGTGGAGGAGATCGCCCGCGAGGCCGGTGTCGCGATCGGCTCGGTCTACGCCCACTTCGGGGGCAAGCAGGCGCTGTTCGCGGCGCTGATCGACCGCACCACGGCCGACGGGCTGGCCCGCGCGGAGAAGTCGTTGGCCGGCGGGACCACCGAGGCCATGCCGCATCTGGTCGCCCAGCTCGGCGAGATGGCCGACGACCGGATCCAGGCCCTGCTCGAGGCCGAGACCTGGCTCTACGCCATCCGCAACGACGACCCGCTGGCGAAGCACCTCGCCGACGACGACCGCCGCATCCGGGACGGGATCGCGCGGCTGCTCGCCTCGGAACCGAGCGACGGCCGCTTCACCGACTCCGAGCAGGCCACCGTCCTGAACGCGCTGTTCCACGGCCTGATCCGGCAGCGCAGGCTGTGCCCGGAGGCCGTCCCGGACGACCTGTTCCGCCGGGCCATGGAGGTCTTCGGACGGGTGCCCGACGCCGGGGACGCTCAGGCCAGCGCGAACCCCTCGTAGTCCTTCGCCGCGACGTCGTCGCACCGCTGCCGGTATGGCCCCACACCGCCGACGTAGGCCATGAACACCCGCGGTTTGCCGGGCACGTTCGCCCCCATGTACCAGGAGTCGGCCTGCGGGAAGAGCGTCATGTTCCCGACGGCCTCGACGTGGGCGACCCACTCGCCCTCGGCACGGGCTTCCGCCTCGATCGTGGAGAGCCCACGGCCGCGCACGGCCAGGACCGCGTCGGTCACCCAGTCCACGTGCTGCTCGATCGAGACGACCATGTTCGACAGCACCGACGGGCTGCCCGGGCCGGTGATGGTGAACAGGTTCGGGAACCCGGCGACGGCCAGACCGAGATAGGTGCGCGGGCCCTCGCTCCACTTGTTCGTCAGCGCGAGCCCGTCGCGGCCGCGGATGTCGATCGCGTTCAGCGCGCCGGTCATGGCGTCGAAACCGGTCGCGAACACGATCACGTCGCAGCCGTGGTCGGCCTCGGAGGTGCGGACACCGTCCTCGGTGATCTCCTGCAACGGCGTGGCGCGCAGGTCGACCAGGTGCACGTTCTCGCGGTTGAACGTCTCGTAGTAGCCGGAGTCCAGGCAGGGGCGCTTCGTGCCGAACGGGTAGGTGCGCGGGGACAGCGTCTCGGCCGTGGCCGGGTCGGTGACCGTCTCGCGGATCTTGCTCCGGACGAACTCGGCCGCGGTGTCGTTGGCCGCGACGTCTGTGCGGACGTCGGTGAACGCCCCGCCGACGGCGACGAGGACGCCCTTCTCCCACGCCGCCTGGTAGCGGGCGGCACGCTCGGCGTCGTCGACGTCGAACGCCGACTGCGTCGCCGGCACCGTGGGGATGCCGAAGCCGGACGCGCGGGCCGCGGCGCGGTACTCCGGGTAGGCCGCCTTGCGCTCCGCGATCTCGCCGTCGTCGAGCGGGCGGTTGCGGGCGGGCATGGAGAAGTTGGGGGTCCGCTGGAACACCGTCACCTCGGCCGCGGACGCGGCGAGGATCGGGATCGACTGGATGCCCGACGAGCCGGTGCCGATCACCGCGACCCTCTTGCCCGCGACGTCGACACCCTCGTGCGGCCAGTGCCCGGTGTGCGCGACGACCCCGCCGAAGCGCTCCTCCCCCGGCACCTCCGGCGCCTTGGACATCGACAGGCAGCCCGTCGCCATGATCAGGAACTGCGCGGAGACGGTCTCCCCGCCGTCGGTGACGACGGTCCACCGCGCGGCGGCCTCGTCGTAGTGGGCCGACAGCACCGAGGTCGAGAACGTGATGTCGCGGCGCAGGTCGAAGCGGTCCGCGACGTGGTTCAGGTAGGACAGGATCTCGGGCTGGTCGGCGTAGCGCGAGGTCCAGGTCCACTCCTGCTCGAGCTCCGGGGAGAACGAGTAGGAGTAGGCCATCGACTCGACGTCGCAGCGGGCCCCGGGGTAGCGGTTCCAGTACCAGGTGCCGCCGACGTCTCCGGCCGCGTCGAACACGCGGGTGGACAGGCCGGCCTCGCGCAGCCGCAGCAGCTGGTACATCCCGGCGAACCCGGCCCCGACGATCACGGCGTCGACCTGCTCGGTCACGTCGGCGCTCACCGGGAGTGCACCACGACGCCGCGCAGGTTGCGCCCGGCGTGCATGTCCTCGTAGCCCGTCGCGATCTCGTCGAGCGAGTACCGCGTGGTGATCAGCTCGGAGAGCTTGAGCTGCCCGGCGCGGAACATCCGGATCTGGCGCTGGATGTCGTAGTTCGGGTTCGACGAGCCGAACAACGTGCCCTGCAGGCGCTTGCCGTAGAGCGTGAGCTGGCTCAGCGGGATGTCCGCGCCGATCCGCGTCATGTTCCCGACGCCGGTGACGACGCAGGTCCCGGCCTTGCGCACGGTCGCGAGCGCCTCGCCGACGTGCTCGGGCCCGGTGACGCCGACGGTGACGATCGTGGCGTCGGCGCCCTGGCCGTTGGTGTCCTGACGGGCCAGCTCGTCCGCCTCGGCCATCGTCGCGACGGCGTGGGTCGCACCGAGCTGCATCGCCGACTCGCGCTTGAACGCCACCGGGTCGCAGGCGATGATCCGCGTCGCCCCGGCGTGCGCGGCGCCCTGCACGGCGTTGATCCCGACGCCTCCGATGCCCATCACGATCACGACGTCACCGGGTGCGACCTCGGCGTCGTTGACCGCGGAGCCCCAGCCCGTGCCGACGCCGCAGCTCAGCAGCGCCATCTCCGGGAACGGCAGGTCCTTCTCGATCTTCACCACGGAGTCGACGGAGACGACCGAGTCCTCGCAGAACGTCGACACGCCGGCCATCTGCCCGACCGGCGCGCCGTTCTCGGCGAGCTTGAGCCGGAACGATGTCGGGTCGGAGATCCGCGCGCCGCGCAGCGCCCCGGCGCCGAGGTCGCAGAAGTTGTGCTTGCCGATCGAGCAGAAGCGGCAGTGCCCGCAGGAGGAGACGAACGAGAACACCACGTGGTCGCCCTCGCGGATGTTCTTGTGGTTCGGCGGCGCGTCGGTGACGATCCCGGCGCCCTCGTGCCCGCCGGCGAACGGGTAGACCGCCACCGGCAGGTCACCGGTCGCGACGTGGTCGTCGGAGTGGCACAGGCCCGCGGCCTGCACCCGGACCCGGATCTCGCCCGGCTCGGGGGCGTCCACCTCCAGGTCCGTGACCTCGTAGGTACCGGGGGCCTGACGGATGACGGCGCCGCGCGTCTGCATTGACTACTTCCTCCACGTCGAGGTGACGGTTGACCGAATCACCTCGTCGGGAGGGGCGTCAAGCGATCATGGCCGGGCGGTCGGAACAGGCGTTCAGGGGCGGGCCTCGTAGACGGCGTTGAACGGCGTCTCGGCCGCGCGGCGGAACCTGCCGAACCCGGCCTCGGTCGCGATCTCGCGGATCGCGGCCTCGCCGGCCTGCGCGCCGAGGGTGTGTGTCCCGCCCTGCGACTTGGCGTTGGGTACGCACAGGTAGCTGGAGAACGAGTAGTACACCCGGCCGACCGGGTTGAGGTTCTCGGCGACCGTGTCCCCGGCGATCGGCTCGACGATCAGCCAGGTGCCGTCGTCGGCGACCGCCTCCCGGATGTGGCGGGCCGCGGCGAGCGGGTCGCCCATGTCGTGCAGGGAGTCGAACGTGGTCACCAGGTCGTAGCCGGATCCGCCGAACGTGGCCGCGGTGGCCACCTCGAACGACGTGCGGTCGGAGAGCCCGGCCTCGGCGGTGCGCTTGCGGGCCCGGTCGATCGAGGCCGAGTGGTAGTCCGAGCCGGACACCCGGGTGCGCGGGAACGCCCCGGCGAGAAGCGTCGTCGACGCCCCGTGCCCGCACCCGACGTCGGCCACCCGTCCGCCCCCGGTCAGCTTCGCCTCGACGCCGTCCAGCGCCGGGATCCAGGCCGGGACGAGGTTGGCCAGGTAGCCGGGGCGGAAGAACATGTCGCAGCCGTCGAACACGTCGGCGTGCTGCTCGTGCCAGCCCATCCCGGCGCCGGTGCGGAACGCCTCGGTGATCCGCGGCTCCGCGCGCAGCGTGCCCAGGGCCAGCACGAACGCGCCCGGCAGGTAGAGCGGGCCGTCGGGGTCGGCGAGCGCGAAGGCCTGCTCCTCGGTCAGCGAGTACGACTCCGTCGCGGCGTCGTGGGTGACGTAGCCGCCGGCGGCCTGGCTGCGCAGCCACTCGGTGATGTAGCGGGCGTCGGTCGAGGTCCGCCCGGCCAGCTCCTCCGGCGTGGCCGGGCCCTCGGCCAGCGCCCGGAACAGCCCCAGCCGGTGCCCGGTGACGATCCCGCCGGCCGACACCGTCGCCCCGAGGTCACCGACGAACCGGTGCAGGAGCTCCATCACCTTGTCCTGGTCCACTGCCATGTCCGCTCCCGCAGTCTCCGGGCCCGGCGCGCCGGGCCGACCGGAGCGGGTGGCGGCTCGCCGCCCGCTCGGGGCCAGTAGAGCCACCGGCGCGGCGCGCGCCAAGGACGGGAACTACGTACGCGCCGCCTCAGCGCATCGACAGCACGATCTTGGCCTGGCCGCCGGCCGGGGCGACCGCGAGGTCGAACGCCTTCTGGGCGTCGTCGGCGGGGACGACGTGGGTGACGTAGTCCCGCGCCAGCGACGGGTGCCGCACCAGGTACTCGTCGGCGGCGGCGAGGACGCGGCGCCGTTCCAGCGTGACCCCGGAGCGCAGGGTGAGGTTCTTGCGCAGGAACGAGCGCATCGCGAACGGGTAGCTCGTCTCGTCGGCGACGCCAAAGTAGAAGATCTCCCCGCCGAACCCGACGGCGTCGACGGCGTGGTTCAGCGTCGCGCTCTGGTGCCCGATCGCCTCGAACACCACCTCCGGACGCTCGCCGGCCGGCAGGTCGAGCGCCCACGCGTCCGACGAGGCGTGCACGACCTCGTCGACCCCGAACGCGGGACCCAGGTCGGAGCGGTCCACCCGGTCGACACCGACGACGCGGGCCGCCCCGGCGGCCTTCGCGACGTGGCTGAACAGCAGCCCGATCGGCCCCTGCCCGATCACCGCCACCGAGAGACCGGCGAGCGGGCGGACCTGCTCGACCGCGTAGAGCACGCACGCCAGCGGCTGCAGCAGCACCGCGGTCTCCGGGGCGACGTCGGCGCGGTGGCGGTGCAGCCCGTCCCCGGCGCAGACGGCCAGCTCGGCGATGCCGTCGAACCCCGACGCCCAGCCGACGACGTCGTCGCCGACCGCGATCTCCGGGTGCCGCGAGGCGAGCACCCGGCCCGCGACCTCGTGCATCGGGAAACCGGGGTCACCGAAACCGGCGCGTGCTCCGGCGGTGTCCGGTGCGGCCGCGCCGCGGAAGAACGGCAGGTCGCTGCCGCACACTCCCCCGGCCGCCACGTCGAGGAGCACCTGCCCGGGAGCCAGCGCATCCGCGGACGGTGCCGGGGTCTCGCAGGCGGCGAAGCGCTGCGGCGCGACGAGACGCTGGGCCCACACGTCAGGCCCCGGCTCGGGCCGCGCTCGCGCGGACCGGGACGACGTTCCATCCCCACTGGAAGCTCGACGGGTGCCGGACGGCGGCGTCGGCGTCGATCTCGTAGTCCGACACCCCGGCGAGGAACTCCTCGATCAGCACCGCCACCTCCAGCTTCGCCAGGTGCACGCCGATGCAGAAGTGCTGCCCGCGGCCGAACGACAGGCTGCGCGCGATCGTGCGGTCCCAGCGGAACTCGTCGGGGGCGTCGAACTCGCGCTCGTCGCGGGCGGCGGAGGCGACCAGCGCCATCACGCGCTGCCCGGGGCGGACCGGGGTCCCGGCGATCTCGGCGGGCTCGCGGGCGGTGCGCAGGAACCACTGGGCCGGCGCGCAGTAGCGGATGGCCTCGTCGCGGGCCGTCACCGCGTTCGCGGCGAGGTCGGCGCGGACCGCGGCCAGCTGCGCCGGGTCCTTCGCCAGCTCCCACAGCCCGTGCGCGGCGACCTTCGGCACGGTCTCGGTGCCGCCGACGAACACGCACACCAGGTTGACGGCGATCTCGTCGTCGGTCAGCTCGCGCCCGGCGAAGTCCATGTCCAGCAGGCCGCCGACCATCGGGCTGCGCGCGTCGGCGTCCGCCCGGGCCTTCGCCACCTGCGGGGAGAGGATCTCCATCGACCGGCGGAACAGCGTCACCTTGTCCAGGCCGCCCTCGGTCAGGTGCGTGCCGGTCGAGGAGTTGACGACGTTGAGGACGTCGGCGGCCAGCTCGGTCGGCAGGCCCATCAGGCGGCAGACCGCCCCCGCGGCGACGTGCCCGCCGTAGTCCTGGGCCAGGTCGAACGGCTCGCCGCGGTCGAGCAGCTCACGCAGGCGGGTCCGGGCGCGGTCGTGGATCCACCCGGTCAGCCGGCCCACGCCGCCCGGGCGCAGCGGTCGGCCGGTGGCGTGCCGGAACCGCTCGTAGACCGGGGAGCCGAACATGTTCGAGCTGCCCATCGGCTCGGTCGGCGGGTCCGGCACCGGGCCGTCGTTGTGGGTGCGCAGGGTCGAGGGCAGCGGCAGGCTCGACTCGCTGGACAGGAACGCGCCGGAGACGTCGCCGAGGGTGTTCCAGACGTCGTCGAACCGGGAGACCGCGAACGTGTCGTACTCGGGGAGGTAGTGCACCGGGTCGTGGTCGCGCAGCGCCTTGTAGAACGGCAGCGGGTTCGCCATCACCGCGGGCGAGAAGGGGTCGTAGGACTCCACCAACGATGTCGTCAAGATCGCCTCCGCGCGCCGTCGCGCCTCGTTCCCGGTGTGCGGCCCCAGGTCGGTCACCCGTTCCGGACGTTAGCATCGCGCAGGTACGCAGAGATCACGAAGGAGTGCTCGATGGGCCAGTTCGGCGCCAGCGCGGAGACCGTGTTCACCCAGTCCCCGGAGGAGATCTACGACTTCGTCTCCGACCCGCACAACTGGCCCAAGACGTTCAAGGGCAGTGCCGGGATGGCGAGCGGGATGACGCTGCCGCTCTCGATCGGCGACTCCTGGACCGAGCAGATCCGGGTCGGCGACTTCGAGTGCCGCTCGACGTGGACGTTGATCACCGCGGTGCGGCCGTCGAAGTTCGTGTTCCAGCAGGTCAACGGCATCGCCGAGCAGCCCGACGGCACCGGCGGCCTGGACGGGATCACCACGATCTCCTACACCCTCACCCCGCAGCCCGGCGGCGGGACGCTGTTCCACCGCTCGCTGCACTGCGAGGTCCCGCGCGGGACCCGGATCCCCGAGCCGCTGCTGATCGCGCGCTGCCAGGCCGCGAACATCGAGGGCTACCACGACGCCGTCGCCCGCGAGCTGGAGAAGGCCGCGGCGGAGGGCTGAGGACGCCGCACATGATCGGCGGTCCGGTACCGATCGAGGCCATCCGTGGCCACCATCGGGACCGATCCGCCGATCACCGGTCGTTCTGCAGGGCCGCGAGCTCCCTGGCCGCGCCGGCGGCGACGAAGTTCCGGTCGCTGCCGACGGTGACCATGGCGACGCCGCGGGCGATCAGGTCGCGGGCGTGCCCGGTGCTCGACGCCGTCGTGGCGACGACGCGCCCGTGCGCGCGCGTGGCGGCGACGCAGCGGTCGACGGCGGCGAGGACGTCGGGGTGGCGCATCGACGGGTCCAGGCCCAGCCCGAGGCCGAGCGCGAGGTCGACCGGGCCGAGGAACACGCCGTCGACGCCGGGGGCGCCGGCGATCTGCTCGGCGTTCGCCAGTCCGGCCGCCGTCTCGATCATCGGCAGGCAGAGCACCCCGGAGTTCGCCGACGCGACGTCGGGGAACCGGCGCCGCAGCGGGCCGAACGAGCGGTCCCCGTCCGGCGGGTAGCGGCACGCCCGCGCGGCGCGAACGGCCGCGTCGGCGTCGTCGACCATCGGGACGATCACCCCGGCCGCGCCGAGGTCGAGCGCGCGCATGATCGACGCCGGGTCGTTCCACCCGACGCGCACGACCGGCGCCGCCCCGCCCAGCTCGACGGCCTGCAGGACCGGCAGCAGCGTCTCCCAGGTCGGGGCGCCGTGCTGCAGGTCGGCCACGACCCAGTCGAAGCCGGCCGCACCGAGCACCTCGGCGCTCCAGGTGCCGGGCAGCGTGCACCAGGTCCCGATCGCCGGGTCGCCCCGGTCCAGCGCCGCGCGCAGACGATCAACCACCCGGGCGAGTCTCCGCGCCGGCCACGCCCGGCACCACCCGGGGCACCTGCCCGACCCACCCGAGCCCGTCGTTCGGCTCGTCCTCGCAGCCCAGCGGCGTGCAGCCCTCGCCGCCCTGCGGGCCGAGACCGGTGGCCGAGCCGAGGCCCGCGCCCGGCGGGTTCACGAACGGGTCCACGTCGACGGCCAGGTCGGCCGGCCGGTCGTAGGGCCCGGAGTTCTGGATCGTGGACCGGACGTCGCCGGGCATGTCGGTGACGGCGTCCATCAGCAGGCGGAAGAACTCGTGCTCCCCCGGGCCGCCCGCGTTGCCCGGGAACGCGCCGTGCAGGTCGCCGCGCAGCGCGCCCGGGACGGTGTCGAGCTCCTGGTAGCCGCTGCGGGTGACGACCATGTCCAGGCTCGGGATGACGAACGTGTTCGTGCCCAGCCCGAGCGAGTAGTACATGTCCGACGGCGCGCTCCGGATCCACGCCTCACCCGGGTACTCGCGGCGCGACGGGTAGTCGGTGTTGACCTGCGTCTGCCCCGGCTCGCAGCTGTTGAGCCACATCGAGAGCCCGAACCCGCAGTTCGCGTCCGACCCGGTACGCATCTCGTCGACGAAGCCCTGTGACAGGATCCGGCGCCCTCCGAGCTCGCCGCCGGTGCGCAGCATCTCGCCGAAGCGGCCGTACTCCAGCGCGCGGAGCCACAGCTGCGAGTAGCCGGTGGTGGTGCCCGCGCGGTCGCGCTGCCAGAAGTACGCGCTGCGCGGGATGCCCAGCGGGTCGAACAGCTCGCGCTGGGTGAAGTCCTGGAAGTCCAGGCCCGGCTCGTGGGCGTCGATGATCCGTTGCAGGACGTACACGACGACCGACGGCGTCGTCTCGTCGAACTCGTAGTACTCCCCGGCCGGGTGCTCGAGGCGCTGGGAGAAGTACTCCCGCGCCCGCGACTGGTCGCCGACCATGTTCAGGCCCTGCACGTGGTTGACCTGCACCCCGGAGGTCAGGTTCAGGAACTGGCGCAGCGTCCGGGAACGGTGCTCGGCGTCGCCCAGGTCCGGCTGCAGGTACTCGTCGATCGGGGCGTCCAGGTCGACCCAGCCGCGGTCGGCGACGATCCCGGCGACCATCGCGACGACGGCCTTGGTCTGCCCGGCGTTGAGCTCGGGCACCCGTTCCAGCGCGGCGTCCCGGAAGCCCTGCCCGGCCAGGCAGCCGTGGCGGAACACCTTCACCGTGCTCGAGCCGTCGACGGCCGCGTAGTCCAGCGCCGCGCGCAGCTTCGCCGGGTCGAACCCGACCTCCCCCGGCGCGGCGGCCGGGTACTCCTGCTCCGGAACGATCGCGCAGCTGTGTCCGGCCGCCTCGGCGGGGGTCTCGGCGTGCACCACCGACACCCCGGCGACACCGAGGCAGGTGACGACCAGCCCGGCGACGAGACCGGTCCGCACCCGTGTGCGGGTCATCCCTCGCTCCCGCCGTCGGGACGGGTCTCGGCGCCGACGGTCCCGGGCACGACGCGCGGGGCGTCGGTCACGAGACGCTGCACCCCGTCGTTCGGCTCCCCCGCACAGCCGGCCGGGCCGCAGTCCCCCGGCGGCAGGCCGAGACCGGACGTCGTCTCCACCGGCGCGGTGGGCTGGTTCGTGTACTGGGTGACGTCGAAGCCGACCCGCGGCGGCCCGTCGTACGGGCCGGAGTTCTCGATCGTCGCGCGGACGTCGTCGGGCATGTCGGTGACCGCGGCCATCAGCCTGCGGAAGAACTCGTGCGTGCCCGCGGCGCCGGGACGTCCCGGCACGGCGTTGTTCACGTCGCCGCGCGCGACCGACGGCAGCAGGTCGAGCTCCTGCTCGCCGTTGCGGGTGACCACCATGTCCAGGCTCGGGATCACGAAGATCCGGGTGCCGACGCCGTCGGTGAAGATCATGTCGGCGGGCGCGCTCGCCACCCAGGCCCGGCCGTCGTCCACCTCGCGCTCCGGCACGCCGACGCCGACCCGCTGCTCGCCCGGCTCGCAGTTGTTGACGAACGTCAGCACCGAGTAGCCGCAGTTGGCCTCGGTCCCGTCGTCGAACTCGCGCATGTAGTCCTGCGACACGACCTGCTCGCCCTGGAAGGCGCCGTCGCGCAGGATCAGCTCGCCGAAGCGTCCGAACTCCAGCGGGCGCAGGAACAGCTGCGAGTAGCCGCTGGTCAGGCCCGTGCGGTCGCGCTGCCAGAAGTAGGCGCTCCGCGGGACGCCGAGGCGGTCGAACAGCGCCGACTGCGCGAACTCCTGGTAGTCGACGGCGCGCCCGGCCTGCTCGGAGATCGCCCGCTGCGTCACGTAGACGATCACCGACGTCGCGGTCTGGTCGTAGAAGTAGTACGAGCCCGGCTCGTGGGTGATCGGCTGGGCGAACCAGTCGCGCATCCGCGAGTCGTCGGCGACGAAGTTCAGCCCGCGCACCTGGTTGACCTCGGCACCCGACGTCGCGTGCAGCAGCTGGCGCAGGGTCACCGCGCGGTGCGCGGCGTCGCCGAGGTCGGCCGGGAGGTGCTCGGAGATCGGGGCGTCGAGGTCGACCGCGCCGCGGTCGGAGGCGATGCCGGTGAGCAGCGAGACGATCGTCTTCGTGTTGCCCCAGGTGTCGTCGACGACGCGCTCCAGCAGCGGGTCGCGCAGTCCCTCGCCGACCAGGCAGCTGTGCCGGAACACCTTGATCGTGTGCGAGCCCATCACCGAGGCGTAGTTCAACGCGTCCTGCAGCCGCGCCGGGTCCAGGCCCTGCTGCGCGGCCTCGGCCCGCGGGTACTCACCGGTGCGGGTGATCTCGCAACCGTCCGCCGGGGCCGCCGGAGCGGCGTTCGCCGACACCGCCGCCACCCCCAGCGATCCCGCGAGGAGGGCCACCACCACCCCGGCCCGGGCGAGACGCCCGCCCGGTACGCGCCGTCGCATCATGTTCGTCGTCAGCCTTCCCGCCGCACTGCAGGTACTTGAACGGAGTAACGACGGTCACGTGTCCGGATCACGGGGCGGTCCGGACGTCACCCTTTCGGGTCGCGGCGGGGCGTGTCGGGGCACGCGACGGGGGCCGCGTTGCCGCCGCCGTCACCGGAGGTGCAAAGTCGTTAGGGACAGCAACACTCCGACCGGGGACCTGGGGGACAAGGGTGGACGACCGATCCGGTCACGAGGGGACGGACCGTGACGACTCGGGCCGCAACGGTGCCGCGCTCGCAGTGGTCGGCACCGTGTCGGGCGGGCAGGGCGCGCCGATGGCGGGCGCCGTCGTCACCGTGACCGACCTGTCCGGGCGCCAGCAGGGCCGGACCACGACCGACGCCGGCGGTGGCTACCGGATCGGTGTCGGCACCGGCGGCACGTACCTGGTCGTGGCCGGGTCCGGCGCGCTCGCGCCGCACGCGGCGATGGTCGCGGTCGCCGACCGCACGGTCCGCCACGACGTGACGCTCGCCGGCAGCTCCGGGGTGCGGGGCACGGTCGCCGACACCACCGGCGCGCCGCTCGCGCGGGCCACCGTCACGCTGATCGACGCGCGCGGCGACGTCGTCGCGACGACGGTGCCCGACGCCGACGGCCGCTACCTCCTCGACGGCGCACCCCCCGGGCGCTACACGCTCACCGTCAGCGCGGAGGGCTACCAGCCCGTCGCCGCCTCGGTGGACCTCGACGGCGTCCTCGACCGGGACGTGACGATGCCCGGACGCTCCGGGCTGACCGGGACCACCTCGGCCGCGGCCGGCGGGGACCGGGTCGCCGGCGCGCTCGCCACGCTCGTCGACGCCGACGGGCGCACGGTGGCGACCGCGGTGACCGGCCCCGACGGCGGGTTCGCGTTCGGCGACCTGCCGGCGGGCACCTACACGCTGACCACCGCGGGCTACGCCCCGGTGGTGACGGTCGTGCAGGTCGGCGCCGGTATGACGACGACGGTGGACGTCGAGTTCCCGGAACCCGGAACCCCTGGACACACCGGCACGGAGGCGGGACGGCGATGAGCGAGGTCTACGGACGGTTGAGCAGCCCGGACGGCTGGCCGATCGTCGGCGGCACGGTGACCGTGGTGGACGCGACCGGCGTGCAGCGCGGCCGGGCGACCAGCCGGGCCGACGGCGGGTTCACCGTCGACGGCCTGGACCCGGGCACGCACACGGTGGTGGCGGCGGGCGCGGGCTACGAGCCCAGCGCGCGCAGCGTCGCCGTCGGGCCGGCCGGGATCGGGCTGGGCGTGCTGGAGCTGACGCGGGCCGGCGGCGAGATGCTGCCGGCACCGGGTACGTGGCGGATCGACCCGCAGCACTCGAGCATCCAGGCCACGGCGCTGCACCTGGGGATGAGCCGGATCCACGGGCGGCTGCGCCGCTTCGGCGGTCAGATCGTGGTCGCCGACCCGCTGGAGAACTCCTCGGTCGAGGTGACGATCGACCCGTCGTCGGTCGACTCCGACGACGACACCCGCGACGAGCACCTGCGGGCGCCGGACTTCCTCGACGTCGCCGCGCACCCGGAGATCGGCTACAAGAGCGACGGGCTGACGCGGCTGGACCCGCGGCACTGGCGGGTCGACGGGGTGCTGACGCTCAAGGGCGTGAGCGGGCCGGCGGCGCTGCAGGTCACCTACGGCGGGACCGGGCCGGACCTGTGGGGCGGGACCCGTGCCGCGTTCACGGCGACCACGGAGATCTCCCGCGACGACTTCGCGATCGACTGGAACCAGTCGGTGCTGGCCGGCGTCCTGGCCGTGGGCCGGACGCTGCGGATCGACATCGACATCCAGGCCGTCCTGACCTGAGCGGTCGCCGACGGCCCGGGCGGGATCGGTGCCGGCGCCGCCGGGAGCCGGCGCCGGCACCGATCCGCGAGCGGGGTCAGCTGAAGGAGCCGACCACGCCGTAGGCGGGGGCCAGGACGTCGAACACGCCGAACGTCGGGTCCTCGATCGGGACGCCCGGGGCGTCCTTGAGCAGGTAGGTCTGGTTGACCCCCGAGGTCTCCTGCTCGAGCGCCGGGGCGGAGTCGGTCTCGTCCGCCGGGGTGTCGGCGTGCGCGGCTCCGGCGGCGAGGCCGGACAGTGCGCCGGCGCCGGCGACGGTCAGCACGAGACGTGCGGTGGTGCGGTTCATCGGACTTCCTTTCTCAGGGAGCGGTGCGGGGTTCAGCAGATGGAGTCGGCCGGCTTGGGGTTGGCCAGGCCGAACAGCGGACGCAGCCGCAGCCCGACCCAGGTGCCCCCGAGCGCGACGACCCCCCAGATCCAGCCGTGCAGGCTGAACGAGGCGATGCCGGAGAAGTAGGCGCCGATGTTGCAGCCTCCGGCGAGGCGTGCGCCGTAGCCCATCGCGATCCCGCCGAGGATCGACCCGAGCGCGAGCTTCCACGGGATCTTCTTGTGCAGGACGAACGCGCCACCGACCGCGGAGGCGATCAGCGCGCCGACCATGATCCCGAAGTCGAGGTTGGAGACCCGGTCGGCGAGCACCGGCCCGGCCAGCGACTTCGCGTTCGCCGGGACCTGCCAGTACGCCAGGCCCGACAGGTCGATGCCGACGGCACCGAGGATCTTCGAGCCCCACAGCGCGAACGCCGACGTGACGCCCCACGGCTGCGAGGACACGAACAGCACCGCGGCGTTCAGGACGGCCAGCACGATCGCGCCGACCCACATCGGCCAGGAGCCGCGCAGGATCCGGGCCACTCCCCTCGCCGACGGCGGACGCTCCACCGGCGGCGCGTTGCGACGGCGGGCGACGACGTAGGTGGTCACCGCGATCGCGGCGAGCACGAGCAGTGTCAGCAGCACCGCGCCCGGGTAGCCGAGCAGCGTCGCCAGGTTGATCGTCGGTCCCTGCGGGACGGTCTGCGTCCAGAACGTGAAGGTGAAGACCGCCAGCAGCGAGCCGACGATGAAGCCGAACAGCGTGAGCACGATCGCGCTCTGCCCGGACCCGACCGCGAACAGCGTGCCGGACGCGCAGGAGCCGCCGACCTGCATCCCGATCCCGAACAGGAACGCGCCCACGACGAGGCTGATCCCGACCGGGCCGGTGAGGCCGCGCGGGTCACCGGCCAGGCCGAACCCGCCGGCGAGGATCACCGCGAACAGCACGCTCGCCACGCCGAGCATCAGCATGTGCGCGCGGATTGCCGCGCCCTGACCGACGGCCACGAGCTGGCGCCAGCCGGAGGTGAAGCCGAACCGGGAGTGGAACAGGGTGAAGCCCAGCGCGATGCCCAGCGCGGCGGTGCCGACCATCGTCGCGGGCGCGACGGTGGACACCCCCCACAGCAGGAGCGCGGCGAGCACTAGGCCGATCGCGACGACCGGCCACTGGACGGGCTTGGCGTCGCGGTCCTGCGGGCCGAACGACGCGCGCTCGTCGAGCGGCATCTGGCGCAGGGCCCGCACCAGCGGGCTCTTCGGTTCACTGACCACGGACATGGCTTCTCCTCCTCGGTTCGGGTAGTGCGTGCGGGTGGGTCATGACGGGTCCACCGGCCGGCCGATCTGCACGACCGTCCCGTTCGGGAACCAGGCGGCCATGTTCGGGCCGCCGTGGTGGCCGGTCGAGCCCTCCGGCTCGACGCTCATCGGCACGCTCACCGGGGCCGCCCCGTACAGGGTCGGCGACTGCGTGACCGGACGCCCGGCGACGGCCGCCCAGCTCAGGAAGCCCGACGTCGACGGCGCGGCACCGGGGTAGGTCCGGGCCAGGCTCGCGACGTAGTTCTGGGCCAGCGGCTCCTGCGGGGTGAACGTCAGCGGGAGCACCGCGTTCGGGGTGGCGTTCAGGACGTCCCCGGTGAGCAGCCACGGGGCCAGGTACGTGCCGCCGAGGTAGGTCGGCGTCGACGCCGAGCGCAGCTTCGCCTCGTGCAGGGTCGCGGTCGCGCCCTGCCAGCCGGAGACGACCAGGACGGCGCTGTTCGGGTCGGTGGCCGCGTTCGGCGGGAAGTCCAGCCCCGCCTTCGCGCCCTCGGAGCGGACGAGGTTCGCCGCCGCGACCGAGCGCGGCGAGGAGTCCGACACCAGCGACACCGACGGGACGCCGTGCTTGGCGAGCACCTGGACCAGGGCGCGCAGCGCGGTGGCCTGCCCCTGCTCCAGCGACTGGGCCGGGCACTGCGTCGCGGTACCCGCGGACGGTCCCCCGGCGACGATCGCGCCGAGCACCGCGGACGCGCACTCGGGCCCGTCCGGTCCGGTCGCCCCGGCCGGCGCCGCGGCGGCGTCGGTCCCGACGTCGATCGGGACGGTGCGTTCGGTGCCGTCCGCCGAGATCGTCAGCGAGTCGGTCCCGGCGGGGATGTTCACCACGGCCCACTCCCCGGGCGCGCCGCGGCGGGACTCGAACGCGACGGTGGAGTCGCCGGCGGAGACCGTGGCGGCTCCTGACATGTCATGGCCCGCCATGGCCGACATGTCGTGGCCCGCCATGTCGTGGCCCGCCATGTCGTGGCCCGCCGTGTCGTGGCCCGCCATGTCGTGCCCGGCACCGTGCCCGCCGGCCGCCGGAGCGGCGCTGAGCTGGACGAGGTTCGGTCCCGGGCGCATGGGGGTGACCAGCATCGCGACCGGCCCCTCCCCCAGGTCGACGCCGCGCAGCAGCGCCTGTCCGGGGACGGCGTCCGCGGCCGGGACGGGGAGGGCGGCCAGGGCCGCGGCGGCACCGACGCCGGCCGCGGCGACCGCTCCGAGCGCCCGTGAGGGCGAGACGGAGCGCAGGGGTCCGGGCAGCAGGGCCGCGGCCCGGGAGACTCCGGAGGGGACCACCTCGGACGCGACGAGCACCGCGACGACGAGCAGCGGCGCGACGACCGCGGCCAGCGCCGCCCAGCCGTAGCCGGTGCCGAGGAGGTCCTGGGCCGCGTACGGCCCGGAGAGCACGATCTGCACGACCGCCGCGACGACGGCGAGCACACCGGCTCCGATCGTGACGCGGCGCAGCGTGGCGGTGTCGCGGGCGGCGGTGTGCAGCACACCGCCGACGAGGACGGACGCGGCGAGCGCGTAGACGACGTCGACGGCGAACGCGACGCCGGAGTGCACCGAGCTCAGCTGCACCGCGACGAGGGCCGCGACGCCGAGGGACGGCAGCACCACCCACGTCGTCGGAAGCAGCAGGGGGACGGCCACGGCCAGCGCGATCTGCGCCAGCGTGCCGTAGACGTCGACGTCACCGGTGAGGTAACCGGTGGCCGCCGCCAGGGTGACGAGAGCGGCACCGACCCACGCGGTCGGGCGCTCGTGGCGGCCGGCTGCACCCACGAACGGCCGGAGCAGTCCGAGCCCGGCGAGTACGGCACCGGCGACCAGGAGCACGACGCGCACCAGGGTCGTCGTCGACCCCGCGCCGTCGAACGGCCCGGCGGCGGCCGCGAGGGCCGTCCCGGAGGTCGTCAGGGGGGACATCGCCGGGGAGTGCACCGTCTCCGCCGCGAGGGCGGGGACGGCCCCGACCGGGCCGGCGAGCAGGAGCACGCCGGCCGGCACGAGAGAGCGGGCCGCCGCCCGGCGGCGCACCGAGGTGCGCCGCCGGGCAGGGGAACTACTTGATGTCCGCGTCATTGGTGACGAAGAGCATCGAGTGGGGCTTGGCGTTGCCGAAGTCGCCGTGCGGCCAGCTCTCACGGTTGAACGAGACACAGGGTGTGTCGGTGTTCTCGTCCTTGAACGACTCGTCCTGCGTCAGCTTGCCGTCCTCCCCGATGTCCACCATGCAGACGCGGTGGTCACCGTCGGTGCCGGTGCGGGCCACGAAGTAGTTCGCGGTCGCGAGCCGGTCCGGCTGGGAGTCGTGGTGGTAGAAGCCGTCGTCACCCAGGGACAGGTTGTCCAGGGCGCCCCAGTGCGGGCCGTCACCCTTCTTGTCCGGGTTGATCGTCTGGGTGCTGCGCAGCGTCGGGCAGTCGTCCTCGGCTCCGCCGGCGGTGATCTCCTCGGTGGTGTCGATCGAGCAGGTGGTGGCGTCGCCGGAGTTGACCAGCTTCTCGATGTCGAGAGCGATGACGCCGCCCGCGGTGCCCTTGTCCTCCGGGCCCAGCGTGCCGGCCTTACGGCCGATCACGGCGTGGTAGAGCGTCTTGTCGTCCTCGCTCGTCTGCACCCAGCCACCGTTGGCGCTCGGGCCACCGTTGACCGCGCCCGGGTCCAGGTCCGGGTAGGCGGCGGAGAGGTCGAAGACCTCACGCCAGACCGGGTTCTTGGCCGTGATGTCGGGCGTGTAGTGGATCGCCCCGCCCTGCATGGTCTGGGCGAACGCGCCCTTGTGACCCGGCTGGTTGGTGACCGTGGTCTCCATCGCGGCGCGGTTCTCGTTGCGCAGCGGGTCCTCGCCGTTGGACCGCGGCCCGGTCGGGAGGTAGGCGACGGACTTCACCTGGGGACGGTTCCGGTCGGTGATGTCCCAGGTACGCACGGTCGGCCGTCGCAGGTACGGCGACGGGTTCTTGACCGGGTCGAGGATGATCGCGCGCGGCTCGGCGTAGTCACTGGTGACCATCGTGTTCAGGTCTTCGCGGACCTGGACGCCGTGCGGGTTCGCGCACGTCGGCTGCCCGAGTGCCGGGGTGTTGAGGCACTGCGTCGGGTCCTCGGGCGTCTCGGTCGCGGCCGGGGCCTCGACGAGGTTCTTGCCGTCCTCACCGAAGCGGATGACCGCACCCGGGGAGCCCGCGAAGCCGTTGCCGGTGCGGACCTCGCCGTTGGAGTACCTGCAGGGGCCGGGCACGACCGGACCACCCATGTAGGTGCCGTAGGCGGTGCCGTCCTTGAGGACCCAGTAGGCGTCCGGGACCGATCCGCACAGCGTCTGCGACGGCAGGCTGATGCCGGAGAGCTTGAGCTCCGGCAGGGCGGCCACGTCGAAGACGTAGGTCGCGGCGCTGTAGAGGCCACCGGCGTAGATCTTGTCGCCCTTGCTCCACGTGTACTGCATGTGGTGCGGCTCGTTCTCCACCAGCGGCCCGACGGTCGCGGTGTTGACGACCTTGCCGTACTCCGGGGAGCCCTTGGTCGCGTCGATGACGGCCATGAAGTCCGGGCCGGGCGCGGCGTCGCGCACCTTGTCGGCCGGGTCGGTGATCGAGCCGGGGAGCTTCTTGACGTCCGGGACGACGGTGTCGCCGACGTTCTCGTCACCGGCCCAGACGATCATGTACTCCTTGCGCTTGCCGTCGGCGGCCTGCGCGGTGGCCTGCTCCTCCTTGGCCCCGTCCTTGAGGTTGTTCTCGACCCAGTAGTTCTTGCCGTCCGAGCCGGTGATCTCGGACTTGACCTTGTCGATGCTCGACGCGGCCGTGGCCGGGATGACGGTGACGCCGGCCACGACGGCCGCGCCGACGAAGGCGAACAGCGACCGCTTCGCCCAGCGGGAACCCAGGATGCTCATTCGTAGCCCGCCCCGGAGCCGCTGCCGCCGCCACCGAAGGTCGGGGTGATCTTCTTCGGGACGTCGCCGAGGGAGTCGACGAGGCCGGCGGCCGGGACACCGGCAGGCGTGAAGTCACGCAGCTGCTGGACCGGGTCGGTCGAGTCGAACGCGGTGAACGAGGACTCGACCGGGGGCGCCGTCGGCGCCGGGTCGGGCTGGACCTCGTTGTGCTCGGTCAGGTAGGGGGCGAGGTCGGGGACCAGGTCCGGGGTGGCCGCCTGGGCGGCCCCGGACAGCCCGACCAGGGCGGACCCGGCCAGGGCGGCACCGCCGACGATGCGGCGTGCGGTGGATCGTGCGCGATTGCGTGGCACGACGAGCTCCTGTTCTACAAGGTGTGGGGAGCGGACGGTCCGGCCGGACGTCGCGGCCGAGGGCGCGGGATCCCGGTCAGTCCGAAGTGGACCGTCCGGTTCGGGCGCGGTCGGCCGGGGCGTGGGGGTGTTCCGGCGGACGCCGGACCGGTGAGACGAACCCGCGCGAGAGCGCGGGGCCGGTGGCGGTGGGGCGAGGGCAGGCCCCCTCGGGGGCCCGGGCTCAGCTCACCGGGGCCGTACAGAGTGCGCTCGCCTGGCGACGCAGATCGACATGACGTCGAACGGCGAAGCGGGAGTCGAGGCGCATGTCGGAATTGTGCACAGCGACCATTCGGAGGCTTTCCGATACCCCCGTCCGGAGTATGGGAAAGCGTCCTGAGGGGCCTGTTCGGGCAGTGATCAGGTGATCTGGATCACTGATTTCCCGTCCGGAGCAACCTCACGGGGACCTCACGAGACCTCGAGATCGACCCGCGAGGATCACCCGATCGTGTCAGTTTGCGTGGAACCAGACCGGGGCCACCGCTTCTACCTGCGGAAACGCGAGCGAGATCCGCCCGGATGAGAAGTAGTACGGACATGTGCCCTCACGACGTTGGGCCGTCCGGGGCGTCACGGTGTCGCTGCGTGGTCATGCACTCGTACGAACGCGTCCACCGCGACCGCCCCCGACGGGCCCACGACCACCGGGTTCACGTCGACCTCGGCCAGCTCGTCGCGCAGCGCGTGCACCATCGCGGCGAACCCCACGACGAGGTCCACCAGCGCGTCCCGGTCGACGGGATCGGCTCCGCGCAGGCCGCTGAGCAGGGCGGATCCGCGCAACGAGTCCACCAGGCGTCCCGCGGCCGCGGTGCTCAGCGGCGGGAGCGCGACGGTGACGTCGTCGAGCAGCTCGACCAGCACCCCGCCCGAGCCGACCAGGACGACCGGGCCCGCCGTGTCGTCGCGGTGCATCCCCAGCACCATCTCCACCCCGGGCGGCGCCATCGCCTGCACGAGCACCGACGGCGAGCTGTCCGGACCGGTCTGCGCCGCGTCCCCGGCCGGCGACCGCTCCGTAGCGATGTCGAGCAGCCGGGCCGTGGCCTCGCGCACCGCGGACGGGTCGCCGAGGCCGAGCACCACGCCGCCGACGTCGGACTTGTGGGCGAGCACCGGGCTCAGGACCTTGACCGCGACCGGGTACCCGAGCTCGTCCGCGGCCCGGACGGCCTCCTCGACGGACGCGGCACGGGCGCCGGGGGCCACGTCGACGCCGAAGGCGCGCAGCAGCGTCCCGGCCTCCAGCTCGTCGAGGGTGTCGCGGCCCTGTGCGCGGACGCCGTCGAGCAGCGCCCGGACCGGCTCCGGCAGCGGGTCCGGTGCGGCGTCCGGAGGCAGCGGCTCCACCGGGTCCAGGCTGTGCCGGACGAGCAGCGCGAGCGCGTCGATCGCGGCGGTGGGATCGCCGAAGACCGGGACGCCGGCGTCGGTGAACCGGCGCACCGACTCACCCGCACCCAGCCAGCCGACGACGATCGGGACGTCGGTCTCGCCGTGCACCGCACAGATCGAGGTGATCCACGGCGCGGAGAGTGCGGTGTCGCCGCCGAACACGGCGATCAGGTCGGTGCCCGGGTGCTCGACGGCGACCCGCAGGGCGTCCTCCAGCATCCGCGGGTTCGCACTCGCCGAGCCGGTGACGTCGACCGGGTTGCGCGGCGACCCGTAGGCCGGGATGGCCTCGGCCATCCGCGCCTGCCACTCCGGTTCCCACTCGACGACGTCGAGCCCGTGCGCGGACGCGGCGTCGGCCATCATGATCCCGCCCCCGCCGGAGACGGACAGGATGGTCAGCCGCCGCCCGCGGGCGCGGCGTCGCGGGGCGAACACCCGGGCGGCGTCGAGCAGCTCGGTGGTGGTGCCGACGCGCAGCAGCCCCAGCCGGCTCAGCAGCGCGTCCGCGGCCCGGTCGGACCCGGCGAGCGACGCCGTGTGCGACGCCGCGGCGCGGGCGCCCTGTTCGGAGCGGGCCGCCTTGAGCACGACGACGGGTTTGTCCAGCTCGCGGGCCCGGCGGGCGAGCCCGCGCAGCGCGCCGACGTCGTGGATCGCCTCGAAGTAGGCGAGCAGCACCTGCGTCTCGTCCAGCTCGACGATCTCGCGCAGCACGCGGGAGACGGTCAGGTCGGCCTCGTTGCCGGTCGTGACGAACTGGCTGAACCGCAGCCCCGCGCGCTGCGCGCCGGTGTAGAGCCACAGCGCGAGCGCGCCGGACTGGCTGACCATCGCCGTCGTCCCCGGCTCGTGGCGCCCGCGCAGTCCGCTGGAGAACGACACCACCACCGCCCGTGAGGCGGACACCGCGCCGAGACAGTTCGGCCCGAGCACGCGCAGCCCGGTCTCCACGCACAGTGCCGCGATCTCGTCCTGCACGGCGGCGCCGGCGTCGTCGATCTCGGCGAAGCCGGAGGAGAACACGACGGCCAGCGTCACCCCCGCCTCGGCGCACCGGCGCAGCTCGGCGAGCACCGAGGCCGCAGGCACGACGATCGCGGCGATGTCGACGTGCCCGTCGACGTCGGTGATCGAGGGGTACGCCGGCAGGCCCTGGATCTCCGGACGGCGGGGGTTGACCGGCGCGATCCGCCCGGCGAACCCGGCGGTGACCAGGTTGTGCACCGGTCCCCCGGCGAGCTTGCCCAGGTCGTCCGAGGCACCGATCACCGCGATCGTGCCCGGGTCGGTCAGGGCCCTCACCAGCGCGGACGGCTCGTCGCTCACGACAGCACCCCGTCGGCGCGCAGGTGCTCGATCTCGGCGTCGTCGAGACCGGCCTCGCGCAGGACGTCGGCGCCGTGCTCGCCCAGTCGCGGTGCGCCGCGCACGGGTGCGGCGTGCTCACCGTCGAAGGACATCGGCAGCCGCGGCAGCGTGAGCGTCCCCTCGCTGGGGTGGGCGACCTGCTCGAACAGCTCCACCGCGCGCAGGTGCTCGTCGGCGAGGAGGTCGTCCGGGGACAGCACCGGCTGCACCGGGATCCCGAGCGGCTCCATCGCGGCGACCCACTCGGCGTTCGTGCGCGCCGGCAGGGCCTCGGCGACCAGGCCGTAGAGCTCGTCGATGTGCTCGGTGCGGCCGGTGATCGTGGAGTACCGCGGGGTGTGGGCGAGCTCGGGGCGCCCGATCAGCTCGAAGAACGACAGCCACTGCTTGTCGGTGTAGACCATGACGCCGAGGAAGCCGTCCGCGGTGCGGTAGGGCCGCCGGTTCGGCGAGGCGGTGCGGGAGTAGCCGCACGCGCCGTCCGGGTCCAGCACGCGCGCGTTCTGCTGCTCGAGCATCAGGAACGACACCATCGACTCGAACATCGGCACCTCGACGAACCCGCCGCGCCCGGTCCGCTCGCGGGCGAACAGCGCGGCGTTGACCGCGGCCAGGCCCATCACCGCGACCGCCTTGTCCGCGACGACGCTGCGCACGTAGGCGGGGTCGCCGTCGCCGCCCTGGACCGCGGCGAGCCCGCTGGCGGCCTGGATGACGTCGTCGTAGGCGGCGCGGTCGCGGTAGGGGCCCTCCGCGCCGAAGCCGCGCAGGGCGACGTAGACCAGCCGTCCGTCGGCGGCGGTGAGCTCGTCCGGGCCGAGGCCGAGGCGCTCCACCGCGTCCGGGCGCATGTTCGTGACGAACGCGTCCGCGCCGGCGACGAGGCGCCGCATCGCCGCCCGCCCGCCCGGACTCTTCAGGTCCAGCGCGATGCTGCGCTTGCCGTGGTTGGCGGTGAGGAAGATCGGCCCCATGCCCGGGTGACGACCGGTGCCGACGTCGCGCAGGACGTCACCGTCACGGGTCTCCACCTTGATCACGTCCGCGCCCATCCGAGCCATCAGCATCGTGGTGTACGGGCCCAGGAACGTCGTGGTCAGGTCGACGACGCGGACCCCGTCCAGCGGAGCGTTCACCGCCCTCATGCAACGGGCACGACGCCGATCACGTCAAGAGCGCTCCGCCTTCTCGTCCGCCGCCGTGGTCTCGGTCGCCGCCGTGTCCCCGGCCGCCGCCGTGTCCCCAGCCGCCGCCTTCGCCCCGCCCGGGCGTCCGGTGAAGAACGCGACGAGCACGACGACGACCGAGACGACCGCGGCGCAGGTGAAGGCCGCCCGCAGCCCGGTGATGTCGATCCCGCCGTCCGGACGCGCCGAGGCCAGCGTCATCACGGTGATGAACAGGGCCGTCCCGGCCGCGCCCGCGACCTGCTGCAGCGTGGTGAGGATGGCGCTGCCGTGCGAGTACAGGTTCGGGGGCAGCGAGCCGAGCGCGTCGGTCATCAGTGGCGTGAACATCAGGGCGAGCGAGGCCATCAGCACGACGTGGATCGCGACGATCTCCCACAGCGGGGAGGTCTCGCCGAGCGTCGCGAACATCCACAGCGAGGCGCACAGCGTGATCGACCCGGGCACCACCAGCCGCCGCGCGCCGAGCCGGTCGTAGGCCCGCCCGACGATCGGGCCGAGCAGTCCCATCGCCAGACCGCCGGGCAGCACGACCAGGCCGGTGACGAACGCCGTCCGGCCGAGGACGTCCTGCAGGTAGAGCGGCAGCAGGATCAGCCCGCCGAACAGCGACGTGAACCCGAGCGCGACCAGGACCAGCGACAGCGTGTACGTGCGGTGGGTGAACGGGCGCAGGTCCAGCAGGGCGGCGTCGCGGCGCTGCAGCCGGATCTGGCGCAGGACGAACACGGTCAGCGCCACCGCGCCGACGACGACCGGGACCCACGGTGGGAGCCCCTCCGACGCCCCGCGTGCGGCCTCACCGAGGCTGCTCAGCCCGTAGACCAGCCCGGCGAACCCGACCGCGGACAGGATCACCGACGCCACGTCGAGCGGGACCCGTCGGGTCTCGGTGGCCGCGACCCGCAGCCAGGTCGCCCCGCACGCCAGCGCGACCAGCGCGATCGGCAGCACGATCCAGAACATCCAGCGCCAGCCCAGCGACGACAGGATCAGGCCGGAGATCGTCGGACCGATCGCCGGGGCGACCGCGATGACGATCGAGATCGTGCCCATCGTCTGCCCGCGGCGCTCGGCCGGGATCAGGTTGAGCACGGTGGTCATCAGCAGCGGCACCATCACCGCGGTGCCCGAGGCCTGGATCACCCGGGCCACGAGCAGCACGGCGAACCCGGGGGCCAGCGCGGCGAGCAGGGTGCCGAGGCTGAACAGCGTCATCGACGCGATGTAGACGGCGCGGGCCGGGAACCGTTGCAGCAGGAACCCGGTGATCGGGATGACCACGGCCATCGTCAGCAGGAACCCGCTGGTCAGCCACTGCGCGGTGCTCGGCGACACCTGCAGGTCGACGATCAGCGCGGGCAGCGCCACGCTCATGATCGTCTCGTTCAGGATCATGACGAACGCGGACCCGACGAGCAGCCAGATGACCAGCGAGTCGCTCGCGTTCGGCCGTGCGGGGGCCGCCGGATCATGCGTTCCGGTGGACGGTCCGGTGGTCACAGGGATCTCCTGGTGCTGTCGTACGGGAGCGGGTTCGGGAGGCGGTGGTTCGAGTAAACAGGGATCGTGGCCGGGAATCGACCCGGTTCTCCCCCGGCGGACCGGGACCGCGCACCCGACGAAGGCGAGACCTCATGGACGACCTGTACGACGTGGCCGTGGTCGGCGCGGGCCCGGCCGGCGCGGCCGCGGCGATGCAGGTCCGCCGCCTGCGCCCGGACGCGACGGTCCTGCTGCTCGACGCCGCGACGTTCCCCCGGGACAAGACGTGCGGCGACGGCGTCGCGGCCCAGGTGTTCGACCTGCTGCACGGGCTCGACGTGCACGGCGTCGAGGACCTCGGCCCGGTGATGCCGCGGCTGCGGCTGCGCACCCCGTCCGGGCGGTCGGTGGACCGGGACTGCCCGCGGGCCAACCGCGTCATCACCCGGCTGGCCTTCGACAACGCCCTCGTCGAGGCCGCCGTCGAGAAGGGCGCCGAGCTGCGCAAGCACCGCGTGCGGACGCTGGAGACCGAGGGCGACCGGGTCGTGATCGACGGCGAGATCTCCGCGCGGACGGTGATCGGCGCGGACGGCGCGAACTCCACGGTCCGGCGGCTGCTCGGCGCCCCGGCGAGTCCGCCCGGGTCACTGGCGGTGGCGATCCGCGGCTACGCCCCGCGCAGCGCCGAGCGCGACACCCTGACCATCGAGTACGCCGACGGCCCCTATCCGGCCTACGCCTGGTCGTTCCCGATCGCCGGCGGCGGGGCGAACGTCGGCTACGGCGTGTTCGACAAGCGCGGCGGCGGCAACAAGGACGCCCTGGTCGACCGCCTGCACGAGCTGCTGCCCGGCCAGGAGCCCGACCCGTCGACGGTCCGGGCGCACCACCTGCCGCTGTCGACCACCCCGCGCTTCCACCCCGACGGCCGGGTCCTGCTCGCCGGCGACGCCGCCGCGAAGATCAACCCGCTGACCGGCGAGGGGATCTACGACGCGATCGCCTCCGGCATCCTGGCCGGACGCGACGCCCTGCTCGGCGCGGCCGCCGGGGCGACCCACCGGGCGTCGATGGACCGCGCCTTCGCCCGCCACCACCGCCACGTCGGCGCGATCTCCCGCCTGGCCGCCCGCCCGCGGTTCCTCGACGCCGCGATCACCGCCGCGTCGAAGCACGCGCGGGTGTTCGACGCCGCCGTCGAGCTGGGGCTCGCCCGCGGCACCGTCCCGCCGGCCGCCCTCGGCCTGGTCCTCGCCCACCTGGTGACCGGCCGGTAGCCGGGAACGCCGGCGCCTCGTACATCGCCGGGGCCGCGCCGCTCACGCGCCGACGACGCCGGGTCCCGCGGCCAGGAGCAGCGCCACCGCCAGCACCGCGACGATCAGCACGGCGCGGAACGGCGCACGCGACCCGGGGCGCACCCCGAGCCGGAACCCGACGACGAGCAGGACCAGGCCCAGGACCGGGACCCCGGCGGCCAGCCACACCGGCACCGGCGCGCCGAACGCGATCACGACCGTCGAGGCCAGCAGCAACCCGGCGGCGGCGAACCGGCTGACCCGGGCCCCGAGGACGTGCGGCAGGCCGCGGACGCCGGTGGCGGCGTCGTCGTCGAGGTCGGGGAGCACGTTCGCGAAGTGCGCCCCGCCGCCGAGCAGCGCGCCCGCGACCGGGAGCCACCACGGCGGGAACGGCCCGCCGAGCAGCGTGACCACGACGAACACCGGCAGCAGCCCGAAGCAGACCAGGTACGGCACCAGGGACGCGCGGGTGGACTTGAGCCCCAGGTCGTAGGCCAGGCCGGCGCCCACCGCGACCAGGTGCACGACCCCGCCGGCCACTCCCCCGGCCGCCAGTGTCAGCACCACGCAGGCGACCACGGCGACGGCCGTGGCCGTCCACACCGTGCGCGGCGACACCTCGCCGGACGCGATCGGTTTGTCCGTCCGTCCGACCGCGACGTCACGCGGGGCGTCGAGGACGTCGTTGAGCCAGCCGATCGAGAGCTGCCCGGTCAGCACCGCACCGGTCACCAGCAGCACGCCGGTGAGCGAATGCCCGGTCGTGACGGCGAGCGCACCCATCAGGACGGTCACCGCGGCGGTCGGTTCCGGATGGCAACACCGCAGCAACGCCCACATGTTCGGCCAGGCTGCCAGATTCCCGCTGTGGCAGCCTCGGGGCATGGGCACGCATGTGCGCACGACCCCGGCACGGGCCCGCAACGACCCGGGCCAGTACGACGACCTCGCGCAGTACTGGTGGGACCCGTACGGCATGTTCGCGATGCTGCACTGGCTCGCCGTCGCCCGGGCCGCGCTCGTCCCGCCGCCGTCACGCGAGGGCGCGGTCCTCGTCGACCTCGGCTGCGGGGCCGGTCTGATGGCCCCCCACCTGCGCGGATACCGCCACGTCGGCGTCGACTACACGCACTCCGCGCTGCGCCAGGCCGCCGAGCACGGGGTGACCGCGGTCCGCGGTGACATCTGCCGGGTGCCGCTGGCCTCGGGCTGCGCGGACGTCGTCACGGCCGGGGAGATCCTGGAGCACGTCACCGACCTCGACGCCGCGGTCGCCGAGGCGTGCCGGCTGCTGCGCCCCGGCGGCACCCTGGTCGTCGACACGATCGCGGCGACGGCACTGGGCCGTTTCGTCGCGGTGACGCTGGCCGAGAAGGTCCCGGGCGGACCGCCGCCGGGCATCCACGACCCGGCGCTGTTCGTGGACCGCGACCGGCTGCGCCGCGAGTGCGCCCGGCACGGGGTGACGCTCACGCTGCGCGGGATCCGGCCGTCGGTGCGTGATCTCACCCGATGGGTCCGGCGACGGTCCGACCAGGTCCGGATGGTCTCCGTGCCGACGACGGCGGTGCTGTTCCAGGGCGTCGGACGGCGGACAACGGGCGGTTCCACCGTGGACGGGGGACTGTAGAGAGATGCGATCGGCGTACCTGACCGGCCTCGGCACGTCGTTTCCCGGCCCGGCCATCGAGCAGAGCGAGATCTGGGACGGCTACTTCGAGCCCCGCTCCGGCGGTGACCTGGTGGCGCGGCGGATCTTCGCCTCGGCCGGGGTCGACCGGCGGCACTCGGCGGTGAACCCGCTCGTCGAGGACGTCTCCGGGTGGTCCACCGGCGAGCGGATGCGGCGCTACGCCGTGGAGTCGGTGCCGATGGGCAAGGAGGCGGTGGCCGCGGCACTGGACGACGCACGGCTCCCCGCGTCCGACGTCGGGCTGCTCGAGGTCGTGTCCTGCACCGGCTACTCCACGCCCGGCCTCGACATCCGGGTCGCCGCCGACCTGGGCCTCCCACCGGACGCGCAACGCCTGGTCGTCGGACACATGGGCTGCTACGCCGCGATCCCGGGCCTGGGCACGGTCGCCGACTTCGTCGTCAGCCGCGGCCGCCCGGCGGTGGCGCTGTGCTGCGAGCTGACGTCGCTGCACGTGCAGCCCGCCGACGGTGACCGCGGCCAGGTCGTGTCGCACGCGCTGTTCGGCGACGCCGCCGCTGCCGTCACGCTCGTCCCGGACCCGGCCGACGGCGCGCTGGAGGTGCTCGACGTCGCCGCCGTCACCGACCCGTCGACCTCGGACCACATGACGTGGGAGGTCACCGACCTCGGCTTCCGGATGGGGCTGTCCCCGGAGGTCCCCCGCGTCCTGGCCCGGCACGTGCGCGGGATGGTCACCGGGTTGCTGGACCGTAACGGGCTGTCCCTGGGCGACGTCGACGGCTGGGCCGTGCACCCGGGCGGGCCGCGGATCCTCGACGTCGTCGCCGAGCAGCTGGAGCTGGCCCCGGGCGCGCTGGACGCCTCGCGGGCCGTGCTCGCCGAGCGCGGGAACTGCTCGTCCGCGACGGTGTTGCTGGTGCTCGACGCGCTGCGCTCGGCGGGCCTGCCACGATCGGGACGGGCGTGCATCGCGCTGGCGTTCGGTCCGGGGCTCACGCTCTACGCTGCGTTACTCCGGGCGGTCTAGGACCGCTCGGTTCCACGGAAGGAACACATGGAACTGGTCGTACTGCTCGACGACGACGGGAACGCCGTCGGCGTCGCGGACAAGGCGACGGTGCACGGCGCCACCACCCCGCGTCACCTGGCGTTCTCCTGCTACGGGGTGAACGACTCCGGGCAGTTGCTGGTCACACGGCGGGCGCTGGACAAGGCGGTGTTCCCCGGCGTGTGGACCAACACCTGCTGCGGGCACCCCGGGCCCGGCGAGAAGATCGCCGACGCGGTGCAGCGGCGCCTGTTCCAGGAGCTGGGCGTACAGCCGGTGGAGATGCGGCTGGTCCTGCCGAAGTTCAGCTACCGGGCCTCCGCCGACGGGGTCGAGGAGAACGAGCTCTGCCCGGTCTACGTCTGCCGCATCGCCGGGCTGCCCCGCCCGGACCCCTCCGAGGTGGAGACGGTCGAATGGTGGGACTGGTCGCGCTTCCGTGACGCCGCCGCCGACCCGGACAGCGGCCTGTCCCCCTGGGCGCGCCTGCAGGTCCCCCTCCTCGACGCCCTGAACGACCCGCTCCTGGCCGCCTGACCGGGCGGTTCAGCCGGGCCGCGGGGCGGTCGCCGCGACGATCCGGTCGGGGCGCAGCAACGCCGCGCCGGCCCGCCCGGCGGCGAGCCACCCACCGAGTTCGCCCACGCGGACGGTCCCCGCCCCCACCCGCTCGGCCCGGGCCCGCAGCCCGTCGGGCACCGGCCCGTCGGTGACCAGGGCCCAGCCGGGGCCGAGGACGTCGTCGAGGCGCCGGTCGCCGATCCGGACCTGCGGGCAGTGGGCGCCGACGAGGTCGCGGCGGTGCCGCCGCCGGTCCACCGACTCCCCCGCCGGGAACCGGGTCGTCAGCACCCGGGACGCCCGCGCCCGGACGCCGGGGATCCGCAGCGCACCCGCCACGAGCGGGCGGCGCAGCGCCGCGACCGCGCCCGGCCCACCGGTCATCGCCCGCCCCACCCGGACCGCGCCGCGGATCACCGCCTCCGCGTGCGGGGCCCGCTCGAGCCGGTAGCTCTCCAGGAGGGCCTCCGCGGACGCCGGACGGGCGAGCGCGTCCACGAGCTTCCACGCCAGGTTGTGGGCGTCGCGCAGCCCGGCGCCGAGGCCCTGCCCGATGAACGGCGGGGTCAGGTGCGCGGCGTCGCCGAGCAGGAACACGCGGCCGTCGCGCCAGCGGTCGGCCAGCCGCGCGGCGAACGTGTACTCGGCGGCGCGCAGCACGTCGACGTCCACGGCACCGGTCCAGCGGGCCGTCAGCTCCGGGATCCGCTCGGCGAGGTCGGCGGCGTCCTCGCCGTCGTGCATCCGCCACTCCCAGCGGTAGCGGTCACCGGGCAGGGGCAGGAACGTGCCGGCGCGCGCGGGGTCGCAGACCTGGTCCACCCCGCCCCAGGTCGGCAGCGGCTCCGACGAGGCGACGTCGAGCACGAACCAGCGCTCGGTGAACCCGAGGTCGCGCATCCGGGCCCCGATCAGGTCCCGGACGGTGCTGTGCGCCCCGTCGCAGCCCAGGACCGCCGAGGCCGAGATCGTGGTCTCCGGGCGGGGGCGGCCCTCGGTCGGGGCGGCCAGCCCGTCGTGACCGACGGCCCCGTGACCCCGCTCGGTACGCAGCCGGACCGACAGGCCGTCCGGTCGCTGCTCGACGCCGGCCACCTCGACACCCTCGTGCAGCGTGACCAGGGGTTGGGCGGCCACCGCGTCGCGCAGGAGCTCCTCCAGCGCGGGCTGGTCGAACAGGTTCGACTCCGGCCAGCCGTGCAGGCCCGACTCCGAGCGCCGGAACTCCGCGAACGGGCGTAGACGGGCATCGAGAAGTCGGAGCCCCGCGGCCGGGCGGCTGACCGCGGTGAACCCGTCCGCGACGCCCGCGGCCTGCAGGATCCGCACCGACTCGTCGTCCAGGTGCACCGCGCGCGGCAGCGGGTGCACCCCGTCCCGGCGTTCCACGACGATCACCTCGACGCCGTGGCGCGCCAGCAGCAACGCGGCGACGAGACCCGTCGGGCCGGCCCCGACGACGAGGACCGGACCGGGAACGGGCACACCACCAGCCAACCAGAACCGGGCCCGGCGACGGCTGCCCCGGGGCCGGGCGTGGGGACGCGGCGGGGCCGGGACGGGCGGGCGGGCCCGGGAGGGGGTGCCGGTAGCGTCGCCGCGGTGACCGCCCTGCCCGACGACCTGGCCCGGGCCCTGGACGACGCGCTGGACCGGGTCCCGGCGTCCCGGCTGACCCCGGTCGTCGAGCGGCTGATCGGCGACTACCGCGGCGGGCCCGGGAACGTCCGCGGCGGCGTCGCGACGGCCCCGATCCTGCGCACCGACGACGACGCGGCCGCCTACGCCGCCTACCGGATGCCGGCCACCTACACCGCCGTGTATGACGGGCTCTCCCGCGCCGCCGGGGCCGTCGCCGCCCTCGCGCCGCGCACCCATCTCGACGTGGGCGGCGGGACCGGGGCGGCCGTGTGGGCCGCGGCCCGGCTCTGGCCGTCGCTGGGGTCCGCGACCGTGCTGGAGGGCGCCGAGCCGGTGATCGCCCTGGGCCGGCGGCTCGTCACGGGCGCGGAGAACCCGGCGGTGCGCTCCGCGCGCTGGGAACGGACGCTGCTCGGCGAGGGCACCACCCTTCCCGACGCCGACCTGGTGACCGTCTCCTACGTGCTCGGTGAGCTCTCCGAACCCGTCCGTGGCCCGCTCGTCGACGAGGCCGCGCGCCGGGCCGGCACCGTGGCCGTGTTCGAGCCCGGCACCCCGGCCGGGTACCGGCGGGTCCTCGACGCGCGCGCCCGCCTCCTCGACGCCGGGATGACCGTCGCCGCACCCTGCCCGCACGACGGCACCTGCCCGGTCATCGGCGACGACTGGTGTCACTTCGCGGCGCGGGTGGACCGGACGTCGCGGCACCGCGGCCTCAAGGGCGGCACGCTGGGGCACGAGGACGAGAAGTTCGCCTACGTCGTCGCGACCCGCGGCGCCCCCGCGCACGCCGGCAACCGGGTGCTGCGGCACCCGCTGCAGCGCAAGGGACTGGTGACGCTGCGGCTGTGCACCGGCGACGGGGCGATCACCGACCGGCCGGTCCCCAAGAGCCGCCGGGAGCACTACCGGGCCGCCCGGGACACCGGCTGGGGGGACCACTGGCCGCAACTCGATGCGTGACGCGCAACACATCGTGTAACAGCGGAGCTTCCATCGGCGAAACTCGTGTCGCGACGGCCATCCGGTGGGCCGCGAGCGTCACAGCTGCAGAACGAGCACCATCATGAACGACTTCGTCATCGGCGCACCGGCCGACCGCCTCCCGACGCTGGTCAGGACCCCTTCCGGGTACCGCGTCCACGATCCGCAGCTCATCGCGGGAACCCATTACGCGATCGACGAGCAGGGCGATCTCGTCTACACCCGGCTGCCCGCCGGGAGCATCGTCGCGACCGTCGTCCTCGGCTCCGCCGTGGCCGGGCTCTGGATCGGCGGCGACAGCTGGGCGTGGTTCGCGCTCACGTTCCTGCTCGCCCTGCCGACCGGCTTCGCGCTCGCCGCGGGGCTGCTGGGCCTGATCCACGTGAGCACCAACCCGGTCCGGCGCTACCGCGCCGTGCACGGGCACGGGCGGTACGCGATCGACGTCACCGACCGGGAGTCGGGCGCCTGGGCGCTCTGCCGTCGTGCCGAGCGGCTCGCCGCGACCCCGTCCTGGGTGTCGGGCCGGGTCGACCCGACGCGCACGCTCGGGTCGTTGCTGTGGACCGCGGTCGCCGACGAGCAGTCCTGGGCCGCCGAGTCGCTCAACCAGCTCGTCGAGCCCGCGACCGGTCCCGACCTGCAGAGCGTCTGAGCCCGGACCTCTCAGGTCCGGGCCTGCGCCCGGTGCTGCCGGGGCCCGTGCTGTCGGGCACGGTGACCCCCGGCACGGACGATCACCGGGCGGCGTAGCGCAACACCGGGAGCATCGCGTCCGGGTCGCGGCGCGAGTGCTCGTCGGCGACGCACGCCCGCAGCTTCGCGGAGATCGCCTCGGTCTCCAGCCCGGTCCCGATCAGCACCAGGCTGGTCCGGCGGGGCTCACCGGCGTCCCAGCGCGCCTTGTGGAACCGGACGTAGCGGCCGACGGTGTGCAGGTCCCAGCGCTCCCGGGCGGGCGCCGCGGAGAACCGGACCGAGCCCTTGATCCGGTAGATCCCGGCCGGGCGGGTGTCGAGCAGCTCGCGCAGCCGGGCGGCGTCGAGCGGCTCGTCGCACACGAACGAGACGCTCTGGTAGCCCGCGTGCAGGTGCGCCCCGTGGTCGCCGGCAGGGTGGTCGTCGGAGCGCACCTGTTCGCCCAGCATCAGCTGCCGCCCGGGCACGATCTCGATGTCGAAGAGCAGCGCCGGGTCCACGGCACCGTCGCGGACCGGGACGATCGGGGCCCTCGGGTTCGCCTCCCGGCACAGCCGCCGGACCCGCCAGAGCGTCCCGGGGTCCACCCGGTCGATCTTGTTCAGCACGACCAGGTCGGCCAGGCCCACGTGCTTGTCCAGCTGCGGGTGCCGCTTGCGGGTGGCCAGGAACTCGGCCGCGTCGACAACCTCGACCAGCCCGCCGAACACCAGGTGCGGCCCGGCCGCGTCGAGCACGAGCTGCACCAGCGTGCCGGGTTCGGCGATGCCGCTGGCCTCGATCACGATGACGTCGACCTCGTCGCGACGGCGGGTCAACCGGTCCAGGATCTCCCCGACCCCGTCCTCCCCGACCTCGCAGCACAGGCAGCCGTTGCCCAGTCCGACGATCGACCCGGCCTGCCCGGCCAGGCGCATCGCGTCGATCCCGACGGCACCGAAGTCGTTGACGACCACACCGATCCGCGCGTCGCCTCCCGCGACGAGCAGATGGTTCAGCAGGGTCGTCTTGCCGGCTCCGAGGAACCCGGCCAGCACGACGACCGGGATCTTCCGGGGCACCGGTCATGAGTACCAGAGCCGCCGCGGACCGTGGCAGAGTGACCGCCATGTCCGGTCCCCGCATGCCCTCCGACGTGCCCCGAGGCGTGATCGCCGTCGCCGGGGAGGCGCTGGTCGACATCGTGCCCGCCCCCGCGCAGGGCTACTTCGAGTTCGCCCCCGGCGGCAGCCCGGCCAACGTCGCGGTCGGCCTGGCCCGCCTCGGGGTGCCCGCCCGGATGCTGGCCCGGATCGCCGACGACCTGCTGGGCCGGCGGCTGCGCGCGCACCTCGACGACAACGGCGTGGACCTCTCCCACGTCGTCGAGGCCGGCGAGCCGTCCTCGCTGGCGCTGGTGGAGATCGCCGAGGACGGCGTGGCGAGCTACGACTTCCGGATCTCCGGCACCGCGGACTGGCAGTGGACCGCCGGTGAGCTCGCCGGGGCGCTCGAACCGGACGGGACGACGCCGGTCGTGGCGCTGCACTCCGGCTCGCTGGCCCTGACCACCCCGCCCGGCGCCGAGGAGCTGCGCGCCCTGATGGCCCGGGCCGTGGACACCGCGACGATCAGCTACGACCCGAACTGCCGCCCCCTGCTGATGGGCGACCCGGCCGAGGTCCTCGCCGGCGTGCACGAGCTGCTCGGCCTGGCCGACGTCGTCAAGGTCAGCGACGAGGACCTGCGCTGGCTCACCCCCGGCCGCGAGCCCACCGACGTGATCACCGAGTGGCTGGAGCTGGGCCCGGCCCTCGTCGCGGTCACACTCGGGGGCGAGGGCGTCGTCGCCGGGACCGCGAGCGGCCTGCACACCGTCCGCCCGGGGCAGAAGGTCGACGTGGTGGACACGGTCGGCGCCGGGGACAGCTTCTCCGCGGCGATGCTGGCCGGTCTGCACCGGCGCGGTCTGCTCGGGGCCGGTGCCCGCGACGACCTCTACCGGATCGACGCCGGCACCCTGGACGCGGTGCTCGACGAGGCCGGTGCCGCCGCGGCGATCACCTGCTCGCGCCACGGCGCGAACCCGCCCACCCTGGCCGACCTCGGCCTGTAGCGGCGCCCGCTCCCCGCAGGACGCGAGGACGTGGGCGGCGAGGGACGGCCCCAGTTCTTTTCGTCCCTCGCCGCCCACGAATCCGTGGGGCGTCCGGCCTCAGCCGGTGGTCGTGGGGTGCAGTGTGCGCACCCGGGGGGTGGTGGCCGTCTGCTCGGTGTCGCCCTGGGCGCGGGGCTTGCGGTCCGGGTAGTCCCGCGGCTGGCCGGTCGCCGGCGCACCGGGGGCCAGGGTCAGCTCGGCCGGCTCGCTCTCCGGCAGGGCCCACTGATGGGCCCAGTCCATGTGCATCGCCGACGGTCCCCCGGCCTCGGGGAAGTAGTCCATCTGCATGGTCATGTTCATCGGGCCGGGCGGGAGGTGGTCCTTCTCGGTGGTGGAGTACCACTCCTCGCCGTTGACGAAGACCGAGATCTTCTCCGGCGTCCACTCCAGCGCGTAGGCCGACCACTTCGTGGCGTCGTTCTTCACCGTCGCCGACTCCTGGTCGTTGTTCTCCCCGTAGTGCAGGAAGAACCCGGTCTCCTGGCGGGAGTCGTCGCTGATCTCCATCCAGTCGATCTCGCCGCCGACCGGGAAGTTCTCGGCGACCGGCCAGAGCAGCAGCAACGCGTTCAGACCGCCCTGCCCCTCGTCGGACTTCACGCAGGACTCCCAGCGGCCGTACTGCTGCCCGGGGTGCCAGCTGACGGCGCCGGTGGTGCCGTCCTGCTCCGCGTTGATCGACATCATGCCGTCGGCGACGGTGATCGCCTCCGGGGTGCGGGTGCCCTGTTTGTCGTGGCCGGGCTCGGGGCCGTAGGGGTGCCAGTCCGGCGGGACCGTCGAGCCGTCGAAGTCGGAGACCCGGGTCGGGTCGCCCCAGCCGAGCTTCTGCGCGGCGGTGTTCGGGCAGTTCCCGGCGCCGGGGGCGAGCGCTGCGGGGGCGGCGGAGGACGCCGCGGACCGGACCGGCGCGGGCGCAGCCTCGGCCGTGGCGGCCGTGCCGACCACCGTCGCCGCACCCACCGCCGTGGCGGCGAGAACGGCCAGGGATCGGGACATCGCGTGCGTTCGCACCGTTCGTCTCTCCCGTCACTCGTTTCTCAGGACTGCACTCATTTCACCGCAGATCGTGAGCGACGCTAGCTCTTCCACCCGTTCGGAGCGCCCCCGTTCGTGCACCGTTAGCAAGTGTGACCTCACCCGCGGTCACCACCGGTGACGATGAGGGAGACTGCTGCGATGGCCGTCCCGGAGCTCGTCACCGCCCTCGACCTGGCCGCCCATCCCGAGGGTGGGTGGTACCGCCGGACCTGGACCTCCCCGGTCACGGTGCCCACCGCACACGGTCCGCGACCGACCGCGACGGCGATCCTCTATCTCCTCGACGGGGTCTCGCGATGGCACCGCGTCCGGTCCGCGGAGCTGTGGTGCCGGCACTCCGGGTCACCGATCGCGCTCTCGTTCGGGGGCGACGGCGAGGCCCCCGTCGAGGAGCGGACGGAGCTGCTCGGGCCACCGGGACACGACGGGGCGAGCCCGCAGGTCGAGGTCCTGGCGGGCGTCTGGCAGGCCGCCACACTGCAGGGTGACGAGCCCGCGCTCGTCACCTGCGTGGTGTCGCCGGGGTTCGACTTCGCGGACTTCGAGATGGACTGAGAGGCCCGCTCAGGGCGTGGTCATGGTGACCTCGAACATCCGGGCGCCGTGTTCGAGGACGAGCTCCCGGTCGACGTCGGTCTCGGAGTCCAGCCAGGCCAGCGTCATCTCGGTCAGGCCGCCGAGGCAGAAGTGCGCGGCGACCTGCAGCCGCCGCGGCTCGGCGGCGGTACCGACCACCTGCGACGCCATCAGCGCGGCGAACCCGCGGAACGAGCTGCGCCGCCGGGCCCGCAGCTCCGGGCACCCCACGGCCTCGACGAGCACCGCGGCGTGCCGGGGGTCGCGGTCGATGCACGCAACGAACGCCCGCATGCCCGCGCGCAGCCGTTCGTCGTGCGGGGCGGCGTCCATCGCCGTGATCACCGCCGACGCGCGCTCGTCGGTACTGCGGTCGAACACCTCGCACAGAAGGTCGAGCGAGTCCGGGAAGTCCTCGGCCAGGTCGGCGACGGGGACGCCGGCCGCGGCACACGCCGCGGGCAGGGTCACCGCCGTCCACCCCGAGTCCGACCACAGCTGCAGACCCGCATCGAGAACGCTCTCCAGGACGTCACCACCGATGTCACCGTCCACGGGCGCGATCCTTGCAGGTCGGGCTCAGCCGCGGTGCGACAACAATGACGAAACCTCCCAGGTGTTGCGCACCCGCTCGGCCGGGACCCCGCACGCGACCGCCCGGGTACAGCCGAAGTCGAGCCAGTCCAGCTGGCCGGGCGCGTGTGCGTCGGTGTCGATCGAGAAGTCGCACCCGGCCTCCACGGCCAGGCGCAGCAGGCGCTTCGGCGGGTCGAGCCGCTCCGGCCGGGAGTTGATCTCGACGGCGACGCCGTACTCGGCGCAGGCGTCGAACACGCGCGGTGCGTCGAAGTCGGACTCCGGGCGCTTGCGCTTGCCGGTCACCATCCGCCCGGTGCAGTGCCCGAGGACGTCGACGTGCGGGTTCGCGACGGCGGTGAGCATCCGCTCGGTCATCTCGTCGCCGGGCATCCGGAGCTTGGAGTGCACGCTGGCCACGACGACGTCGAGCGCTTCGAGCAGGTCCGGATCCTGGTCGAGCGCGCCGTCGTCGAGGATGTCGACCTCGATCCCGGTCAGCACCCGAAACGTCGACCCGTGCTCGCCCAACGCCGTGTTCAGGTCGGCGACCTGCGCGATCTGGGCGCGCAGGCGGTCCGCGGACAGCCCGTTGGCCACGGTCAGCCGCGGCGAGTGGTCGGTGACGACGAGGTAGGAGTGCCCGAGCGCGATCGCGGTCTCGACCATCTCCTGCAGCGGCGAGCCGCCGTCGGAGGCGTCGGTGTGCGAGTGCAGGTCCCCGAGCAGGGCGCCGCGCAGCTGCTCGGCCGCGGTGTCCAGCGGGACGCCCTCGGTGGCTTCCAGGCGGCGCAGGTAGACCGGCTCCTCGCCGTCGAGGGACTCCGCGACGCACCGCGCGGTGACCTCCCCGACCCCGCGCAGGGCGACGAGCTCGCCGGACTTCCGCATCCGGGCGAGCTCGTCGGCGTCCTTGCCGCGCAGGGCGGCCGCCGCGGTGCGGAACGCCCGCACCCGGTAGGTCGACTCGTGGGCGCGTTCCAGCAGGAACGCGATCCGCCGCAGGTCGGCCACCGGGTCGCGGGTATCACTCACCGCAGTGATGCTGCCACTACTTCATCCAGCGCCGCTGCTTCTTGTCGTTCACGCGCGCCCAGACGTCCGGCACGGCCGACTGGACCGCCTTCGCCCGCTCGACGTCCTGCCCGTAGAGCAGGCCGAACGTGAACCCGTTCTGGTTCTCCGCACCGGCCTGCGCCCCGAGCTCGCGCAGCGTCTCGCGGGCCACGACGGCGTCCTGGTGCGCGCCGAGCGCGTCCTGCAGCTCCTCGAGGCCCTTGGCGAACGTCTTGGCGTCCTTGCCGACGACCGGGCGGACGACCTCGGTCGCGTAGCGCAGCTGCTTGCCGGTGCGCCGCGCGCCGTGCAGGGCCTCGTCGTGGTCGGTGCCCTCGGCGCCGTCCACGGCCGCGTCCATCCGCTTGCCCAGCTTCGCCGCGACGGTCGCGACCATCGCGGGCATGACCTTCGCGGCGGGCTTGCGGGCGGCCGACGACAGCGGCGGGTCGATCAGCAGGCGCGCGAGGGCGCCCTGCAGCGCCCGGTAGCGCGGGCCGTCCACAGTGCCCAGAACGGCCGCGCGGGACTCCGCCTGCTGACGGGCGAAGTGGCGGGTGACCTGGGCGCGGACCGGTCCGAGGACCAGCTCCGGCGGCAGCTCGTCGAGGTGGGACTCGATGCGCTCCTTGATCACCTCGATGTCCCGGTCGCCGGCCAGGGCGCGCCCGAGCCACTTCAGCTCCTCGACCACGTGCTCGACCCGGGGGCCCTCCAGGACACCGGAGTAGGTGCGCAGGGCGCTGCGGATCCGCCGTGACGCGACACGCATCTGGTGCACGGCGTCCGGCTCGTCCTCGCGCAGGCTCAGCTCGCGGGCGGCGAGGCGGTCGGCCTGGCTGCCGATGTAGTCGAGCAGGACGGTGCCCGCGGTGCCCTTCTTGCCGATCCAGCGCTTCGGGGTGTCCGGCGCGAGCGCGGCCAGCATCCGCTCCAGCGCCTCCTCGGCGCCGTGCGGGGCGGCGGTCAGGCCGGTCTCACGCAGGCGGGTGTCGAGCTGGGAGAGCAGCGCGGCGCCGGTGGCGTTGCCCCGGGTCACCTCGGCCTCGGACCAGTTCTCGACGCTGGTGGACGTACCGAGCGTGGACACCTGGACCTCGTCACGGGTCAGGGTGACGATCTCCTGGCCGGACAGGTCGCGCAGGCGCGACGTCGTGCGCACGGTGCGGATCCGGCCGACCGGCGCGACCGGCTCGTCACCACGCACGCCGCGGATCAGGACGTCGATCTGCTCCGGGACCGCGTCCGGGTCGACTCCCTCGACGTCGGGGGCGGCCAGCGGCAGCCGCAGCTGCTCCTCCGGGCCGCCGTCGGGGAGCGTGAGCTGCCAGTGCGCCGAGCCCGGCAGGCGGTGCACGGCGAGCGTGATCCCGGCCGCGGACAGGCGCAGGTCCGGGGTGTCGTAGCGCTCCTGCTCGATGACGTCGTGGTCGTCGGCGACCTCGACGGTCTCGACACCGTCGATGTCGGACAGACGCGGGGCCCCGGTGTGCGCCGGTCCGCGGTAGGTGTCGGGCGCACGGGCCTCGTGCCCGCGGCCGGTGATGTCTCCTGTGTGCACGCTGTCGGTCATCCCTCAGGGTTCCCGGGGACCGTCACCGCCAACCGGGGCCATCCGGGGGAAACACGGCGTTCACCGGAGCAGCTTCTTCTGCACCTTCCCCATGTCGTTGCGCGGGAGCGCGTCCCGGAATCGGATCTCGCGCGGGCGCTTGTGCGCGGCCAGGAGGCCCACGACGTGTTCGACGAGCTCGGCCGGGTCCGGCTGCTCCCCCGCGGCGACGACGTAGGCCACGACCCGCTCCCCCAGGTCCTCGTCGGACTCCCCGAGCACCGCGACCTCGGCGACGCCCGGGTGCTCCAGCAACGCGTTCTCGATCTCGCCGGCGCCGATCTTGTAGCCACCGGACTTGATCAGGTCCGTGGCCTTGCGACCGACGAGTGCGAGCGCGCCGGACGCCGTCCACCGTCCGATGTCGCCGGTGGCGTACCAGCCGTCGGCGGTGGTGGTCTCGGCCGTCGCCTCGGGGAGGTTGAGGTAGCCGGAGAACAGGCCCGGCCCGCGGACCTCGACACCCCCGAGCCCGTCCTCCTCGGCGCCTTCCGGGGCGTCGGCCTCGGCCGGGAGCGGGGCGAGGCGGACCTCGGTGCCGGGCAGCGGGCGGCCGACGGTGCCGACCTCGGGCTGCTCGTCGGCGCGGGCGGCGGTGAGGATCAGCGTCTCGGTGAGGCCGTAGCGCTCCCGGACGCTGTGCCCGGTCAGCGCGGAGATGCGCGCGTGGTCGACGGCGGTCAGCGCGGCCGACCCGGACACCAGCAGCCGGGCGCGTCCGACGGCGGCGGCGGACCCGGCATCGGACTCCAGGTCGGCGGCCAGGCGGTGGTACTGGGTCGGGACGCCGAACACCATCGTCGCGCCGTCGTCGATCGCGGCGGCGAGCTCCTTGCCGGTCAGCGCGCCGAGGTGGTGCAGCGACCCGCCGCGGCGCAGCGGTCCGAGCGTACCGAGCACCAGGCCGTGCACGTGGAACAGCGGCAGCGCGTGCGCGAGGACGTCGTCCCCGGTCCAGCCCCAGGCCTGCCCGAGCGCGTCCAGGTTGGACGCGACGGCGCCGCGCGAGAGCACGGCGCCCTTCGGCGCCCCGGTGGTCCCGGAGGTGTAGACGACGAGCGCCGGCGCGTCCGGACCCGGCTCCTCCCCCGGTGTCCCGGCCCCGGTGTCCGGCACCTGCGACGGGTCGACGTCGATCCGGCGCAGCCCGTCCAGCGCCGACGGCAGCTCGACGTCCGGCGCGACGAGGACCGCCTCCGGCTCGGAGTCCGAGAGGACGTGCCCCAGCTCCCGCTCGCCGTTCTTCGGGTTGACCGGCACCACCGGCACCCCGGCGCGCAGCCCGGCGACGACACCCACCGCGGTCGGCAGCGTCGGCGTCGCCCACACCGCGACGCGGGAGAGCCCCGTGATCGACGCGGCGACCCCGTCGGCGACGCGGGCCAGCTCCCGATGGGTCAGGGCGCCGTCGTGCGAGCTGCCGGAGAAGCGCACCGCCGGTGCGTCGGTCGGGTCGGCCAGGGCCGGGAACAGCGGACCGGTCTGCATCGGGACACCTCCACGTCGTCGGGGGTCGCACCCGCGCCGGTCGTGGCGCGGTGCGGGTGGCGTCGTCGGATCATCGCACCGGCCGGCACCGACGGCCGGTGTGCCGATCGGCACAGGAGCCGTGGGGCCCGCCGGTCAGGCCAGGGCCTTGCCCGGGTTGAGGATGTTCTGCGGGTCCAGCGCCTGCTTGATCGCGCTCTGCATCGCCAGGACACCGGGGCCGAGCTCGCGGGCCATGCCGTCGCGCTTGAGCAGCCCGACGCCGTGCTCGCCGGTCACCGTGCCGCCCAGGTCGACGGCCAGGGTGACGATCTCGTCGAACGCCGCCTGCGCGCGGCGGCGGGCGTCGTCGTCGCCGTGCGGGACGATGATCAACGGGTGCAGGTTGCCGTCGCCGGCGTGCGCGATGTTGGCGATCTTCGTGTCGTACCGGGCGGAGATCTCCACGACGTGGGCGAGCATCTCGGCGAGACGCTGCCGCGGCAGACAGACGTCCTCGGTGAGGATCGCGTCGCCGCCCTGCTCCAGGGCCGGGTAGGCCATCCGGCGGGCGTCGAACAGCGCCTCGGCCTCGACCGGGTCGGTCGAGGCCATCGCGTCGGTGGCGCCGTGCGCGCGGAACGCGTCCAGGATGGCGTCGGCCTCGATCTGCGCGGCGGGCTCGGGCAGGTCGGTCTGGGCGAGCAGCAGTGCGGCGGCGTCCTCGGGCAGCCCGGCGTTCTTCCAGGCGTTCACCGCCTGCAGGCAGACCCGGTCGACGAGCTCGAACGCGGCCGGCTGCAGCCCGGCCTCGGTGACGGCGGCGACGGCGGCCCCGCAGGCGGCGAGCGAGTCGAAGAACCCGACCACCGTGCGCGGCGGTGTGGGACGGGCCGGGCGCAGCTTCACGGTGACCTCGGTGATGATCCCGAGCGTGCCCTCGGACCCGACGAGCAGGCCCGCCAGGTCGTAGCCGGCGACGCCCTTCGCGGTGCGGCGCCCGACGCGGAGCACCTCACCGGACGCGGTCACGACCTCCAGGGCCAGCACGTAGTCGCGGGTCACGCCGTACTTGACGCAGCACAGCCCGCCAGCGTTGGTGGCGACGTTGCCGCCGATCGTCGACCAGGGGGCGCTCGCCGGGTCCGGCGGGTACCAGAGGCCGTGCTCGGCGCACGCGGCGCGCAGGTGGTCGTTGACCACCCCGGGCTGGACGACGGCGAGTCGCTCGCCGCGGGAGATCTCCAGGATCTCCGTCATCTTCTCCAACGAGAGCAGCACGCACCCGTCGACGGCGTTCGCGCCGCCCGACAGGCCACTGCCCGCCCCGCGCGCGACGACCGGCACCCGGTGCCGCGCGCACGCCGTCACCACCGCGGCGACCTCGGCGGTGCTGCGCGCCCGGACCACGAGAAGCGGCGTGCCGAACTCGGCCCACTCGGCGTCGTCGTGCACGTAGGGGCGCACGGTGTCCGGGTCGGTGAGCATCCGGTCGGCCGGAAGCGCGGCGGCCAGCTCGGCGAGCACCGCGCGACCGGCCTCGTCCGGTTCGAGGACGGCCAGCTCCGCCGGCGCGGTGGACACCCCGAACGGGCGGTGCTCCCCCGGCTCGGAGGGTGCGGGGGCGTCGGCGGTGACGGGGTCGCTCATGCCGGAGACGGTAGGCCGCCCCGGCGGGCCCCTGCCACCGCCGGGCCCCGGTTCCTCAGCGCGCCACCGGGGCCGGCATGTCCTCCGGCGACACCCGCGCCGCGGGCGGGGCGGGCGCGGCGGCCCACTCCATCCGCGACCACGGCAGGGCCAGCTCGTCGGTGCCGGACACCTCGTGCGGGGCCAGCGAGTCGATCGGCTCGGCCTCGGCGTGCCGGGCGAAGACGGTGTCGACGTAGCGGTGCCCGGTGTCCGCGGCGATCACCAGCACGGTGCGCTCCGGGTCGCGCCGGCGCTCCCACCGTGCCGCCAGGTACCCCGCGCCGGTGGAGAGCCCGGCGAACACGGCGTGGCGGCGCAGCAGGTCCACGCTGCCCGAGAGCGCGGCGTGGAACCCGGTCCAGTGCACGACGTCGTAGCGGGAGTGCACGACGTTGCCGAACGGGATCGAGCTGCCGATCCCGGCGATGATGATCTCCGGGTCGGACACGTGCTCGCTGCCGAACGTGATGCTGCCGAAGGGCTGCACCCCGACCAGGCGGGTGTCCGGGACGTCGCGGCGCAGGTACCCGGCCAGCGCCCCGGTGGACGCGCCGGACCCGACCCCTCCGACGACCGTCAGCGGCACGTCCCCCAGCGACGCCCGGACCGTCTCGGCGACCGCGCGGTAGCCGAGGTGGTGCACGTCGTCGTGGTACTGCCGCATCCAGTGCAGGCGCGGGTTCTCCGCCAGCAGCGCGCGGATCCGGGCGACCCGGCGGTTCTGGTCGAGCTTCAGGTCGTCGCTCGGCGGCATCTGCTCCAGGTGCGCGCCGAGCACGGCGAGCTGCGTGCGCACCGCCGCGTCCACGGTCGTGGAGCCGACGATGTGGCAGCGCAGCCCGTGCCGGTGGCACGCCAGGGCGAGCGCGTAGGCGTAGATGCCGCTGGAGCTGTCGAGCAGGGTGTCGCCGCGGGCGACGACGCCGGTCTCGAGCAGGTGCGCGACCGCGGCGTCGGCGGAGAGCACCTTCATGGTCTCGAAGCGCAGGCAGATCAGGCGTTCGTCGAGGCGTACGAGGTCGGGCCGGCCGACGGCCTGGCTGACGTGGTCGTCCACTGTCGTCCTCCCGGGGTCTGTGGGCCCGTGACGAACACCGAGGTCACGGGTAGTCCGTGCGCGTCGAGCGCGGTGGCGGCCCGGTTCAGGCCTGCGGTGCGGGCGGGGTCGAACAGCAGCCCGGCGACGTTGCCGCTGTGTGCGACCTGCACGCCGACGGCGCCGGCGTCGGCCGCGACCGCGACCAGCAGGTCGAGCTCCGGGCCCGGCCGGTGCCGCCGGGCACTCGCCGTGGCGACGGCGCCGAGCAGGTCCGCGTCCCGGTGCCGCACCGCGTGGCGGAGCAGGTCGCGCAGGTGCTCGAACTCCTCGACGTCGGTGTCGTCGTAGGTGCGGGTGACGGCGAGGGTGTCCACCGGGCGCCCGCCGCCGGTGACGCAGCCGAGCACCCGCAGCGGCGGCAGCGCCGGGCCGAGGTCCTCCAGCACGTGCCCGTCGCGGTGGGCGAACAGCAGCGGGCGGTCGTCGAACATCGTCGGGTCGCACGCCGTCTCGGCGGCCACCGCGAGCCGGGCCACCACCCGCGGCGGCGGCGTCACGCCCGCCGCGTCGGCCACCGCGCGGATCGTGGCCACGACGTCGCTCGTCGACGAGCCCATGCCCATCCCGATCGGCACCGCGCCGGAGAGCTCCACCCGCCCACCGGTCGCGAGCCCCAGGGCGTCCGCGGTGAGCCGGGCCGCCCGCTCGGCCTTGGTGCGCCCGGCCGGAACGACCGTGATCACGTCCGTGGACGGGTCCGGTACGAACACCGCCCCCGTCCCGGCGCCGGGCATCAACAGCGTCACCAGCCCGTGCCGCGTCACGCCACGGGCGTCGCGGAACGCGCCCTGCAGCAGCTCGCCGTGATGGTTGCGCGCCTGCCCGACCCCGATTCCCACGGGACCGAGCTTCACGACCCGGCCCGGTAGCGGTAGAGCCGGGTCGGCTCCGCGCTGAACTGGGAGAACGGGAACGGCTCGGCGGACACCGCCGCCACCCCCTTCCCGAGGAACGCGCGCGCCACCGCACTGCCGGTCTGGGCGTAGACCGTCAACGGGATCCCGCGGTCCCGACATCGGGCCAGGATCGGGTCGAACGTGCCGTTGGACAGCGTCATGCCGGTCGCGACGACGGCGTCCGCGGCGTCGATCACCTCGTCCGCGGAGTCCGAGACGGGGTCGCCCCACTGCGTCGTGCGCAGGTCCAGGTCGCACGGCAGGCACTCCGCACCACGGTCACGGATGGCCGCGACCAGCGGGTTCACCACGCCGATCAGAGCGACCTTCGCCCCGGCCGGCACGTCGAGCAGCCCGGCGACGGCCGCGTCCCGGGCCACCGCCCGTTCCTCCGGCGTGCCGTCGGGCAGGGTCACCGGCTCCGGGGCCGGGTCGTCGCGGAACGGCAGCCCCTGGGCGAGGTAGGCGTCGAGCGCCGCGATCCGCACCGCGTACGGCACCTCCGCATCGGGTCGCAGCAGGTCCGCGACCGCGCTGCCGGAGAGGTCCTGGCAGGCGGCGGGGTCGAGCACCCCGGCCCCGACGGCGGCCGCGCCGAACGCGCGACCGCACCGGACGAGCACGTAGTGGTTGCGGTAGGTGACCTCTCCCCCGGCCAGGCGGGTGCCGTGGCAGAGCCAGAACACGCTGGTCGCGGCGAGCTTCTCCGGCGGTTCGCCGTGGCGGCCGTCGAGGACCTCGTCGATCAGCGTGTCGACCGCGCCGGTCACGCGGAACCGCCCGCGGTGAAGCGGAACAGGTAGGTGAGCACGCCGTCGTTCCAGTCGTGGCGCAGCGCGACCTCGGGCGAGAACCCGTGGGTGACGGCGTGCGAGACGATCGTCTGCAGGTCGGCGGTGTTGGAGGCGATCACGTAGACCTCGGCGCCGGGGGCGAGCACGTCGCGCTCGGCGATCTGGGCGAAGAAGCGCTCCAGCAGCGGGGCGCCGGCGCAGACGTTGCGCACGACGTCGGGGTCGTCACTGACCGGGCGGCTGACCGCGGGCGGGTTGAACGTGACGACGTCGACCTGCGCGTCGACCGGGAAACCGTCCAGGACGTCGGCGACGACGGCGTGCACACGGGTCTCCCCCGGCGCCAGACGGCGGGCGTTGGCGACGGCGGTCTCCACGCTGGCCGGGTGGACGTCGACGGCGTAGACGTCGGCGGCGCCGCGGGCCGCGGCGGCGGCCACCTCGACGCCGAGCCCGCAGCCCATCGCCAGGTAGCGGCGTCCGCGCACCTCGATCTCGCCGGACAGCACCCGGTCGAAGATCATTGCGCTGGTCAGGCCGGGGCGGAAGACGCCGGGCGGCACCTCGAGGTCCCAGCCGTTCCAGGTGTAGCTCCGCGTCGTGTGCAGGTCACCCTTCGGGCGATTGAGCTCGACGATCCGTTCGGCCGGCAGCGGCGGCGGCAGGGTCAGTTGATCCATGACGTTAACGGTAATCATTTTTGATTAACCGGCAAGAGTGACATCGGTGCGGAGCGTCACGAACCGCCCACTGGACCTGGGAGCGGATCACCTGTTACTAGTATCGACAATCATGTCCAATACAGTCGCGGAGCCGGCCGCCATCGCCACCGGGCCGTCCCGGGGCACCGGGATCCTCGTCGTCGCCGTGCTCGTCGCGGTGCTGCTCGGGTCGATCGTCGTCGCGATCGGGCTGGGGTCGGCCTCGGTCGCGCCGGCCGACACCGTCCGCTACCTCTGGGCCGCACTGGCCGGGGGCCCGATCTCGGCCGACGAGGTGCCGACCTACGAGATCGTCTGGCAGCTGCGCACGCCGCGGGTGCTGCTCGCGGTCGTCGTCGGGGCGGGGCTCAGCGCCGTCGGGGTGGCGGTGCAGGCGATGGTCCGCAACCCGCTGGCCGACCCGTTCGTGCTCGGGGTGTCCTCCGGCGCATCGGTCGGGGCGGTCTCCGTACTGGTGTTCGGGGTACTCGCCGCGGCCGGGATCTACGCGATCTCGCTGGGCGCGTTCGTCGGGGCGCTCGGCGCCGCGGCGCTGGTGCACCTCGCGTCGCGCGGCCGGAGCGGGACGGGCGGGGCCACACCGCTGCGGCTGGTGCTGACCGGCATCGCACTCGCGTACGCGTTCCAGGCCGCGATGGCCCTGCTGATCTACCTGGCGCCGCAGGGCGAGGCGACGTCGACGGTCCTGTTCTGGACGCTGGGCAGCTTCGGCGCCGCGACCTGGGGCGTGCTGCCCCTGGTGGTGGTGATCGTCGTCGTCGGCGTCGTGCTGCTGTGGCGCCGGGCCCGCGACCTCGACGTGCTGGCCCTGGGCGACGAGACCGCGACCAGCATGGGTGTCGACACCACCGTGCTGCGCCGCCGCCTGTTCGTCCTGACCTCGGTGATGACCGGGGCGATGGTCGCCGTCAGCGGGGCGATCGGGTTCGTCGGGCTGATCGTGCCGCACCTGGTGCGGATCGTCGCCGGGTCCACGCACACCAAGGTGCTGGTGATCGCCCCGCTGGCCGGTGCGATCTTCGCGGTGTGGGTGGACCTGCTCTCGCGCACCGTCGTCGCACCGCGGGAGCTGCCGCTGGGCGTGATCACCGCGCTGGTCGGGGTGCCGGTGTTCCTGCTGCTGATGCGCCGCCGCGGCTACGTCTTCGGCGGGAGCTGACATGGACCTGCGTCTGGACTCCCTCGACGTCGCGATCGACGGCCGCGCGATCGTGCACGGGCTGTCCCTCGACGTCGCCTCCGGCAGCGTCGTCGGGCTGGTCGGACCGAACGGCAGCGGCAAGTCGACGGCGCTGCGCTGCGTCTACCGCGCGCTGACGCCGAGCCGGGGCACGGTGTGGGTCGGCGACACCGACCTGGCGACGACGAGCCTGCGCGACGGCGCCCGCACCGTCGCGGCGATGACCCAGAACCACGGTTCCGACCTCGACTTCACCGTCGAGGAGCTGGTCGCGCTCGGGCGCGCGCCGCACCTGCGCGGCAACCGGCGCCTCGGCGAGCACGACCGCGACGTGTGCCGCCGCGCAATGGAGCAGGTCGGGGTCGACGACCTGGCCGGGCGCGGCGTGCTGACGCTGTCCGGCGGGGAACGCCAGCGCGTCCTGGCCGCCCGCGCGCTCGCCCAGGAGCCGGAGGTCCTCGTCCTCGACGAGCCGACGAACCACCTCGACGTCGCCCACCAGATCGGACTGCTCTCGGTGTTGCGGGACTCCGCCGTCACCGTGCTGGTGGTGCTGCACGACCTCAACCTCGCCGCCGCGGTCTGCGACCGGATCGGAGTGCTCTCCCACGGCCGCCTCGTCACGAGCGGGCCGCCGTCGGAGGTGATCACCACCGCGCTGGTCGCGGAGGTGTTCGGGGTGCGCGCGAGCGTCGTCACCCATCCCGAGACCGGCGCGCCCCAGCTCCTCTACGCCCTGCCCACTCCCGCCGCCCACACCCCCGCCACCGTTCCGGAAGGACGCTGACCATGCGCTCGTCACGAGCCGTTCCCCTCACCCTCGCCGTGGTGTTCGCCGCGACCGCCTGCGGTGCGCAGGTCGAGCCCACCGCGGCCGCCGAGACGGTGACCGTCCCCCGGTGCGGGCAGCAGGTCGCCTACCGGACGCCGGAGCGGGTCGTGACCTACGAGGGCGGCAGCTCGGACAAGATGTTCGCGCTCGGACTCACCGACAAGGTCCGCGGCTACGTGATGCCCCCGGCGAACCCGCCGGTCACCGAGTCGCCGTACGCCGCGGAGTACGCGAAGACGGAGCTGCTCAGCGACGACCTGCTCAACCGCGAGCTCGTCGTGGACTCGGGCGCGGACATGGTCGTCGCGGGCTGGCGGTCCGGGTTCAGCGCCGAGCGCGGCATCACCCCGGAGCTGCTGGACCGCCTCGGGATCGCGAGCTTCATGCACACCGAGACCTGCTACAACTACCCCGGTTTCCCGGAGAAGGTCGCCCCGCTCGAGGGCCTCTACGCCGACATGACGCGTCTCGGCGCGATCTTCCGGGTGCCGGAGAAGGCCGCCGAGGTCGTGGGGTCGATGAAGCAGCGCGTCGCCGCCGTCGCCGCGCAGGCGCCGAAGTCCGCGACGCCGCCGTCGGTGTTCCTCTACGACTCCGGGACCGACCGTCCGAACTCCGCGGCGAGCCAGGTCCCGCCGAACGACATCATCCGGATCGCCGGCGGCCGCAACATCCTGGCCGACCAGAACGCCCGCTGGACCGACGTCGGCTGGGAGACCGTCGTCCAGCGTCAGCCGCAGATCATCATGATCCTCGACTACGGCGAGCAGAGCGCGCAGCAGAAGATCGACTTCCTGAAGTCGCTGCCGATCCTGCGCTCGGTCCCGGCCGTGCGGGACAACCGGTTCTTCGTCCTCGACTACAACGAGGGCATCAGCGGTCCGCGCAACATCGACGGCCTGGAGCGGTTCGGCGCCTACCTGCGTGAGCTGCCCCGATGACCGCGCCCGCGCAGCGCGCCGTCCTGCGCGAGCCCGCGTTCCTGCGGCTCTGGACCGGGACGACCGCCTCCGGACTGGCCACGTGGGCGCTGCCGTTCGTCCTCGGGCTGGCGGTGCTGGAGGGGTCGCTCGACGCCGTCGGTCTGGGGATCGTGCTCGGCGTGCGGACGGCCGGGTTCCTGGCCGCCGTCCCGATCAGCGGCGTGATCGCCGACCGCTACTCCCGGCGCGCCGTCGTCTGGTGGTCGGGACTGTCCGCCGCGGTGGCGAGCGCGGCGATCGCGGTCGGCCTGGGCACCTCGCTGTGGCTGATGATCGCCGGGGCCGTCGTCGCCGGGGCCGGGCAGGGCGCGTGCCGCCCGGCGTTCCAGGCACTGGTCGCCGAGATCGTCACCGACGAGCAGCGCCAGCAGGCCAACGCGGCGATGACGTTCTCGGTGCGGGTCACCACCCTGATCGCGCCGGCCGCGATCGCACTGCTCGGCACGCTGCTCTCGACCCGCGCACTGACCGTCGGCATCGCGCTGCTGTGGCTGGTCGCCGCGGTGCTCCCGCCGCGGGGCACGTTCCGCCGGGAGGCCCCCGCGGGCGCGGGCCTCGCGTTCTTCACCGAGTTCGCCGACGGCGTGCGCGAGGCCCGTCGCCACCCCTGGTTCCTGGCCGGGTTGGGTGCGCTGACGACGGTGATCGCGACCGGCTACTCGGCCACCGGCGTCGCGCTGCCGCTGGTCTCGCGCGACGTCTACGGCAGCGAGACCGTGCTGGCCGCCGCGCTGACCGGCTACACCGCGGGTGCCCTGCTCGGTGCCGTGATCATCTCGCGGTGGCGCCCACACGCCCGCGGCTGGTCCGCGCTGGCCGGGCTCGGGGTGTACGCGGTCGCGCCGCTGGCGCTGCTGGTGCCGCTGCCGATCGCGGTGGTGGTCGCGGCGTACGTGGTGGCCGGGATCGGGATCGAGCTGTTCAACGTCCCGTGGTTCACCGCCGTGCAGCGCGAGGTCGACCCGGCGACACTGGCCCGGGTCTCGTCGCTGGACTTCCTGCTCTCCTACGGCCTGGCCCCGCTCGGCCTCGCGCTGATCGCACCGGCGATCGCCGCGTTCGGTCTCGCGCCCGTGCTGCTGACGTGCGCGGTCGCCTGCGTCCTGGGCCCGGGGCTCGCGGCGCTGGTCCCGGGGACGCGACGCTTCTCCCGGGAGCCCGCCCGTTCCCCGTCGTGATCTCTCGTGATCCGCGCCCCGTCGGGGTCCCCGGTGATCAGCGCCCGGGGAGCGGGACCGACCCACACGGTCGGTCCCGCTCCCCGGGCGGGGATCACCGGTGGGGTCGGCCGAGTCGCTCGGCCAGGGCCCGGCCGAGCTGCACGCCCGACAGGTAGGCCGTCTGCACCTTGGACTTGCCCCAGCCGTCGCCGGCGAGGGCGATGCCGTCGTCGCCGAGGTGGAAGGCGTCCTCGCGCGGCCGTGCCGGCGCGGCGAAGCGCCAGCGGTGCACGTGCGTCCAGTCCGGCGGTTCGTGCAGGTCGAGCAGCTCGGCGACGGCCGCGGTCATCTCCGGCGCCGCCGCCTGCGGGTCGGCGTCGTGGATGCGGGCGACCGCCGCGGTCGAGTGCGCGACCAGGACCGGGGCGCCGTCGCCGCGGCGCAGGCCGTCGTCGGCCAGCAGCGACAGCGTCGGGTGGTCGTTGACGAACGCGGCGGGCAGGTCCGGCCAGACCCGCGCCGGGTAGCCGGCGACCATCGCCAGCACCGGGTTCCACTCCCGCCCCTGCACGGCGGCCGCGGCCGGGGAACCAGGGTCGAGCAGGCGCCGGGCCTGCGGGTCGGGCATCGCGACGACGACGGCGTCGGCCTTCTCCCCGTCGACGACCGGCCCGGGCCCCACGGCGGCGACCTCGCGCCGGTACTCGATCGTCAGTCCCTCGGCGAGGTCCGCGACCAGGCTCCGCAGCCCGGACGGCGCGGCCCACCGCATCGGGCCGGGCTTGCCCTCGTCCCGCTCGGTGCCGGTGAACACGGCGAGCCGCTCGGTCCACGGGCGGGCCAGGCCGGCGGACTCCCACCGCTGCACCTGCGCGCCGAACCCGTCGTCGTCGACGGTGAAGTAGGCGGCCCCGGTGTCGGCCGGACGTCCGTCGTGCCGGTGCACCCCCAGCCGCCCGCCGACCGAGTGCGACCGCTCCAGCACCCGCACGTCGACGCCGCTCGACGCCAGCTCCCGGGCGCACGCCACACCGGAGATCCCCGCTCCCACCACGATCACGCCCATGCCGCCGACCCTAGGTCCGGCCAGCGCCCGGGGCGCGTCCACCGGGAAGTTAGGTCACCCTTACTCATCGGTGTACGGTGGCCGAACGGCGACCACGGAGGGGCGGCATGGAGGAGATCACCGACGAGACTCGGTTGCGCGAGATCATCACGAAGCCGGTGAGGGCGGTGGCCGAGAAGGCCGTCGACCGGGTGGACGCCGAGTCCCGCCGGTTCCTGGAGGCCTCGCCGTTCTTCCTCCTCGCCACGACCGGACCCGAGGGCGCGACGGACGTCTCCCCTCGCGGCGACCCGCCCGGCAGCGTGCTGGTCCTCGACGACGGCCGGTCGGTCGCGTTCGGGGACCGCAAGGGCAACCGGCGCCTGGACTCGCTGCGCAACATCCTGCACGACCCACGGGTCGGGATGCTGTTCCTCGTCCCCGGCTCCGGCGACACCCTGCGCCTCAACGGACGCGCCCGGATCGTGCACCACCCGGACTTCGCCGAGCGGCTCGCCGTCTCCGGGTCGGTGCCCGAACTGGCGATCGTCGTCGAGGTCGAGGAGCTGTTCCTGCACTGCGCGAAGGCGTTCCTACGCTCGTCGCTGTGGGACACCGCGACCTGGCCGGACCGCCGCGACGTGCCCAGCGCCGGCCGGATCGCGAAGAGCCAGAGCGGGGTGAAGGTCCCCGCCGGGGTGATCGACGCTGCGCTACGCCTGGAGGCGCGGTTCAACCGGTACTGACCGGTCGCGGTCCTCCGCCCGGCCCGCCCCCACTCGACCCGGCCCACTCAGCCCGACCCCCTCCGCTGCGCCGGTCCTCCCGCATGCCCTACGCCAACTCGACCCACTCGGCCGAGTCCCACACGGCCCGACTCCTTCCCCTCGGTCCGGCCCGACCCGGTCCGGCCTCACTCGACCCAGCCTGTCCCTGTCGCCCAACGCCACTCGATCTGGTTCCCACTCGGTCCGTCCGATCTCGCTCGGCCCGCCCCATCCCGCTCAATCCGGCCCATCCGGCTCGATCCGGCCCATCCCACATGGTGCGGCCGCGCCCGCTCGGTCGTCATTCGGTCTGACCCAACCCCGGTCCTGCCCCGCTCCCCGGAGCTCCTCCCGTTCAGCGGATTCGGTCCCGCACGGCCAGGCCGCGTCCGACTGGTCGAACCGCTCCCGCCGGGAGCGATCTCACCCGCTCGGTCGGGTGTTGTTCGACCGGCCGAGCACCGGGTCGACGAGTCGCCGAATCCGTCCACATTCCACTGGATCAGCGCACGTCGTTACGGTAGAATCGAACGCATGTTCGCAGTCGTCGAGGATCTCCCGCCGGTCGAGGACCCGTGCCCCCACGGCATCCCCGCCTGGCTCTGCGGCGACCTCTGCCCCGAGAACGGAACCCTCGACGACGAGCCGCCCGCCGAAGCGGTCGTAGACCTCGACCAGGCACCGGGAGCGCGGCTGGCGCTGCAGTGCCAGTCCGCCGGATCCGTGCCCGAGCTGCTCTCCGACGGCGAGGTCCTCGACGTCGTGCAGGGCACCGAAGCCATCCTGCGATGGGCCTCCGGACTCCGGACGCGGATGCTGGCGACCTTCGCCGACCGCCACCCCGCCGGCACCACCGCCGCCCCACCCGGAGCGGACCCCGTCCTCGGTCTCGCCCCGGTGCAGCGGTGGCTACCCGACGAGGTCGGACTCACCCTCGGCATCCCCCGCCTGGAGGCATCGGGCGAGATCGCCCGCGCACGACGGTTCACCCACGTCCTGTCCGACACCCTCGCCGCCCTCGAACAGGGCCGCATCGACGAACGCCGGGCGGATGCGATCGCCCGCGCCACCGCCGTCCTGCCCGATGAGAAGGCCCGCGAGGTCGAAGCCGCGGTTCTGTCGAAGGCCTCCGATGCGACGTTGCGGCAGGTCCGCGACCGGCTGCGGCGGGCGATCGCGAAGATCGACCCCGACGGGGAGTACCGCCGCCACACGACCGCGAACACCGAACGACGGGTCTCCATCCGCTCCCTCGAGGACGGAATGGCCTCACTCTGGTTCTACGGCTCCGCCGAACAGATCGAAGCCGCCTGGCAGATGGCCGACCGCCTCGCCCGCGCCCTCGGACCCGACGACCCCCGCACCCTCGACCAACGCCGTTTCGACCTGGCCATGCAGGTCCTGCAGGGCCGGCTCACCGTCACCGACCTCAACGACCTCGACACCGCGGTCACCGACATCCTCGCCAGCGGGGACGGCAGCGGCACCGACGACGGCTGCGGTATCGGTAGCGACAGCGGAACCGACCAAGGCTGCACCGGCGGTGGCGGTGGCACCGATAGTGGCGGCACCACCGGCGGTGGCGGAATGACCGGCCACCAGGACGACACCCATGACCCGGGCGACAACGGCGGCCCCCACGGCTCCGGCACCCACGACTCGGAGGCCGGTGTCGGCTCCAACGGCCCCGACACCAGCCCCGCACCCGAAGCGGATTCCGCCGACCGGCCCACGACCCGGTCGCGACACGACCCATCCACCGACCCACCCGCCGAGCGATCGACCGACCGCTCACTGGCCGGGCCGCGGGTCGACCCCGACACACTCGCCGACGCCGTCGCCCAAGCACTCACCCGACGCCCCGACCTCCACACCACCGTGCGCACACCGTTGATCCACGTCGTCGTCGGCCTCGACGCCCTCCTACCCGGCAGCGACGGACCCGCCGAACTCATCGGCCACGGCCCCATCACCGCAGACACCGCACGAACACTCGCCGCCGACGGACTCTGGAAACGCCTCGTCACCGACCCGCTCTCGGGCACCCTGCTCGACCTCGGCCGCACCACCTACACCCCCTCGGCCGGACTACGCGACCACGTCCTGGCCCGCGACCACACCTGCCGCGGACCCCACTGCGGGCGCAAGATCCGCGACCTCGACCACCACCAGGAATGGACCGCCCAACACGGCCCCACCGCCGAACACAACCTCCACGGCTACTGCCAACACCACCACCAACTCAAAGACGCACCGGGCTGGCAGGTGATCGCGCATCCCGACCGCTCATTGACCTGGATCAGCCCCACCGGACGCCGCCACACCACCGAGCCCTACGACTACCGAGCCTTCACCGACCGACCGGCTGAACACTTGCCGGAGCAGGTGGAAGGCGACGGTCCCGCCACCCGCTCGGTGGACACAGACGACGACCCACCACCGTTCTGACGCGGTGGTGGGCACCGTCCAGCGGGTCGACGACGCATCGGTAACAGAGGCTGGTCATGCGCGGACCGGGAACGTGGGCGGCGACAACACTCCGACCTGGGCGCCCGGGTCGTCGGCGCGAGCACGGACGCGTCGTACGTCGTGACGAAGCGGTGACGTTCCCGGCCGACGATCTCGTCGACGGCCCCGGCCAGGTTCTTGCGACGGCGTCCGCGGCGGCCGGAGGCATCACCCCAACGCCGGCCGAACCTGCTACTGCCCGCCGAGCAGCTCCGCCACACGGTCGAAGCGCTCACGCCACCAGGCGGTCCGCTCGTCATCCGCGGCCAGAGCGGCGCGGCGAACCGGGTCCGGAGCGCGGCGCGGGACCGGCAACGAACCGCTGTCGGGCACCAGCCGCTCCCCCGGGTCGACGACGTCGTCGGAGAGCAGGGAGGCAGTGCCCAGACCGCAGGCGAACGGCAGCTCGGGCAGTGCCCCGGCCAGGGCGAGACCCGCCGCCAGACCCACGCTCGTCTCGACCGCCGAGGACACCACGACCGGCAGCCCGCACGCCGCGGCGATCTCCAGCGAGCGGCGCACGCCGCCCAGCGGCGCGACTTTCAGCACGGCGACGTCGGCGGCCTCGGCGAGCACCACCCGCATCGGGTCCTCGGCGCGGCGGATCGACTCGTCGGCGGCGATCCGGACGTCGACGCGGCGGCGCACCTGCGCGAGCTGCTCGATCTCCGGACACGGCTGCTCGACGTACTCCAGCCCACCCGCGGCGCGCTCGAGCTGCCCGATCGCGTGCACCGCCTCGCTCACGGTCCACGCGCCGTTCGCGTCCACCCGGACCGCACCGGAGGGGCCGAGCGCGTCGCGGACCGCCTCCACCCGCTCCTCGTCCTCGGGCAACGACCCGGGCAGGTCGGCGACCTTGACCTTCGCGGTCGTGCACCCCGACTCCCGCACGATCCGGTGCGCGGTCGCGGCGTCGACGGCGGGGACGGTGCAGTTGACCGGGACCCGGTCGCGCACCGGTTCCGGCCAGCCCAGCCGCGCCGCCTCCACCGCGGACGCCAGCCAGGGCGCGGACTCGCGGTCGTCGTACTCGGTGAACGGGCAGAACTCGCCCCACCCGGCGTCACCGGAGAGCAGGAGCCCCTCGCGCACGGTGATCCGGCGGAACCGGGTGGTCATCGGGACCGCGTAGACGGAGACGTCGTCGTTCACGGTGCCCGAAACTACGCCGGTCAGGCGATCAGCTCGTGGTGTGACGGGTCGATCCGCCGCGTCCGGCGCCGGAACGTGAACGTGTAGCCGGGCCAGAGCGTGCGGTTGCGGCCGTGCTCGTCGAGATACCAGCTGGCGCAGCCGCCCCGGCTCCAGACGGCCTTCTCCAGCTGGCGCTGGATGTCGGCGTTGAACTCGTCCTGCGACTCCTGACGGGTGTCGATCGCGACGGCGCGGTGGGTGTCGACCGTGCGCATCGCGTCGAGGACGTAGTTCACCTGCGACTCGACCATCAGCACCATCGAGCTGTGACCCAGGCCGGTGTTCGGACCGACGATCGTGAACAGGTTCGGGAACCCGGCGATCGTCGTACCGAGCAGGGCCTGCGAGCCGTCGCGCCAGGCGTCGGTGAGCTTGACGCCGTCGCGGCCGGTGACCGCCATCCGGCTCATCCCGTCACCGACGGCGAACCCGGTGCCGAAGATGATCGTGTCGACCTCGTGCTCGACGCCGTCGTCGGTCACGACGCCGCGCTCGGTGATCCGGGTGATCCGGCCGGTCTCCACGGCGACGTTGTCGCGGCGCAGCGCCGGGTAGTAGTCGTTGCTCATCAGGACGCGCTTGCAGCCCATGGTGAACGTCGGCGTGACCTTCTTGCGCAGCTCCGCGTCACCGGCGAAGGCCTTGCGCAGGTAGAGCTGCCCGATCCGCTGCGCGGCCTTCATGACGGCCGGGTGCAGGAACCCGAGCACGAACGCCTCGTGCCGCCAGTACAACGACGCCCGGTAGGCCGCCCGGACGAGCGGGACACGCCGGAAGATCCGCCGGGTGCGCTCGCTGATCGGCTTGTCCGGCTTGGGCAGCACCCACGGCGCGGTGCGCTGGAACAGCGTCAGCGCCTGGACCTGCGGCGCGATCGCCGGCACGAACTGGATGGCGCTGGCGCCGGTGCCGATCACGGCGACCCTGCGGCCGGTCAGGTCGCGGCCGTGGTCCCACTGCGCGGAGTGGAAGACGGAGCCGGTGAAGCGGTCCAGTCCCTCGATCTCCGGGACGCTCGGCTCGTGCAGCGCGCCGGTGCCGAACACGACGTAGCGGGCGCGGATCGTCTCGCCGTCGGCCAGGCGCACGTCCCAGCCCTCGCCGTCCCACTCGGCGCCGGCGACGGTGACGCCGAAGCGGATGCGGTCGCGCAGCCGGTAGCGGTCCGCGACATCCTCGAGGTAGGAGCGGATCTCGGCCTGACGGGCGAACGTGCGCGTCCACTCGCTGTTCGGGAAGAACGAGAACGAGTACAGGTGCGACTCCACGTCGCAGGCGCAGCCCGGGTAGACGTTGTCGCGCCAGGTGCCGCCGAGCGAATCGCCCTTCTCCAGCATCACCCAGTCGCGGCGGCCGTCCTCGTCGAGCTTCACCGCGGCGCCGAGACCGGCGAACCCGCTGCCGACGACGACCGTGTCCACGGACCTGTCCATCCCCGCTCCTCCCGTAGGTGTTACCGGCGGTAACCTACCACGGGTAACCTACCTCCGGTACGGTCCGCGGGTGTCGTCCAGCCCGTCCGGCGGGACCCGTCGCCGGGTCAGCCGCTCCCAGCGTGAGCGGCAGATCCTCGACGCGGCGGTGGACCTGTTCAGCGAGTACGGGTACGCCCACGCCTCGATGGACACCGTCGCCGAACGGGTCGGCGTCACGAAGCCGGTGCTCTACACGCACTTCGGCTCCAAGGAGGGCCTGCTGCTGGCCTGCATCAGCCGGGCCCGCACGGAGCTGCTCGACGCGACGACGGCCGCCGCGGCGGGCGCGAGCACCCCGGAGGACATGCTGCGCCGCGGCACCCGGGCGTTCTTCGACCACCTCGACCAGCGCGCCGCGGAGTGGAACCTCCTCTACTCCGAGGCCCGGGTCGGGGCGGACGCGCTCGAGGAGGTCCGCGCCCAACAGACCGACTTCATCGCGACCCTGCTGCGCGCCCAGTCCCCGGAGACCGACGAGGCCCGGCTCACCGGGTGGGCCCAGGTGATCGTCGGCGCGTGCGAGCGACTGGCCGTCTGGCGGGGGCAGGACTCGCGCGTGACGAGCGAGCAGGCCACCGAGTACGTGATGGACGTGGTCTGGACGGGGCTGGCCGGGGACCGTGCGGGACAATCTCCCGCACCATGACCTCCACCGCACCACGACTGCTCCAGGTCCGGCGTACGACGCGGGTCACGCCGGGGATGATCCGCGTGACGCTGACCGGCGACGAGCTCGCCGGCTTCCCCGGCCACGGCCCTGACCGCCGGATCAAGATGTTCTTCCCCGTCGAGGGTCAGGACCGCCCAGCCGTCCCCCGCGCGAGCACCGGCGGGCCGGTGTGGCCGGCCGGCGAGGCGCGCCCGGCGATCCGCACCTACACCGTGCGCCGCTTCGACGAGGCCACCGGTGAGCTCGACGTCGACTTCGTCGTGCACGCCGGGCACGGGCCGGCCGCGGCCTGGGCGCAGGAGGCGGCCCCGGGCAGCTGGGTCGGGGTGTCCGAGCCGGGCGGGCGCTGGACCCCGGACCCGGATGCGGCGTTCCACGTCGTGATCGGCGACGAGTCCGCGCTGCCCGCCGTCGCGACGGTCCTGGAGACCCTCGCCGACGGCCCCGAGGTCCCCGTCCGGGCGTTGATCGAGGTCGCCGACGCGGGCGAGGAGCAGGATCTCCCCGGTCCGGCGCAGGTGACGTGGGTGCACCGCGGCGACGAGCCGGCCGGAGCACCGCTGGTCGCGGCGGTGCGCGCCGCGGAGCTGCCCACCGGCCGGGGCCAGGCGTGGCTCTCCGGCGAGTCGGCGGCGGTGAAGGACCTGCGCTCGCACCTGATCGACGACCGCGGCCTGGACCGCCGCGCCGTCTACGCGACGGGGTACTGGCGGGCCCGGTAGGCACCCACAGAGCCGCTACAGGGCGCGCACAGCTCACGCACAGGGTCGAGGAGTGTGCTGTCTAGCATGACCGAGGTGAGCGAACGCGGACCGAACGCACGCGAGGCGTCCCTGCAGCGTGCGGACGGCAGCCCCATCCGCGTGCTCGTCGTGGACGACGAGTCGACGCTGTCCGACCTGCTCTCGATGGCCCTGCGCTACGAGGGCTGGGAGGTCCGCACCGCCGCCGACGGGCTCACCGCGGTCCGCCACGCCCGCGAGTTCCGCCCGGACGCCGTCGTCCTCGACGTCATGCTGCCCGACCTCGACGGGTTCGAGGTGCTGCGCCGGATGCGCGCCGACGTCCCCGAGGTGCCGGTGCTGTTCCTGACCGCGCGCGACGCCGTGGAGGACCGCGTCGCCGGGCTCACCGCGGGCGGCGACGACTACGTGACGAAGCCGTTCAGCCTGGAGGAGCTCGTCGCGCGGCTGCGCGGGCTGCTGCGCCGCGCCGGGATGGCGGCGGCGAAGCACGACGGCGAGCTCGCCGTCGGCGACCTGGTGATGGACGAGGACGGGCACGAGGTCCGCCGCGGGGACTCCCCGATCGAGCTGACGGCGACCGAGTTCGAGCTGCTGCGGTTCCTGATGCGCAACCCCAAGCGCGTGCTGAGCAAGGCCCAGATCCTCGACCGGGTCTGGCACTACGACTTCGGCGGCCAGTCCAACGTGGTCGAGCTCTACGTCTCCTACCTGCGCAAGAAGATCGACGCCGGTCGCGCCCCGATGATCCACACGGTGCGCGGGGCCGGCTACGTCCTGCGCCCCGCGAGCGAATGACGGCGGTCGCACCGTGGTGACGGCGCGGGTCGCCGGGCGGGTCCGCTCGCTGCGCGCCCGGCTGGTGATCACCGTGCTGCTGCTGTTCACACTCGCCTGCGTCGCGATCGGGGTGGCGACCTCGATCTCGCTGCAGCACTTCCTCGACGGCCGCCAGGACCGCGAGGTCGCGATGTCGGTGGACCGCTTCGAGAAGTCCGGCACCGGGCAGCTGCGCCCGCCCCCGGACCTCGACCCCGGCGGCTCCGACGGGCGCCCCTTCAACGGGTCGTTCCTCGGTCCGCAGGGACCGGGGTCGATCGGTGCGGTCGTGCGCGACGGCACGGTGACCCGCGCCGAGCTCATCGACCAGGGCGGCGTCCGCGCCGACATCCCGGCGTCGGACCTGGCGCGCCTCGCCGCCGTCGCCCCGGACGACCAGCCGCAGGATCTCGAGCTCTCCGGCGTCGAGTACCGGGTGGACGCCGTCGTCGGGTCCGACGGGCTGACCTACGTGCTGGGCCGCCCGAACGACGACGTCTCGGACGTCGTCGGGCGGCTGGTCCTGATCGAGGTCGTCGTCCTGGGCGGCGCGGTGATCGTCGCCGGGGTCGCGGCGACGGTGCTGGTCCGCCGCGAGCTGCGCCCGCTGGAGCGGGTCGCCGGCGTCGCCGGGCAGGTCGGCGCACTGCCGCTGGACCGCGGCGAGGTGCACCTGGCCGCCCGCGTCCCGGACCCGGACCCGCGCACCGAGGTCGGGCAGGTCGGCACGGCGCTGAACCGGATGCTGGACAACGTCGAGGGCGCGCTCGCCGCGCGTCAGGACTCGGAGACGCGGCTGCGGCGCTTCGTCGCCGACGCCAGCCACGAGCTGCGCACCCCGCTGGCCGCGATCCGCGGCTACGCCGAGCTGTCCCGGCGCGAGCGGGACCCGGTGCCCCCGGGCACCGCGCACGCGCTGGTGCGGATCTCCTCCCAGGCCGAGCGGATGTCGACGCTCGTCGAGGACCTGCTGCTGCTGGCCCGCCTGGACGCCGGACGGCCCCTGGAGCGGGCGACGGTCGACCTCACCCGCCTGGTGCTCGACGCCGTCGGGGACGCCCACGTCGCCGGGCCCGCGCACCGCTGGGTGCCGGACCTGCCCGACGAGCCGGTCACCGTCGACGGTGACGCAGGCCGGCTGGCCCAGGTGGTGACGAACCTGCTGGCCAACGCCCGCACCCACACCCCGGAGGGCACGACGGTGACGGTCGGGCTGGCCACCGACCCGGGCGGCGGGGCGACCCTGACGGTGACCGACTCCGGGCCGGGGATCGCGCCGGAGGTGCTGCCCCGGGTGTTCGAGCGGTTCGCCCGCGGCGAGGCGTCGCGGACCCGCGCCGGCAACGACACCCCGAGCACCGGGCTGGGCCTGGCGATCGTGTCCGCGGTCGTCTCCGCCCACCACGGGACGGTCGCGGTGGACAGCGGCCCGGGGCGCACCACGTTCACGGTGCGGCTGCCGGGGACTCCCCCGGGTACGGCTACTTCTCCCGACGGTCCCGCGGCACGAGATCCTCGGACAGCTCTGCGATGAAGGAGTCCATCGTCTGCTGCATGGTGGAGCGGAACGCCGCGAGCAACGCCTGGGTGGCCACCGGCTGCAGCGCCTCGACGGCGGTCCGGACCTCCGCACCCCCGTCGCGCGGCAGACCCGCGGCCACGTGCGGGTTCCACAGGTGGTCACGGAACATCGCGACGAACAGCTCCGCGATACCGCGCGTGCGGTCCTCCAGGGAGAGGCCCACCTCGAGCACCGCCGCGGCCGGGACGCCGATCGCCACCGCCTGCGCACCGGCCATGACCAGGCCGGGGTTCATCACCCGCAGCCGGCCGTGGCCGGTCTCCTCGATCAGCCCGGAGGTGCGCAGCTCGTCCAGGGCACCGTCCGGGAGGGTCACCCCGAGCCAGCCGGGGAACTCCTCCGCCGCCATCTCCACCGGCTTCTCGGGCTCCCAGGGCGCGAGCATCCCCCGGTAGAGGCGCAGCGCCTCCTCGGCACCGCCCGACGACGTCTGGTTGATCAGTACGCCGATCGCGGCGAGGGAGAACCCACGCCGTTGCAGCCCGGAGATGAGCTCGAGACGGGCCAGATGCGTGGTCGTGTAGTAGGCCGTGCGGCCCCGCAGCTCACCGGCCGGGAGCAGCCCACGGGACAGGTGTGCGCGCACGTTGCGGACGGTCATGCCGGCCCGCGCCGCCAGACCGTCGATCGTGAACTCGTCGCCCGTCTCGCTCATCGGGGCAGACCCTATCCGCGCGAACCTGACCGGATGTCGCGAGATGGTGGGACCGCACCGTCCACGATGGCCGCCGGGTCCATTCAACATGATGTCGACATGACCTGATGTCTCATGATCGCGTCGTCGACGACGTTCCGACCCAGACCCTGTTCCTGCAGCTCATAGCGCTCGCCTTCCTCCACGTTGACATCGACCTCGTCATGGATAGTACTGTCCGCGCAACAGAAGCGTCACTTCTCCCCCGTGAGACGAGGGCAACTCGATGAGCAGTCCGACGGCCCGGTTACCGCGCGGTACGCGCCGGCTGCGCCGGACCGCGGCCCGGTTCACCACCCCGTTGCTGCCCGACGACTACCTGCTGCTGCTCAACCCGCTCTGGTCGGCACGTGAGCTGCGCGGGCGCGTGGTGAAGGTCGTCCCGGAGACCGACGACGCGGTCACCCTGGTGATCAAGCCGGGCTGGGGCTGGGCGTTCGACCATCAGCCGGGCCAGTACGTCGGGATCGCGGTCCAGGTCGACGGCCGGTACCACTGGCGCTCCTACTCGCTGACCTCGCCGCCCAAGCGCGACCAGGGCCACATCTCGGTCACGGTGAAGGCGATGCCGGAGGGCTTCCTGTCCCGGCACCTCGTCGGCGGCGTCGAGCCCGGGACCCTGGTCCGCCTCGCCGCGCCCCGCGGCGACTTCGTGCTGCCCGACCCGCCGCCGTCGAAGATCCTGTTCGTGACCGGCGGCAGCGGCATCACCCCGATCATGGCCATGCTGCGCACGCTCGACCGGCGCGGCACGATGCCCGACGTGGTCGCCGTGCACACCGCCCCGGACCGTGAGTCGGTGATCTTCGCCGAGGAGCTCGACGCGCTCGCCGGTCGCCACCCCGGCCTGACCGTGCGCCACCACCACACGGCCACCTCGGGACGGCTCGACCTGACCCGTCTCGACGACGTGTGCCCGGACTGGCGGGAGCGGCAGGCCTGGGCGTGCGGGCCGTCGGCGATGCTGGACGACGCCGAGCAGGCCTGGGCCGACGCCGGCGTCGAGGAGCACCTGCACATCGAGCGGTTCTCCGCGGACCTGTCCGGGGTCGAGGCCGAGGGCGGCACCGTCACCTTCTCCGGCTCCGGGACCAGCGTCGACGTCGACGGCGCGACCACCCTGCTCGAGGCCGGGGAGAAGGCCGGGCTGTCGCTGCCCTACGGCTGCCGGATGGGCATCTGTCACACCTGCGTCGTCCCGCTGCGCTCGGGCGCCGTCCGCGACCTGCGCGACGGCACCGAGACCCGTAATGACGGCGGCACCCCGACCGACAAGATCCAGACGTGCGTCACGGCCGCGGCCGGCGACTGCGTGATCGACATCTGAGAGATCCGGAGGAACCTGCGTGGCCATCGCCGACGTCAAGGAGTTCGCCCACCTCACCGAGGCGGACGTGGAGGCTCTCGGACGGGAGTTCGACGCGATCCGGCGCGACGTGGAGGAGTCGCGCGGCCAGTCCGACGCCGACTACATCCGGACGATCATCACCATGCAGCGGCGGCTGAACGTGGCCGCGCGGGTCGCGCTGTTCGGCAGCCGGATCCCCCCGCTGTGGGTCGCGGGGACGGCGATGCTGGCCGTGGCGAAGGTCCTCGAGAACATGGAGATCGGCCACAACGTCATGCACGGCCAGTGGGACTGGATGAACGATCCGGAGATCCAATCGTCGACGTGGGAGTGGGACAACGTGTGCCCGGCCGACCAGTGGCGGCATTCGCACAACTACCTGCACCACACCTATACGAACGTGATCGGCAAGGACAAGGACGTCGGGTACGAGATCCTGCGCGTCCGCTCCGACCAGCCGTGGCACCCGTACTACCTCACACAGCCGGTCGTGAACTTCCTGCTCATGCTGCTGTTCGAGCACGGGGTGTCGCTGCACGACCTGGACATCGACAACCTGGCGAAGCTCAACGTCGAGGACCCGGCGGAGTTCCGGCGCAAGCTCGCCGACGTCGGGCGCAAGCACGCGCGCCAGATGAGCAAGGACTACCTGCTGTTCCCGATGCTCACCGGCCCGGCGTTCCTGTCCACGATCGCCGCGAACGCGACCGCGAACGTCGTCCGCAACATCTGGTCCTACGCGATCATCTTCTGCGGGCACTTCCCGGACGGCGCCGAGGTGTTCACCGAGGACGAGCTCGACGACGAGACGCGCGGCGAGTGGTACCTGCGCCAGCTGCTCGGGTCGGCCAACTTCCACGGCGGCAGGGTCATGCACGTGATGTCGGGCAGCCTCGGCTACCAGATCGAGCACCACCTGTTCCCGGACCTGCCTTCGAACCGCTACCCCGAGATCGCCGAGAAGGTCCGGGCGCTGTGCGAGAAGTACGACCTGCCTTACACCACGGGCCCGTTCCCGCGGCAGTTCTGGCAGGCCACCCGCTCGATCTGGCGGCTGTCGCTGCCGCAGCGCGGGCTGGCCGCGGCGGAACGTCGTCGGCAGGCGCGCGGTCTCGTCCGGCGCCGCTCCGGCGCCCGGGACGGTGCCGCGGTCGCCTAGAAGCTCCCGGGGCGCGCGTGTGGAACCCCCGTCCACATGCGCACCACCCCGGTGAGAGCCGGCTGCATGCCCGCAGCCGGACACCGGCCCGGTCGGCGCGTACCCCCCTCTCGCCGACCGGGCCGGCCCACATCCTCGCTCCGTTCCCGCGTCCTGCTGGTCCCGCTGTCCCGGAACCGCTGGGCCGGGATCGCGGTCGGCGTCGCGCTGGTCGCCTCGCTCGCCGCACCCGCGGCCGACTCGGTGCAGACCGCACTGACCGCGCACACCGGCTCCACGCCCGTCGCCGGACCGACGGTCGCGGGGAGCACCGGTGGTCCCGGTGGTGGCGGGCAGGGCGGCAGACCCGGAGGCGACGGCGCTCCCCGAGCCGCGACGGTGCGTCGGGCACGGCCGCGACGACCACGGGCACCGCGACGACGGCCGCTGCCACGGCGACCGACGCCGCGCAGGGTGGCGACCCCGGTGGCGGTGGCGAGGAGGCCACCAGCGCCGAGCCGACCACGCTGCTGGAGAACGCGGACACCACGTGGGCCGCGGCGACCGTCGGCTCGCAGACGGCCGCGTCGCTGGAACTGTCCAGCTCGGACAGCAGCATCGCGGTGATGGCCATCGGCGGGTTCACCGGCACCGACTCCTCCCCACGCTGGCCCAGTTCCAGGCCTACGCCGCCGACGGGCGGATCCACTACTTCGTCAGCGGCGGCGGCCAGGGTGGTGGCGGCCAGGGTGGCGAGGACGGCGTCGGCTCCCAGATCACCGCCTGGGTGCAGGCGCACTACACGGCGACGACCGTCGGCGGGCAGACCGTCTACGACCTGACCCGGCCGACGAGCTGATCCCCGACGCGTCAGGACCGCAGGTGAGATGACGTTCATGGCTCTCCGGCTCGACCGGAACGCCATGGACGTCATCTCACCGCGTGCCGGACGGGCCGGCCGGGACCCGCGGCCGAAGAGGGCCGTCATCACGGGTCACGAGCGTCGACGGTCAGCGCTTCCCACGTCAGCGACACCCGGGCACGCTACCGGGACGACGAAGGCCCGGTCGTCCTCCTGCGGGAGGGCTACCGGGCCCGAGTGGTCGTGCGGGTCAGCGCGAGGCGCGGACCGGGGTGCAGTCCGGACAGTCCCGCCACGGGCGGGTCCGGGCGGTGGCCGAGCGGTCGGCGCCGCAGCGGCAGGTGTCCGCGACCGGACCGAAGGCGGGCATGCCCTTCACCGGGCGCGTGGCGCGGGTGAGGACGGAGCCGCCGCGGCGGCGCGCGGAGCTGGTCGTGGTGGTGGAGGCAAGGTACAGGCGCATCGAGGTCCCCGACGGTCGTGACGCGACGGCGGACCGGTGGACCCGCCATCAGTCACATCGTCGTCACGGTGCGAAACATTATGGTCATCCGCCGTGACGTCCGGCACAGATCGACTACCCGGCGTCCACATGATCGCCTGCGGCACTGACAGACTGCCTCCATGGCCCCGTCCTCGATGCCCGGATCCATCGCCGACGCCGCCCGCTCGGCACTCGAGATCGGCACCGGTACCGCCCGCGCGGCGATCGCCCTGACCCGCTCCGGCGTCGTCCGCCCGATCCGCCCGGAGCGGCTCTACGGGATGGGCAAGGCCCTGGTCCGCTACGGGCACAGCGCGACCGCGGCGTTCTGCGTCGGAGCGGCACGTCACCCGTACCGGCTCGCCGTGGTCGACGACGACGGCGTCGAAACCTACGCCGAGCTCGACGCCCGGACCGACCGGATCGCGGCGGCGTTGCTCGCCTCCGGAGCCGCACCGGGCGGGACCGTCGGCATCCTGTGCCGCAACCACCGGGCCCCGATCGAGGTGATGGTCGCGGCCGGCAAGGCCGGAGCGGACGTCGTACTGCTCAACACCGGCCTGTCCGCCGAGCAGATGCGCGGAGTGGCCGACCAGCAGAAGCTCCACACGATCGTCACCGACGCCGACTTCCTCGACATCGTCCCGGACGGGCCGCAGGTCGTCCGCACCGACGGCGACGGTCCCGGCACCCTGAACGCGCTGGCGGAGTCCGGCGGGCCCGCGGAGCTGCCGTTCAAGCCCGAGCGCAGCAAGATGATCGTCCTGACCTCGGGCACCACGGGCACGCCGAAGGGTGCCAAGCGCCCGCACCCGTCCAGCCTCGCGCCGGCCGCGTCGATCCTGTCCGCGATCCCGCTGAAGGCCGGCGAGCCGGTCCTGATCGCCGCGCCGCTGTTCCACACCTGGGGCAACGCCGCGCTGCTGCTCGCCTCCCTGCACGGCTCGACGGTCGTGCTCCAGAGGAAGTTCGAGCCGCGGGCGTTTCTCGACGTCGTCGAGCGCCGTCGTGCCACGACGATCTTCGCGGTGCCGGTGATGCTGCAGCGGGTGCTCGAGCACGTCGGAGAGTCGGGCGGCTGGGCCGGTCCGCACCGCCCGAGGATCGTCGCCGTCAGCGGCTCGGCGCTGCCGGCCGCGCAGGCGCTGAGCTTCATGGACCGCTTCGGCGACTGCCTCTACAACCTCTACGGCTCCACCGAGGTCTCGTGGGTCTCGATCGCCGGGCCGGCCGACCTGCGCGACGCCCCGGGCACCGCGGGGCGCGCCCCGGCCGGGACCACCCTGATCATCCTGGGCGAGGACGACCAGCCGGTCGGGCCGGGCGTCGAGGGACGCGTGTTCGTCGGCAACGACCTGCCCTTCGACGGCTACACCGGTGGTGAGAGCGAGCTGGAGGTCCGCGACGGCCTGCTCGGCACCGGCGACGTCGGGCACCTCGACGACGAGGGCCGGCTGCACCTCACCGGCCGGGCCGACGACATGATCGTCTCCGGTGGGGAGAACGTGCACCCGGGACCGGTCGAGGACCTGATCGCGAACGCCGAGGGCGTGCGCGAGGTGGCGGTGCTCGGGGTCGACGACGAGCAGTTCGGCCAGCGGCTCGCGGCCTACGTCGTCCGCGCCGAGGGATCCACGCTCGACGAGGACGCCGTCCGCGAGCTCGTCCGGGCCGACCTGGCGAAGTTCGCGATCCCGCGCGACGTGCACTTCCTCGACGAGCTGCCCCGCAACCAGACCGGGAAGGTGCTGCGCAAGGAGCTCCCGGGGCAATAGATCCCGGGCAGTGGGTCCCGGAACGACCCGGCCGGCCGGTCCCTCGGATGGCGTAAATCAGAGGTCTCCGGTTGAGCTGAGGCTGTCCTTGCCTAGACTGTATCGATGACGGCAGGCGTTCTGGGCGACATCGCGGTGCGAGGCTGCGCCGCGCTGAGCCGGGACGCCGGGGAGCCGCTCGCCGGGTCCGCCCCCGCGATGCGCCGGGTGATCGCCGTCGAGCACGTCGGGATGTGGCCGCCGCGGGTGGCCGAACACCCCGACGAGGCCGTCGCCGGGCTCGCCGGGCGTCTGCGCGCCGAGGGCGTGATCCTGCTGCTGATCCGCCGTCCGGGCCGTCGCGGGCGGGAGACCGAGAGCGAGCGCGCGGTGTTCGTCGCCGACCTCGCCCCGGGACGGTCCCGCGTAGTGCGGACGACGGTGCGCGGTCCCGAGGACCTCGACCGGGTGTCGTTCGACCTGTCCGCCGGCGAGCCGGTCGTCGACCCGCTGCTGCTGGTGTGCGCGCACGGGCGTCGCGACGTCTGCTGCGCCGTTCGCGGACGCGCCCTGGCCGCGAGCGTCGTCGAGGCCGAGTCCTCCGTCGACGTGTGGGAGTGCACCCACCTCGGCGGGCACCGCTTCGCGCCGACGGCGCTGGTGCTGCCGACCGGGTACGCCTACGGGCGCCTCGACGCGTCCAGCGCGATCCAGGCGAGCAAGGCCGCCGGCCTGGGCGAGGTCGAGGTCAGGGACTGCCGCGGGCACGTCGGGCTCGAGCCGGTCCCTCAGGTCGCCGAGATCGCCGTGCGGGAGCACACCGGGATCCGGGACGCGACCGGTCTGGTCGTCGACGCCGTCGACGGTCCGGGGCTGGTCGAGGTACGCGACCCGCAGGGCCGCCACTGGGCCGTCGACGTGCGGGTGGACACCGGCACCGACGCCCGCCCGCCGTCCTGCGGTGCCGCGCTGGAGCCGGTCACGCCGCTGGTCGCCGGGCCGCCGCAGCTCCTGTCCTGAGCCACCGCCCGCTCCGTCCTGGACCACCGCGCGCGGATGATCGTGCGAAGGTGACCGGGTGACCGCGACCCACTCCCCCGTCGTCGATCTGTTCGCACCGTCGCCGGAGCTCGCCGCGCACCCGGCCGTCGCCGCCGCCCGCACGATCTGCGACGACGTGCTCGCGCCGCACGCCGTCGAGGCCGACGACCCGGCCCGCGGGGTGACCGCATCGGCGTTGGGCCGGGTGGCCGGGGCCGGGCTCATCAGCGTGACGATGCCGGAGGACGAGGGCGGGTTCGGCGGCACGCCGCGGGTCGAGGCCGAGGTCGTGGAGCTGCTGGCCGGGACGTGCGCGGCGACCTGGTTCGTCGGCACCCAGCACCGCACCCCGCAGCAGTTCTCCCGCGGCGGCCCCCGGGGTCTCGACGACGGCGACGTCGTGCTGGGCCCGGCCGCGGAACGCCACCGCACCGGTCTGGCGAGCGCACGGGAGAAGGCCGGGATCGCCGTCGCGCACCTGCGCCGCCCGGGACGGCCGGCCGTCACCGCGGAGCCGGAAGGGACGGGCTGGCGCCTGCGCGGGCGCGCCGACTGGTGCACCGGCTGGGGCCTGGTCGACCTGGTGATGATCGGCGCCACGACCGCGGACGACCGGTACCTGTTCGTGCTCGTCCCGGCCCGCTCCGCGCCCGGGCTGCGCGCCGGGGAGCCGCTGCCGCTGACCGTCATGGGCGGCACGCGGACCGTGGCACTGGAGTTCGACGACCTGGCCGTCGCGGCCGACGACGTCCTGGCCGACGTGCGGGGCGCCGGGTTCCGCGAGCAGGACCTGGCCCGCACCGCGAACACGACCCCGGCGTCGATGGGGCTGCTGCGCCGCGTCCTGACCGAGCTCGACGCCCTGGGCCGGGAGCGGGACCGTCCGGAGGCCTCCGAGCTGGCCACGGAGCTGGCGGGCGTGGCCGTCGAACGGCGGGCCGAGGCCTACGCGCTGCTCACCGGGGTGCCGTTGCACGAGCGGGTGCGCGAACGGGTCGCGCTGCGCGGGGAGCTCGGCGCGCTGACCGTGCGTGCGGCGCAGGCCCTGGTCGCGGCGCGGTCCGGGTCGGCGCTGCTGGCCACGAGCCCCGAGCAGCGCTGGGCGCGTGAGGCCGCGTTCCACATGGTGCAGGCCCAGACCGAGCCGGTGCGCCGGGCGCAGCTGGAGGCGCTGGGCCGCTGAGGGCCCTCGCGGGGCGGGAACCGGCTCAGGCGCTGGCGGCCTCGGAGGAGTGCACCTCGGCCGGTGCAGGCCGGCGTGCGGCAGGGACGATCGGGTGGACCTCGGCGTCCGGTCCGTCCTCGGTCCCGTCCTGGAACTCGGGGACCGGTGCGGTCGACCACGTCGTCCGACGGGCGTCGGCCGGTGTCTCCTGAACCCAGTGTCGTGCCATCGACATCCCACCCCCGCCGGACTTGTCGTTGATCTGACAATGACTCTAGGACGGGGTCGACCGGGAGTCAGCCCTCACGATCCATCAGGACTCCGAACGGTTCTCCCGATCGGACCGGCGGTCGTGCCGCCGGTGGGGACGAACAGGCGTTCCAGGGTCTCGGCCAGGCCGTCGGCCGTGACGGGGGCGGTCACCTCGTCGGCGTCGGAGCGGACCGTGTCGGGCGCCTGGCCCATCGCGACGCCGTGCCCGGCCCAGCGCAGCATCTCCCGGTCGTTGTCGCCGTCGCCGACGGCGAGGACGTCGGCCCGGTCGATCCCGAGCCGCTGCGCCACCCGGGCCAGGCCGGAGGCCTTCGACACCCCCGCGGCGACGACCGTCACCCACGGCACCTCGTGGTCGAGCGTGAGTGTGGCGTCCGGGAGGTCCAGGCCGGCCGCGCGCTCGCGGGTCTCGGCCGGGGTCCGCCCCGGCCAGTACATGATCAGCTTCGGCGACGGCTCGGCCAGCAGCCCCGCCACCCCGACCTCGGTCACCCGGCCGGCCAGGATGCCGTCCGGGAACGGGGCGCTCACCCGCTGCCCGACGCCGACGTGCTCGGACGCGAAGTGCGCGTCCGGGAACCGCTCGTGCAGGCGGGCCAGGGCGTCGGTGACGTCGAAGCGGACGACCGTGCGCACCTCGCGGGTCGCGGTGTCGAGCTCCACGGCGCCGTTCGAGGTCAGCGTGGTGCCGCGGGTCATCCCGAGGTCGTCGAGGGCCTTCGCGACCCCGACGACGGTGCGTCCGGTGCACAGCATGACCTCGGCGTGCCGGGCCGCGAGGTCGATCGCGTCCTTCACCCTCGGGGTGGGCGGGGAGGCACCGTGGACGACGGTGCCGTCGATGTCCAGGGCGACCAGACGGGGACGCCAGCCGAGAGGTCGCACCTCTCCACCGTAGTGCCGGGCCCGGCCGTCCGCGTGTGACGTCCGCCGGGGCGGATCAGCCGGTCGAGGTCGGGGCGGTGGCCGCGACCGACGCGCACGCCTCCTGGGCCTTCGCCCACACCGTGGCGTCGACGCCGGGCGGCGCCTGCCCGGTGCCCGCCTGACCCCCTGCAGCCTGACCCCCTGCGTCCTGACCACCACCCGCTGCCTGGCCACCGGCGTCCGGGGCGCCGCTGGGCGGGGTCGAACCGTCGGCCGGGGCGGCGCCGGACGCCGGCGCGCCTCCCTCACCACCACCCGAGGGCGGGGCAGGGACGCCGTTCTCCTGCAGGCACGTCATCAGCGCCTCGTTCGCGGTGCCGCCGGGAGCGGCCGCCCCGCTCGCCGTCCCGGACGTGCCGGACGTCGAGGCGGCCCCACCCTGGGACGTGCCGCACGCGACCAGGCCGAGCAGGGCGATCCCGACGGCCGCGCCACCGGCCAGACGTCGACGGCTCCGCACCGTGACCCGGGGCCCGGCGGGAGCAAGGTCGGGTGTGTCCGGGCCGGTGCCGTCGTCGGGGAGATCAGCGGGCTCCAGGCTGGTTCGGTGCTCGCCGGGGCCCGTCTCGGAGGGGGACATGACTTCTCCTGTTCCGGTCGCGCAGCGGGAGAGGATCGGGGTGACCCCCACCGACGCGGCCGGGACCGAGCCTGTCCGGGACGTCTGTGACGGGGCTGTGCCGGACCCCGGTGATCGTTGTGTGTCCGGTCCGCACCGGCTCGTCCCCGTTCGGAGGAGTCCGGCTCACAGCCGGTGCACAGGTCCGGCACCGGGCGCGCACAGCGGGCCCGACGATCGTCGCCGGCGTGACCAGCACGCTGCGCGAACCCCGCACCGATCCCCCGCCCCGCCCACCGGTACCCGAGGGTTCGCCACCGGAGCGACGGGGCGGCGGCGGGCGCGTCACGCTCCCCCGCGTCCTGCTCGCGCTGCTGCTCGCCGGCACCGCGGCGCTCTACCTGTGGGGGCTCTCGCGCTCCGGATGGGCGAACGCGTTCTACTCCGCGGCCGCGCAGGCCGGCGGCACCAGCTGGAAGGCCTGGTTCTTCGGCTCCTCCGACGCCGCGAACGCGATCACCGTGGACAAGGCGCCCGGCGCACTGTGGATCACCGGCCTGTCCGTGCGGATCTTCGGGCTGAGCAGCTGGGCCATCCTGGTCCCGCAGGCACTGATGGGCGTCGGCTCGGTCGCGCTGCTGTACGCCGGGGTGCGACGGGTGGCCGGGAACGGCGCCGGCCTGATCGCCGGCGCGGCGCTGGCCCTGACCCCGGTCGCAGTCCTGATCTTCCGGTTCAACAACCCGGACGCGTTGCTGGTCCTGGTCCTCGTCGGCGCGGCGTACGCGGTGCTACGGGCGGTCGAGGCCGGGAAGGCGCGCTGGCTGGCGCTGGCCGCGGCGCTCGTCGGGATCGGTTTCCTGGCCAAGATGCTCCAGGCGTTCCTCGTCCTGCCCGCGTTCGCGCTGGTCTGGACGGCCTTCGCCCCGGTCGGCATCGGCCGCCGGATCCGGGGGCTCGCGCTGTCCGCGGTGGCGCTCGTCGTCGCGGCGGGCTGGTGGGTGCTGGCCGTGGAGCTGTGGCCGGTCGCGGACCGCCCGTACATCGGCGGGTCGCAGACCAACAGCGTCCTCGAGCTCGTGTTCGGCTACAACGGCTTCGGCCGGCTCACCGGTGACGAGGTCGGCAGCGTCGGCGGCGGGGGTGGCGGTGCCGGCGGCGGTACCTGGGGCTCGACCGGACTCCTGCGGCTGTTCGGCTCCGAGATGGGCGCCGAGGCGTCCTGGCTCCTGCCGGCGGCCCTGCTGCTGCTCGGCGCCCTGTTGTGGTTCACCCGGCGCACACCCCGAACCGACCCGCTGCGCGCGGCCGTCGTCCTCTGGGGTGGGTGGCTGCTGGTCACCGGCCTGACCTTCAGCCTCATGGCCGGGATCATCCACCCGTACTACATGGTCGCCTACGCACCGGCGACCGCGGCACTCGTCGGCATCGGCGCGGTGTACCTGTGGCGACGCCGGGCCGCGACGTCCGCGCGGCTGCTGATGGCCACGACCGTGCTGGTCAGCGCCGCGTGGTCGTCCACGCTGCTCGCCGAGGCGTCGACCTGGATGCCGTGGCTGCGCTGGACCGTTCTCGCGCTCGGGATCGTGTCCGCGGCCGCGCTGACCGGCGTGCACCGGATGCCGCGGGCTCTCGCCGCGGGTGTGGTGACGGCGGCGCTCCTGGCCGGCGTCGGCGGCTCGGCCGGATGGGCGGTCGCCACCGCGGCGGCCTCGCACACCGGCGCGATCCCCAGCTCCGGACCGTCCGGGTACGGGCAGGGGCCGGGCGGCATGGGCGGCGGGCCGGGTGGTCGCGGCGGCGGTCAGGGCGGTCCGCCCGGGATGGGCCGGGGCGGACCGGGCGGAGGCGGCGGTGGTCCGGGCGGAATCCTCTCCTCCCCCACCCCGAGCGCTGCGGTCACGGCACTGCTGAACGCCGACGCGGCGCGCTACACCTGGGTCGCGGCGGCCGTCAGCTCCAACCAGGCTGCCGGCTATCAGCTCGCCACCGGCAACCCGGTGATCGCCCTCGGCGGCTTCAACGGCACCGACCCGTTCCCGACGCTGCAGGGCTTCCAGCAGCTCGTCGCCGACGGCGAGGTCCACTTCTTCGTCGGCAGCTCGAGTTCGGGACGGGGCATGGGTGGCGGCACCTCGGCCGACACTGGCGGCAGCGACGCCGCGGCACAGATCGCGGCGTGGGTGGCCGAGAACTACACCGCGCGGACCGTCGACGGCATCACGCTCTACGACCTGAGCGCGGGCACCTCCGGGTGACCGGCGGGAAGCGCACCGCGGGCGCGGCCGGGGACGGATCCCCGGCCGCGCCCGCACGCGTGCATCCGGACCCGGCCGGGCACGTGACGCGCACGACACCGGACGCCTGCACAGCCCACACACAGGTCGATCACACGGCCCCGACAGCGCCGCCCACGAGTGTTCGGTCCATGAGCCCCGTACTCACCGATCTCCCGGGCGTCGGCTCCCGGACCCCCGACAGCGCCGAAACCGCTCCCCTGCCGGTCCCGGGTCCCCGCGACCGCACGGTCCTCGACATCGTCGTCCCGGTCTTCAACGAGGAGACCGACCTCGAGCCGTCGGTGCGGCGGCTGCTCGACCACCTGCGCGAGTCGTTCCCCTACTCGTTCCGGATCACGATCGCCGACAACGCCAGCACCGACGACACCCCGGTCATCGCGCGCCGGCTCTCCGCCGCGCTGCCCGAGGTGCGGACCGTGCGTCTGGACCGCAAGGGCCGCGGCCGGGCGCTGCGCGAGGTCTGGTCGGCCTCGGACGCCGAGGTCCTCGCCTACTGCGACGTCGACCTCTCGACCGACCTCAACGCCGTCCTCCCGCTCGTCGCGCCGCTGGTGTCCGGGCACTCCGACCTCGCCATCGGCACCCGGCTGGGCAGGGGATCGCGGGTGGTGCGCGGGGCCAAGCGCGAATTCATCTCCCGGTCCTACAACCTGATCCTGCGCGGCGCGCTGTCCGCGCGGTTCTCCGACGCCCAGTGCGGCTTCAAGGCGATCCGTTCCGACGTCGCCCGCGAGCTGCTCCCGCTGGTCGAGGACACCGGATGGTTCTTCGACACCGAGCTGCTGGTGCTCGCCGAGCGGGCCGGGATGCGGATCCACGAGGTCCCCGTCGACTGGGTGGACGACCCGAACTCATCCGTCGACATCGTCGCCACCGCGACCGCCGACCTCAAGGGCGTGTGGCGGGTCGGTCGCGCGCTGGCCACCGGCGCGCTCCCCCTGGCCGACATCCGCGCCCAGCTCGGACGGGCCCCGCTCGCCCCGACACCGGTGCCGGGCGTGCCGCGGGCGATGCCGTTCCAGCTGGCCCGCTTCGCCGCGATCGGGGTCGCCAGCACGCTGGCCAACCTGATCCTCTTCGTCGCGCTGCGCGGGCTGATGGGCGCGATCGCGGCCAACGTCCTGGCGCTGCTGATCTGCGCGGTCGCCAACACCGCCGCCAACCGCCGCTTCACCTTCGGCGTGCGCGGCCGCGACGGCGCCGCCGTCCACCAGTTCCAGGGCCTGATCGTGTTCGGCATCGGTCTCGGCCTGACGACCGGGGCGCTGGCCCTGCTCGGTGCGTTCGTGCCGGGCGCGCACCAGGCCGCCGAGGTCGTGACGATCGTCGTCGCCAACGCCGTCGCGACCGTCGTCCGGTTCGTGCTCTTCCGCTCCTGGGTGTTCCGGCGCTCCGCCGCGGCACCCGCCACCACCTCCCCGCAGGAGATCGCAGCCTGATGGCCACCACACTCGACACCGGAGCCGCCCGTGGGCACGCGGGCGGCTCCGGCCCCGTCTCCCCCACCGCGGTCCCGGCCCCGCCGGAACCCGGCCGTCGCTCCGGACGCGAGTGGGCGGCCCTGGCCGTCCTGCTCGTGGGCACCGGCGCGCTGTACCTCTGGAACCTGGGCGCGTCCGGCTGGGCGAACTCGTTCTACGCCGCCGCGGTGCAGGCCGGGACCCAGAGCTGGACCGCGTTCTTCTTCGGCTCCCTGGACCCGTCGAACGCGATCACCGTCGACAAGCCGCCGGCGTCGCTGTGGCCGATGGAGATCGCGGGCCGGATCTTCGGCTTCTCCTCCTGGAGCATGCTCGTCCCGCAGGCGCTGATGGGCGTCGGCGCGGTCGCGCTGCTCTACGCCGCCGTCCGCCGGGTCGCCGGTCCGGGCGCCGGGCTCCTGGCCGGTGCGGTGCTCGCGCTGACGCCGGTCGCCGCGCTGATGTTCAGGTTCAACAACCCGGACGCGCTGCTGGTCCTGCTGATGGTGGCGGCCGCGTACGCCACGACGCGGGCGGTGGAGAAGGGCGACAGGGCGGCCGGGACGCGCTGGCTCCTGCTGGCCGGGCTGGTCATCGGGTTCGCGTTCCTGGCCAAGAGCCTGCAGGCGTTCCTGGTGCTGCCGGGCCTGACGCTCGCCTACCTCTGGGCGGCGCCCGGGTCGGTGCGCCGACGGATCACGCAGGTGCTCGGGGCCGGTGTCGCGATCGTCGTCGGCGCGGGCTGGTGGCTGCTGGCCGTCGCGCTGTGGCCGGTGTCGTCGCGGCCCTACATCGGCGGGTCGACCGACAACACCCCGCTCGAGCTGGCCTTCGGCTACAACGGCCTGGGCCGGATCTTCGGTGAGAGCCGCGGTGGTGGTGCGCCTGGAGCCGGTGGCGCCGGGCAGGCCGGTGGAGTAGCCGGTCAGGCGGGTGGCGCGGCCGGTCAGGCGGGTGACGCCGCTGGTCAGGCGGCCGGCGTTGCGGGCACGGCACCGAGCGGGATGCCCGGGGCGGGCGGCCTGGGTGGCATGGCGGGCGGTCCCGGTGGGATGCCCGGTGGTGGCGGCGCGATGTTCGGCGGTGAGCCGGGCCTGCTGCGTATGTTCACGTCCGCGTTCGGCACCCAGGTGAGCTGGCTGCTGCCGGCCGCGCTGGTGCTGCTCGTCGTCGCGATCTGGCTGACGCGACGCGCGCCGCGGACCGACCGGACCCGCGCCGGGCTCCTGCTGTGGGGCGGCTGGACCGTGGTCACCGCGGCCACGTTCAGCTTCATGAGCGGCATCATCCACCCCTACTACACGGTCGCCCTGGCACCCGGGATCGCCGCACTCGTCGGTATCGGCGGGGCCATCCTGTTGCGGCACCGGTCCGTGCGGCGGAGTGGCGATGCCCGGTCCGCCGAAGCTCCCGGCACCGGGTCCGCCGACGCCGTTCTCGCCCGCGTCGTCCTCGCCGTCGTGACGGCCGGGACGGCGGTGTGGGCGTTCGTGATGCTCGGCTGGTCGGCCGAGTTCCTGCCGTGGCTGCGCTGGCCGGTGCTGGTCATCGGGGTGCTCACCGGACTCGCGTTCCTGATCCCGTCCGGACGTCGCCGCTGGGCCGCGGCCGTGGTCGGGGCGGCCGTAATCGCCGGGATCGCCGCACCGGCGGCGTACGCGGCCCAGACCGCGGTCACCGCCCACAACGGCTCCATCCCCACCGCGGGCCCGGCCGTGGCCGGAGCCGACGGCGGTATGCGCGGCGACCGCCGCGACCGCACCGGACAGGCCACGGACGGACAGACCGGCCGGCTTCCCGGTGGTGCCGCACCCACCGGCACGGCACCCGGCGGAACCGGCCAGCCGGACGGCGGCGCACAGGCCGGTCCGGCGGCGGGTACGGCGTCCGGCGCCACGGGTGGCATCGGCGGCGGAACGGGCGGGCGCATGGGCGGCCCCGGGGCTGAGGCGACGAGCGCCGAGCTCGTCACGCTGCTGCAGCAGGCCGGGACGCGCTGGTCCGCGGCGACGATCGGGTCGCAGGGCGCGGCGTCCATGCAGCTCGCAAGCGGTGACGGCGTCGCGGTGATGGCGATCGGCGGGTTCAGCGGCAGCGACGCCTACCCGACGCTGGAGCAGTTCCAGTCCTACGTCCACGACGGGCAGATCCGCTACTTCGTCAACGGCGGCGGTGGCGGCCGCCCGGGCGGTGACCGCGGCGTAGGAGCCCAGATCACCACGTGGGTCTCCGAGCACTACACGGCGACGACGGTCGGTGGCCGCACCGTCTACGACCTGAGCTCCCCGCCACGCTGATCCCTGCTTCGCACGGGAAACGGTGGTCTCGCACGTGACATGTCGCGTGCGAGACCACCGTTTCGGCTGCGAGGTGGTTTCCACGGCCGGACCCGATCGACGTCGCACAGGTTGGCGGGTCCTCGCACAGGTTCGAACCCGTGCGAGGACGCCGGAAGGTGTGCGAGGTCGATCGACGCACTTCGATCGCAGGCCTAGCCGTCATCCGAGATCCTCGGGCGGCCCGATCCCACCCCCGCCGCCACGGTGTGACGACCCCATCACCGGAACGTGACGCTCACCGGGTCGACGTCGGCGCCGGCCCCTCGAGAGTCACGAAGCGGTCGCCGGGACGACCATGACGTGACGCCGGGCCCGGCCGCCCGTGGCCTTCCGCTCCACACCGACGCCGGGGTGGGGGCTGACCGTCGAGCGTCACCCGATGGCTGTGCGGACCGCCAGAACGTGACGCCCGGGTCGGCCGTGGGCGGCGAGCGCCGAGGCCGAGGCAGGGTCCCGAGCCTCACCGTGGGCCCTGGCGGGCCCGGGTCCGCGGCGCACCCGGTCCGCGGACCCGATCCGTCCCGTCCACCCCCGACCAGCCCGACTTCGCACAGGTTGTCGGGTCCTCGCACAGGTTCGAACCTGTGCGAGGACGCCGGAAGGTGTGCGAGGTGGCTGGACCTACCGGACCGGTAGGGCGCGTCCGGGTGACCGGAGCGCCGCCGTTCGGCACAGTGGTGGGTATGACGACCGTGACCTCCGACCCGCGTGCACTCCCGCTGCGGCCACCGGCGAACCAGGTGGACCCGCGGGCCGTGCGCTGGTGGCAGCTGCGCGCTCTGCCGTACCTGCTGGTCCTGGTCGTGGCGCAGGTCGTCGGCATCGTGGTGTTCGGTGGCACGACGGCGGTCTGGCTCGGCGTGACGCTCGCGGTGACGGTGGTGACCGGGATCGGCTACGAGCTCGTCGTCCCGAAGCTGTTGTTCCGGCTGCACCGCTGGGAGATCACCGACGAGGCCGTCTACACCCTGTCCGGCTGGCTGGTCCGGGAGTGGCGGATCGCGCCGATCTCGCGGGTGCAGACCGTCGACACCGAGCACGGACCGTTGCAGCAGATCCTGAAGCTGGCCACGGTCACCGTCACCACGGCGTCCGCGCGGGGCCCGGTCAAGATCAGCGGTCTCTCCGCCGACGACGCCGCGGAGCTGGCCCGCACGCTGACCGAGACCACCCAGGCCCACCCCGGGGACGCGACGTGACCGAGCCCGCCCCGGCGGCCGCGGCGCCGGTCGCGCACCCGGAGATCGAATGGCGACGGCTGCCGCCGAAGATGCTCGTCGTCGCACCGGCGTCGATCCTGCTCAAGTTCATCCCCGCGTTCGTCGTCGTGCTGCTGTTCGGCGGCAGCGAGAGCCCGGTCAAGATCTGGATCACGGTCGCGATCGCGGTGTTCGCCGTCGCGGCGGGGCTGATCCGCTGGCGGACCACCCGCTACCGGATCACCCCGGAGCGGGTGGAGCTGCACAGCGGCCTGGTGAGCCGCCAGCGCCGCTCGGTGCCGCGCGACCGGATCCGCACCGTCGACCTGACCTCGACGTTCCTGCACCAGATGTTCGGTCTCAGCGTCGTGAAGGTCGGCGCGGGCCAGTCGTCGACGGCGGGCAAGGACGGGCAGGGGCTCGACCTGGACGCCGTCTCCGGCGCCGAGGCCGAGCGCCTGCGACGCGAGCTGCTCGCCGTCCCCGCCCCGGCGTCCGACGCACCGGCCACCGGACCCCCGGCCACCCGGACCCCGGAGACGGAGCACGTCACCGCGACCGAGCCGATCGAGCTGGACCGCCTGAGCTGGTCGTCGCTGCGCTACGCCCCGCTGACGGTGTCCTCGCTGGCCGCCGTCGGTGCCCTCGCCGCGGCCGGCTGGAACCTGGTCAACGAGGCCGACATCGACCCGCGGACCCTGCCCGGCGTGAGCACCGCGACCGGCGAGCTGTCCACCGCACCGTTGTGGGCGGCGATCGGGGTCGGGATCGGTCTGCTGCTCCTCGTCCTCGTCGCCGGCGCCCTGGTCCTGTTCACCGAGCGCTGGTGGAACTTCCGGCTCACCCGCGAGCCCGACGGCACGCTGCGGGTCCGCCGCGGCCTGCTCACCCAGCGGTCGCTGTCGGTCTCCGAGCAGCGCCTGCGCGGCGTGACGGTGGCCGAGCCGCTGCTGGTCCGGCTCGTCGGGCGCGGCGCGCAGGCCGGCGCGCTGTCGGTCGGGCTCGGCGGGTCCGAGGGCAGCGACGGCGGCGGCGGCGCGCTGCAGCCGCCGGTCCCGGCCGCGCACGCGCACGAGGTCGCGGCCGTCGCGATGCGCTCGTCCGAGCCCGTCACCGACGTCGCGCTGCGGGCGCACCCGGTGGCCGCGCGCACCCGGCGGCTGACCCGCGCCGTCGTGCCCGCCCTGGTCGTGATCGCCGCGGCGTGGGTGCTGGGCGGGGTGTGGGACCTGGCCTGGCTCGGCCCGGTCTCGCTGGTGCTGCTGCCGATCGGGGTGCTGCTCGCCCTGGACCGCTACCGCTCGCTGGGCAACCGCCTCGACGAACGGTTCCTCGTCTCCCGGCAGGGCTCGCTGGTCCGCAGCACGGTCGCCCTGCAGCGTGACGGCGTGATCGGCTGGCGGATCCGGCAGAGCGTCTTCCAGCGCCGTGCCGGCGTCGTCACCCTCGACGCGATCACCGGCGCGGGGGCCGGCGCCTACGAGATCCTCGACGTCGACCCGGCCGTCGCCGTCGACCTCGCCCGCTCCACCACCCCCTCGGCACTCGACGCGTTCGTCCCCGGCGGGCATTCGACGCAGAGCCCCTGACCGCGGGTTGCTCTACCGTCGGTGGTCCGGCCCCCGCACACGGGACGCCGGACGCGTCGAACCCTGATCGGGGTCTGCACCCATGTCCGGTCCACCGCCCGACCCGGGTGAGACCCCGTCCGACGACGCCACCACCGTCACCGCCCCGAAGGACAGCTCCTGGTCCGACGGCATCGCGCTGTCGGCGTCGGCCGGGCTCAGCGCCGTCGCCGGGATGCTCACCTGGGTGATCGCCGCCCGGCTGGTCTCGCCGACGACGATCGGTGAGGTCTCGGCGTTCGTGTCGGCGTTCCTGCTGGTCGCCGGGCTGACCGAGTTCAACCTGGGCGTCGCGCTGATGCGCTGGGTCCCGGCGGCCGGGCGCCGCACCACGGCCGTGATCACCCGCAGCTTCCTGGCCGCGGCGGTCGCGTGCGCCGTCGTCGCGCCTGTCTACCTCCTGCTGCCCGGTGCCGACATCATCCTGTCCGCGGCCGGCGGCGGACCGACGGCGGTGGCGCTGTTCGCCCTGGCCACGATCGGCTGGGGGATCCTGCACCTGACGGACTTCGCGTTCGTCGCGCTGGAGCGCCCGTGGTGGTCGGTCGCGCGGAACCTCGTGCTGGGCGCCGGTCGGATCGTCATCCTGCTGGTGCTGGGCGCCGGCGTCGCCTCCACCGACCTGGTCTGGGCGTGGACCGGTCCGATCACGCTGTGCGCGGTCGTGTTCGGCGTCGCGGCGGTCGTGCTGGCGGGGCGTCGCTCCCGGGCCGCGACGAGCGCGCCGTCGGCGCTGCCCGGACGTCGTCAGGTCCTGGCGTTCCTCGGCCCGACCTGGGTCGGCACGCTCGGCCTGGCCCTGCTCTACAGCCAGGTGCCCCTGGTGGTCACGTTCCGGTTCGGGCCGGAGGTCGGCGGCGGGTTCTTCATCGTCTGGCAGGCCATCACGGTGATCGACATCGTGGCGACGTACTTCGTCAGCTCGCTGGCCGGGACCGTCGCCCGCGAACCGCACCGCAGCACCGAGCTCGCCCGCACCGCCCTGCGACGGCTGCTGGTGCTGTTCCTGCCCGCGCTGGCCGTCGGCGCGCTGCTGGCGGAGCCGCTGCTGGCGATCTTCGGGCCGAACTACACCTACCTGGCCGGGGCGCTGCGCATCCTGCTCGCGGCGGCCGCGGTCCGCCTCGTCGTCGTGCACACCCTCGGGGTGCGCCAAGCGGTCGGCGACGCGGTCGGCTTCGCCCGGCCGAACATCGTCATCGCCGCGACCACGATCATCGCCCTGATCCTGCTCCCGGCTGGGCTGGGTGCGGTCCCCACCGTCGTGGCCTGGGCGTTCCTCGGCCTGCAGGTCGTCGCCGCGGTGACGCTGCTGGTCACGCAGCGCTCGCGGGCCCGCACGGTCCCGGCCTTCCTGCGCCCGGGCCCGGACACCGCGGCCGAGAGCTGAGCTCAGCGACGCCGGCGCGTACCGAACAGGCTGCGGGTGATCTCCCGCCCGGCCGCGCTGGCCGCCGAGCGCATGAACGACTTCGCCGCCGGCGAGGAGATGATGTCGCTGAACCAGCTCGAGCCGCCCTGCTCCTCGGCCGGGGGCGGCGGGGGCGGCGGTGCGTCCGCCGGAGCCGGCGGGGCCTGCTGCTCCTGGGCCTGCTGCTGGGCGGCCATCCGCCCGGTCAGCGTCTCGTAGGCGGACTCGCGGTCCACCGTCTCGCCGTACTTGGCCCACAGCGGCGACGCGTGCGCGGCCTCGGTGACCGCCTCCGGCCCGATCGCGGCCATGAGCGAGCGCGGGGCCCGCAGCCGGGTCCAGGCCACCGGCGTCGGGGCGCCGGTCTCGGACAGCACGGTCACCACCGCCTCGCCGGTGCCCAGCGAGGTCAGGGCCTCCTCCAGGTCGTAGACCTTGGAAGTCGGGTAGGTCTTGACCGTCTTCGTCAGCGCCTTCTGGTCGTCCGGGGTGAACGCCCGCAGCGCGTGCTGCACGCGGGCGCCGAGCTGGGACAGGACGTTGTTCGGGATGTCGGTCGGCAGCTGGGTGCAGAAGAACACGCCGACGCCCTTGGACCGGATCAGCTTCACGGTCTGCTCGATGCGCTCCAGGAACGCCTTCGACGCGTCGTTGAACAGCAGGTGCGCCTCGTCGAAGAAGAACACCAGCTTCGGCTTGTCCAGGTCACCCGCCTCGGGCAGCTCCTCGAACAGCTCGGCGAGCAGCCACATCAGGAACGTCGAGAACAGCTTCGGGTTGGCCGACTGCTCGGCCAGCTCCAGCAGCGAGACCACACCCTTGCCGTCGACCACCCGCAGCAGGTCGGCCGGGTCGAACTCCGGCTCGCCGAAGAACGCCTCGCCGCCCTGGGCCTCCAGGTTGACCAGCGCCCGCAGGATGACCCCGGCCGTCGCCGCCGACACCCCGCCGATGCCCTTGAGCTCGGCCTTGCCCTCGTCCGAGGTCAGGTGCTGGATGACGGCGCGCAGGTCCTTGGTGTCGAGCAGCGGCAGCCCGCGCTGGTCGGCCCAGTGGAAGATCAGGCCGAGCGTCGACTCCTGGGTGTCGTTGAGGTCGAGGACCTTCGACAGCAGGATCGGGCCGAACTGGGTCAGCGTCGCCCGGATCGGGATGGCCGCGCTCTTCTCCCCCAGCGACAGGAACTCGACCGGGTACGCCGTCGGCGTCCAGTCGTCGCCGGTGTCGGTCGCCCGCTGGTCGACCTTCGGGTTGTGCTCACCGGCCCGTGCGAGACCGGACAGGTCCCCCTTGACGTCGGCGAGCAGCACCGGGACGCCGGCGTCGGAGAGCTGGCCCGCCAGTCCCTGCAGGGTCTTGGTCTTGCCGGTACCGGTCGCGCCGGCGACGAGACCGTGCCGGTTCAGCGTCGCGAACGGGATCCGCACCTTCGCGGCCGGATCCACGACGCCGTCGACGAGCACGGTGCCGAGTTCGAGGGCCGAGCCCTCGGTCGCGTACCCGGCGGCGATGGTCTGAGCTGGGGTGTTCTCGGCCACGGGTCCAGAGGCTAGGGCATTTCCACCGTCCGTGGCCGCGCGGCTCACCCCGTGGACCGGCCCTTTCTCACCTAGGCTGCGCGAATGACCGACCGGCTGGTGTGGATCGACTGCGAGATGACGGGGCTCGACCTCGGGCGTGACGCCCTGATCGAGATCGCGGCCCTGGTGACCGACGGCGAGCTGAACGTGCTCGGGGACGGCGTCGACGTCGTCATCTCCTGCACCGAGGCCGAGCTGGAGGGGATGCCCGAGGTCGTACGCAACATGCACGCCAAGTCCGGGCTCACCGAGGAGGTCCGCGCGTCGACGGTCACGATCGCCGAGGCCGAGAAGATGGTGCTGGACTACCTGCGCCAGCACGTACCGGACCCGGGCACCGCCCCGCTGGCCGGCAACACGATCGCCACCGACCGGGCGTTCCTGGCCCGCGACATGCCGGAGCTGGACAAGCACCTGCACTACCGGATGGTCGACGTCAGCTCGATCAAGGAGCTCGCCCGCCGCTGGTTCCCGCGGATCTTCTACGCGAAGCCGGAGAAGGGCCTGGCGCACCGCGCGCTGTCCGACATCCGCGAGTCGATCCGCGAGCTGGCCTACTACCGCCGCGCGCTGTTCGTCGCCCCGCCCGGACCGAGCACCGAGCAGGCCCAGGCCGCGGCCGCCGAGGTGGCCGGAGTGGCCGCCCCACCTGCGGGAGAGTCGTGACCGGTACCCGCTCGCACCGGTCGCGGGCGGCCGGTTAAGCTTATCCGGCACGCCGGTCGAGAGGCCGGTAGGCATGGTGGGTGTAGCTCAGTCGGTAGAGCACCTGGTTGTGGTCCAGGGGGCCGCGGGTTCAAGTCCCGTCACTCACCCGGTCGCCACCCCGGTGATCGAACCCGGAACAGGACATGTTAATGTTCTCCGGGTCGCGATCACAAGGGATTCGATGCGACTAGCACGACATATCTGAATATGCGCCGTTAGCTCAATGGCAGAGCAGCTGGCTCTTAACCAGCGGGTTCGGGGTTCGAATCCCTGACGGCGCACCGAGACAGGAACTGCCCGCGAAGCAATTCGCGGGCAGTTCTCGTTTCCGGTCCCGGTCTCTTTCGGGCGGATCCTCTCCACAATTCTGTGGGTGTCGCCCCCGGATCGTTGCCCTCGTCCCACGGCGCCACGCACCCTTCGTCCCATGACGACGGACACGTCCCGGACCACTGCACCGGCCTCCTACGGCAACCGCTGGTACTACGTCGTGATCGCCGTGTCCCTCGGCATGCTCTCCCCCGTCCCGTTCGCCCACGCCGCGATCCGGATGCGGGGTGCCCGGGCGCGGCTGTGCTGGGTCTGGACCGCGCTCTACACCGCCGCCGTCGTACTCGCCCTGGTGCTCAGCTCGGTGGCGTCGACGAGCTCGGCGCTGCCCGCGTCCGAGCGACCCACGCCCTGGGGCGGGTTCCTGATCCTGACGATCATCATCGTGGCGCTGGTGCACGTGACCGCCGTCCGGCGTCAGGTGTGGTCGGCGACCCGCCCGCCGGACGAGGCGGTCGGGGTCGTGCTGGCCGCGCGGCGGCGCCGCGAGGAGGCCCGGCGGATCCTCGCCCGCGACCCGTCGATGGCCCGTGAGCTGCGGATCGGACGTCCGGACCTGCCGCGCACCTTCGACGACGGCGGGCTGGTCGACCTCAACTCGGCACCACCCCTGGTGATCGCCGACGCGTGCGGGATCGACCCCGCGATCGCCGTCCGGATCGTCGAGACCCGCCGCGTCACGGGAGTGCCGTTCGCCGCCGTGGACGACGTGTTCAGCCACGTCGAGATCCCGGTCGACCAGTGGGACCGGATCCGGGAGCGCGCCGTCGTCGTCGGCTGAGCCGTACCGCCGGGTGACGATCATCGCCTCGGCTGCGACCCCGGACGTCCGAGGCGCAACGATGTCGGTCATGACGCGCGCCGACCACCTCACGTTCCTGCGACGGGCGATCCGGCGCCCGGACCTCCTCGCCACACCGTTCGTCACCGGCCCCCGGCTGGCGCGCGACATCGCGAAGGTCATCCCGCGGGGCTCGTCGAGCACCGTCGTCGAGCTCGGCGCGGGGACCGGCGCGATGTCGGACCCGATCCGCGACCGCCTCGCGCCGGACGCACGCCACCTCGCCGTGGAGATCGACCCGGACCTGGTCGCGCACCTGCGGACCTCGCGGCCCTGGCTGGAGCTGGTCCACGGCGACGCGCTCGACTTCACCACGATCCTCGACGACGCCGGGATCGGCACCGTCGACGTCGTCATCTGCTCGCTGCCCTGGGCCCTGTTCCCCGCGGCGCAGCGCCGGGCCCTGCTGCGCGACATCTCCGGACGGCTGGCCCCGGACGGCGCGTTCAGCACGATCACCACGTGGATGGCGCTGCCGGGCCGGGTCCGCGACCTGCGCGGCGCCCTGGGCGACGTGTTCGACGAGGTGGTGGAGACGGCGACGGTCTGGCTCAACCCGCCCCCGGCGCGGCTGTTCGTCTGCCGGCGCCCGCTCGTCCCGCCATCATCTTGATGAGCAAGATACTTGATGAACGAGCTATAGTGGCGACATGACCGACACCCCGCCCGTCCCCGGCCGCACCGTCGTCGTCGGTGGCGGGCCGGGCGGCATGCTCCTCGCCTACCTGCTCGCCCGGGCCGGTCTGCCGGTCACGCTGCTGGAGCGTCACCAGGACTTCGACCGCGACTTCCGCGGCGACTCGCTGCACCCGTGGACGCTCGAGCAGCTCGACCGGCTCGGGCTCGCCGACCGGCTCCTGGAGCTGCCGCACGTGCGGGCGCGCTGGTTCCGCTTCCACACCCCGCGCGGCACGGTCACGACCTCGGACTACGGGCGGGTCGACTCGCGGTTCAACTACGTCGCGCTGATGCCGCAGGCCCGGTTCCTGGACTTCCTCGCCCGTGAGGCGGCCGAGCTCCCCGGCTTCGAGCTGCGCACGGGGGCCGCCGTCAACGGGCTGGTGACCGACGGCGCCGGAATCGTCACCGGCGTCCGCTACCGGGTCGGCACCGAGGAGCACGAGCTGGCGGCCGAGCTCGTCGTCGCCGCGGACGGGCGGTTCTCCAGGATCCGGCGGCTGGCCGCGATGACGGCGGAGTCGATGGGCGCCCAGACCGACCTGCTGTGGTTCACCCTCCCCCACCACGACGACGACCCGGACGACGCCGACGTCGACCTCTACTTCGGCGAGCACCACTACCTGGGCCTGATCAGCGGTCCGGGCCGCTGGCAGGTCGGCTACTCGCTGCCCAAGGGCGGGATCGCGGCGGTGCGCGAGGCCGGGGTGGAGCCGATCCGCCGGTTCGTCGCCGAGCAGGTGCCATGGCTGGCCGACCGGGTGCACCTGCTCACGGACATGAACGACACGACGCTGCTCTCGGTGGACATCTCCCGCGTCCCGCGCTGGCACGCGCCCGGGCTGCTGCTGATCGGTGATGCCGCGCACGTGATCTCCCCCGTCGGCGGCAACGGCATCCTGATGGCCTGCCAGGACGCGGTGGCCGCGGCGAACCGGCTGGTCCCGGCCCTGCGCGCGGGCACCCCCGGCGAGGACGTGCTGGCCGGGATCCAGACCGACCGGGAGCCGGCCATCCGCCGGGTCCAGGACGCGCAGGTCCGGGTGGAGCGCCAGGTCGCGAAGGCCCGCGAGCGCGGACGCCCGATCACCCCGCCGGCGTTCCTGCGCTGGCTCACCCGGATCCCGGCCGTGCGGGGCCGCTCGGCGCGGCGCAACGCCTACGGCCCGAACCCGCCGTCGCTCTCGCCCGCCCTGCTCGCGGCGGGGTCGAGGACCGGGGGTTAGCGTCGCAGGCGTGACGATCGACGAGCACGCCCGCCCGCTGGCCCACGTCGTGCGGGGGGACCTGGTCGAGTCGGTACATCTCGGACATCTCGTGCTCCTCGACGCCGGCGGCGCCGTCTCCGAGCGGCGCGGCGACCCGGACGCGGTGATGTTCCCGCGCTCGGCGCTCAAGCCGGTGCAGGCGGTCGCCATGCTGCGGGCCGGGCTGGACCTGCACGGCGAGCTGCTGGCGCTGGCCGCGGCGAGCCACAGCGGGGAGCCCGAGCACCTCGACGGGGTCCGCCGGATCCTGTCCGGCGCCGGGCTCGACGAGTCGGCGCTGGACAACACACCGGACGTCCCCCTGGGCGAGGCCGGGGCGGCGGCGTTCCGGGCCGCCGGGAAGGCGCCGTCGCCGATCGCGCAGAACTGCTCGGGCAAGCACGCCGCGATGCTGGCCACCTGCGTCGCCGCCAGGTGGCCGACCGAGGGCTACCGGGACCCGTCGCACCCGTTGCAGAAGCTGATCCGCTCGACGGTCGACGAGCTCACCGGGGACGGGGCGGAGCACGTCACGACCGACGGCTGCGGCGCACCGCTGTTCTCGTCCACCACGACCGGGCTGGCGCGGGCGTTCGCCCGGATCGCCGTCGCCGGCCCGGAGACGCCGGAGGGCCGGGTTGCCGCCGCCGTGCGGGCGCACCCGTGGTGGCTCGGCGGCACCGGACGTCCGGTGACCCGGTTCTGCGAGACCGTGCCCGGCCTCGTCGCGAAGGACGGCGCCGAGGGCGTGTTCGCCGGCGCCCTGCCGGACGGGCGGGCACTCGCGCTCAAGGTCCTCGACGGCTCGTCGCGCGCGATCCCGGCGATCGTCGCGTCCGCGGTGGAGCGGATCGGCGCCGGCTCGGACGCCGTCACGGAGCTGGGGCGGATCGACGTCCTCGGGCACGGGGTCCCGGTCGGGCGGATCACCGCCGAGGTCTGACCCGCCGCTACGGAGCGGCGGGCTCGGTGCCCTCGGCCTCCCGGACCATCCGCCGGGTGCGCTTGCGTGTCCACAGGGCGACGCCCAGCCCACCGAGGACGGCGACGACCAGACCGACCCAGGAGAACCGCTTGAGCCAGGTCTCGGCGACGATCCCCAGGTAGTAGACCCCCGCGGTGGTGCCGCCGGCCCAGCAGATCCCGCCGAGGACGTTGGCGACGAGGAACTTTGGGTACGGCATCTTCAACGCCCCGGCCAGCGGCCCGGCGAAGATCCGCAGCAACGCGATGAACCGGCCGAAGAACACCGCCCCCATGCCCCAGCGCCCGAACAGCCGCTCGGCCACCGCAACGTGCCCGGGACCGAAGTGCTTCGGGAACCGGCGGCCCAGCCAGCCGAACAGCGGCATGCCGTAACGGCGCCCGATCGCGTAGCCGATCGAGTCACCGATGATCGCGCCGGTCGTGGCGGCCACCCCGACCCAGAGCGGGTGGACGTCGATCTCCGGTCGCGAGGACAGCAGCGCGGCGCTGACCAGGACGATCTCGCCGGGCAGCGGGATGCCCAGGCTCTCCAGTCCGATCACCAGACCGGTCAGCAGGTAGACGACCAGCGGCGGGATCGTCTGCAGCAGGTGATCGACGCTCACACCGGTCCCTTTCCGATCCCGTCCCGTACCGCACCAGTGTGCCGTCGGCCCGGACGCGCCCGTGCCCGGGTCGCCGGACGGTCGTCGACGGACACGTGAGATGACGCTCATCCCCGTCCGGCCGTGCCGGAGGGCCACCGGCGTCATCTCACCGGCGGGGGCACGACGTCGGTGCGACCGCCGTCCCCACCGATCTCGGTACCGTGTCCGTTATGCACCTTCCGCTGCGCCAGGTCGTGGCCGTCGCCGGGCTCGTCGCGCTGCTGGCCGGGTGCGGAGGAGCACCCGCACCGAGTGCCGCGGCCCCGACCGGGCAGGCGCAGTCGGCGGCCCCGGCACCGGCCGAGCAGCTCACCGCGCAGCCGACGGCCGGAACCCCGCGGGCGATCGCGTCGGGTCTCGAGGTCCCGTGGGGCGTGTCGTTCCTCCCGGACGGGAACGCGCTGGTCACCGAACGCGAGACGGCCCGGATCCTGCGCGTCACGCCGTCCGGCGAGGTCACGCCGGTCGGCACCGTCGCCGGCGTGCAGGCCCGCGGCGAGGGCGGCCTGCTCGGCATCGCGGTGTCCCCGGGGTTCGCCACCGACCGGACCGTCGCCGCCTACTACACCTCCGGCTCCGACAACCGCGTCGTCGCGCTGACCGTCGCGCCCGACGGCACGGTCGACGGCGCCGCCCAGCGCGTCCTCGTCGACGGGATCAACTCCGGCTCGGTCCACAACGGCGGTGGCCTCGCGTTCGGCCCGGACGGGATGCTCTACATCGGCACCGGCGAGGCCGGGCAGCGCAGCCCGTCGCAGGACCGCGACGACCTCGGCGGCAAGATCCTGCGCGTCACCGCCGACGGTGCACCCGCGCCCGGGAACCCGTTCGGCACCCCGGTCCTGAGCCTCGGGCACCGCAACGTGCAGGGCATCGCGTTCGGCCCCGGCGGGCGGGTCTACGGCGCCGAGTTCGGCCAGAACACCGTCGACGAGCTCAACCTGATCACACCGGGCGCGAACTACGGCTGGCCCGACGTCGAGGGCGTCGACGACCGGGAGGGCTTCACCAACCCGCTGCTCACCTGGCCCACCGACGAGGCCTCCCCCAGCGGGATGGCCGCGGCCGGTGGAGCGCTCTGGATGAGCGCACTGCGCGGGGAGCGGCTCTGGCAGATCCCGCTGACCGCCGACGGCGCGGCCGGGGAACCGAGGGCCCTGCTCGACGGGCAGTTCGGCCGGATCCGCGCCGTCACCGCGACACCCGACGGCTCCGCACTGTGGGTCACCACCAGCAACCGGGACGGCCGCGGCTCCCCCGGCCCGGACGACGACCGGATCGTCGTCGTCCCCCTGAGCTGATCCCTGCGCTCAGGAGCCGGGGCCGGCGGCGCGGGTGAACCGGGCGGCCAGCACGTGCAGGTGCTCGACGAGCTCGGGCGGCTCCAGCACGTCGAAGTCGACGCCGAACGCGCCCAGCCACACGCCGAGGGTGTCCAGGCTGTTCGCACCGGTCACGAAGATGCAGGTGTGCTCGTCGATCGGCTCCAGGGTGCCCGTCGCGGGGGTCACCCACTCCGCCAGCTCCTCGACGGAGGTGTGCATCCGCACCCGTGCCCGGTAGCGGTAGGCGCCGGTGCTGATCCCGCGCTGGGCGAACTCCGCCGCCCCGCCCTCCGGCGGCTCCCGCGGCGGGAAGCGGGGTCCGGCCGGGAGCTTGAGCGTCATCCGGTCCACCCGGAACGTCCGCCAGTCGTCCCGGTCGGTGTCCCACGCGACCAGGTACCAGCGACGCCCGGTGTGCACCATCCCGACCGGCTCGACCACCCGGCGCGCGGAGTCGCCGCCGGAGGTCGTGTAGTCGAAGCGCAGGCGTTCGTGGTCGCGGCAGGCCGCGGCGACGGCGGAGAGGTCGTCGGCGTCGACGGTCGGGCCGCGGTTGGCCAGCGTCGCGGTCGCCGCGCCGAGTGCGGCGACCCGGCGGCGCAGCCGGTTGGGCAGCACCTGCTCCAGCTTGACCAGGGCGCGCATCGACGTCTCCTCGATGCCCGAGACCGTGCCGCCGGCCGCCGTCCGCAGCCCGACCGCGACGGCGACCGCCTCGTCGTCGTCGAGCAGCAGCGGCGGCAGCGACGCCCCCGCGCCGAGTTTGTAGCCGCCGGTCACGCCCGGTGTGGAGTGCACGGGGTAGCCGAGGCTGCGCAGCTTGTCGACGTCGCGGCGCACCGTCCGGACGTCGACGTCCAGGCGTTCGGCGAGCAGCGTGCCGGTCCACTCCCGGGGCACCTGCAGCAGTCCGAGCAGCCGCAGCAACCGGGCCGATGTCTCCTTCACACCGGTCATCATGGCGCGGATCGCGGACAGTTCCGGTCCTCGACCCGATCGGGGGCGGACAGCGCCGGTGGCGAGGAGTAGACCGGAGCGGACGTGATCGGTTCCCGGGTACCGATCGGCGCCACCCACGGCCCCGATCGGTACCCGTTCCCCGACCACCCCACAGCACGGAGGAGACGTATGACCGACTCGGCCGCACCCGTCGTCCGCACCACCGCGGGTCGGGTCCGCGGGATCCGCATCGACGGCCCGCCCGGCTCCGAGCCCGTGGTGCGCTTCCGGTCCGTCCCCTACGCCGCGCCACCCGAGGGTCCGCTGCGCTTCGCCGCGCCCGCCCCCGCACCGGCCTGGGACGGCGTCCGCGAGGCCGGCGGCGAACCCGGCCCGAACGCCCCGCAGCCGGTCCGGGCGATCGCCGGCGGGCTGGACATGACCCCGGTGATCGGCACCGGCTGGCGTCCGGGGTCGGACTACCTCACCGCCGACGTCTGGACCCCCGACCCGGCCGCGGGCGGGCTGCCGGTGATGGTGTTCGTCCACGGCGGCGCGTTCGTCGCCGGCGAGGCGGCCGCCCCGGTCTACGACGGCGAGGCGTTCGCCCGCTCCGGCGTCGTGCTGGTCTCGGTGAACTACCGCCTCGGCGCGGAGGGCTTCCTGCCGCTGCCCGGCGGGGAGACCAACGTCGGCCTGCGTGACCAGCTGGCGGCGCTGGCGTGGGTGCGCGACAACGCGGCCGCGTTCGGCGGCGACCCGGAGCAAGTCACGGTGTTCGGCGAGTCCGCGGGCGCGATGAGCGTCGGGGTACTGCTCGGCTCACCGCTCTCGGCGGGTCTGTTCCGCCGGGCGATCCTGCAGTCCGGCGGCGCGGAGATGGCCCGCGGTGGCCCCGACCGGACGACGTCGTTCCGCGACCTGCTGTGCGGCGAGCTGGGCATGACGGCCGACGCCGACGCGCTGCGGGCCCGTCCGGTCGCCGACCTGGTCGCGGCCCAGGGCACCGTGGACGTACCGGGCGGTCGTGGTGACCTGCGCGAACCCGACGGCAGCGACCCCGGGTTCGGGATCGGCGTGTTCATGCCGGTGCTCGGCGACGACGTCCTCCCCCGTTCGCCCCTGGACGCGCTGCGCGACGGCGCGTCGGCCGGCATCGACGTCCTCGCCGGGTCGAACTCCGAGGAGATGAACCTCTACTTCGCACCGACCGGGCTGCTCGAGGTGCTGACCGAGGAGCAGGCGCGCGCCGCGCTCGGGACGGTCCGCCCGGACGCCGAGGCCCTGATGGACGGCGCCGGTGACGGCACACCCGGGCAGCGCTACGCCCGGGTGCTCACCGAGCTGGTGTTCGCCGGTCCGACCCGGCGCGTGCTGGCGGCGCACACCGGCCGGTCGTTCGGCTACGAGTTCGCGTGGCGCTCGCCCGCGTGCGACGGCCGTCTCGGCGCCTGTCACGCCCTGGAGCTGCCGTTCGTGTTCGGCACCCTGGACCGCGCCGCCGCCCCCGACGGGCTGCCCGGTGAGAAGCCGCCCGCCGAGCTGTCGGAGCGGATGCACCGCGCCTGGGTCCGCTTCGCCACCACCGGCGACCCCGGCTGGCCGGCCCGCGACGACGCCGACCCGCGCATCCAGCGGTTCGACGCCGATGCCGACACCGTCGTCGCCGAACCCGCCCCGCCCGTGGGCTGATCGGTGCCGGGCCGGGCGGCGGCGCTACGGTCGGGGGCGTGGACACGACCCCCGGTGAGAGCGGACCCAACGGCGCGCCCCGGCCGGGCCCGGAACGGGTGGGCCGCTACGTGCGGATGACCGCCCAGCCCGGGCGCGGCGGCGAGCTGGCGCAGGCCCTGCTGAAGGTCGCCGACGGCATGGCCGACGCGCCGGGCTGCCAGGCCTACATCGTCAACGCGGCCCCGGACGAGCCGGACGCCGTCTGGGTCACCGAGGTCTGGGCCGACGCCGCGTCGTCGGACGAGGCGCTCAACCGCGACCTCGGCGAGGCCGGTCTCGGCGCGGTGCTCGAGCTGCTGGCCGCGGCACCGGAGTACATCGAGGTCAGCCCGCTCGGCGGCCCCGGCCTCAGCCCGAGCTGAGAAGCCGGGCTCAGCCCTGCGAGACCGAGCCCACCACCACGACCCGCTGCAGCTGCCCGACGAGCAGCTCGGCGCGGTCGGTCCGGACCGAGAGCCGCACGACCCCGGCGTCGAGGTCCGCGTCGACGGCGCGGACGTCCCAGCGCCGCCCCCGCAGCATCGTCACGACCTTGGCCAGCGCGTCCAGCGTGGTGCCGGGCTCGCCGATCTCGACGACGAGCTGCGCGCAGTCCTCGACGGCGGGGGTCGCGGTGGTGGGACGGGTGAGGGTGGAGCTGGTCACGAGGACCTCCGGGGTGGAGCGGGTGTCGGCCACCGGGCCAGGTCCCGCATCGGCGCCGTCCCGCGACGGGCGGGAGCGCGCGGCGAACCGCTGCGCGTCGGCGTCCTGGCTCAGCCGACGCGCCGGGTAATCGCCCGCCTGCGCGTACTCACGTGACCACCATAACAAGACGTGCCGTCGATCACCTGGTACGTCTCCGGAAGATCGCTCAGCGCGTGCGTCCGCTCGCCGGCGCGAAGACGCCCTCGGCCGGGAATGCGCCGTTGGTCAGTGCGGTCCGGACCAGCCCCGATCCCAGCTCACCGAGGCGGGCCGTGCCCTCGGCACCCAGTGCCGTCCACGGTGCGGCGCCGAGACGGTGCGTGTCGTCCTCGATCCGGTCGCGCAGCTTCTCGCCCGCGGCGGTCAGCTCCAGGTCGGCGTCCGGGTCGAGCAGCCCGCGCTCGCGCAGACCGGCGACGCCGGCGTCCCACTGCTCGCGCGACCACCCGCGGCTGGCGCGGGCGAAGCCGGGCAGGAACCCGGTACCGGTGGCGGTCGCGGTGAGCAGCGCCTCCAGCCCGGACAGCTCCGCCTCGACGAGCAGTGCGATGTGCCCGTCGCCGCGGTGCTCGCGCAGGATCGACAGGGCGTGCCAGAGCACCAGGTGCGGCGCGTCCGGCCACGCGAGGTCGATGTGCCCACCGGCCAGCGGGCGGCCGTCGGGGTTCGCCGCCTCGGCCGCGCTGCGGGCGAGCCCGGCCGCCTCGGCGACCTCCGGGGAGGCGACGCCGTCGTCGCCGAGCAGGCGGCGCAGCGCCGCGTCGACGATCTCGAAGCGGGCCGCGACGAGCGTCGCCGGGTCGGCGAGGGTCCAGGCCCGCGGGATCGACGCGCCGACCAGCTCGGCGGAGAAGTTGTAGAACGTCGCCGTGACGACCGACGCCGACACCGCGCCCATCGGAGCGGCGCGCCCGGCGAAGTAGCTCATCCGCCCGGGCTCGAGACCGGCCTCGACGTAGCGCGGCTCGGCCTCCGGCGCGAAATAGACCATCGCGTGCAGGGGCTCGAGGCGTCGGGCGATCTTCCCGGATTCGCGTGCGTCCACGCCCGGACGTTATCGCGGGGCCGCCGGGACCCGGACGGCACAGGCGTCGGCACCCGTGGCGAGCACACCTCCCAAACGGTCGTCCGATTCACTCGTCCACCGTAGTGACGCCGGTGTGTCCGCCGTCATACGGTCGGCTCGCTGTCCCCTCCGACGAGGGGACCCTGCAACGTCGCAGTGCGCGGCCCCCACCGGCCGCGGGGAGGAGAACGACGATGACCGAGGCCGACGAAGACCGGCAGCTCGACGCCCTGATCGTCGGCGCCGGCCTGTCCGGGCTCTACCAGCTCAAGACGCTGCGCGATCTCGGCCTGAACGTCCGCGTCGTCGAGGCCGCGAAGGGCGTCGGCGGCACCTGGTACTGGAACCGCTACCCGGGCGCCCGCTGCGACGTCGAGAGCCTGTCGTACTCCTACTCCTTCTCCCCCGAGCTCGAGCAGGAGTGGACCTGGACCGAGAAGTACCCCACCCAGCCCGAGATCCTGCGCTACGTCGAGCACGTCGCCGACCGCTTCGACCTGCTGCGTGACATCTCCTTCGAGACCCGGGTGACCAGCGCCGTCTACGACGAGAGGTCCAAGCGCTGGACGGTGACCACCGGCGGCGGGGACGTGATCGACACCCAGTTCCTGATCATGGCGACGGGCTGCCTGTCGGTGTCCAAGGCACCGGAGGTCCCCGGGGCCGAGCGCTTCCAGGGCCCGACCTACCACACGGGGCACTGGCCGCACGAGGGCGTGGACTTCACCGGGATGCGCCTGGGCGTGATCGGCACCGGCTCGTCGGGGATCCAGTCGATCCCGATCCTGGCCGAGCAGGCCCGTGAGATGACGGTCTTCCAGCGCACCCCGAACTTCTCCATGCCGGCCGGCAACCGGCCGCTCGCGGCCCAGGAGGTCGCGGACATGAAGGAGAACTACCGGGAGTGGCGCGCGGCGCAGCGGGCGTCCGGCTTCGGTGTGCCGGTTCCGGCTCCCACCGAGTCCGCGATGGACGTCTCCGAGCACGACCGGACCGCGAAGTATCAGGCGGGCTGGGACCAGGGGAACCTCGTCGGCGTGCTGACGGCCTACACCGACACGCTGACCAGCAAGGAGGCCAACGACACCGCGGCCGGGTTCGTCCGGGACAAGATCCGGTCGAAGGTGCACGACCCCGAGGTCGCCGAGACGCTGTGCCCGACGAGCTTCCCGTACGGCACGAAGCGCCCCTGCCTGGACACCGGCTACTACGAGACGTTCAACTCCGACCACGTGCATCTGGTCGACCTGCGCAA
>NZ_SHKL01000001.1:300000-492500 GCF_004217185.1 Pseudonocardia sediminis | reverse complement strand
CTGCCGTACCGACCGGCGCACGCCAGCTCGTTGACGACGGCGATGGAGCCGCGGGCCAGGATCCGCGCGGTCGGCTCGTCGAGCCCGGGCCTCTCGGCGCGCACCAGGCGTACGACCTCGGCGGTGTAGTCGACCCGGTCGCGGCGGGCGATCCGCACCCCGTCGGGCGGCAGGTTGGGCACCTCCCGTACGAGCATCGCCATCGTGTCCCCGTGGCGGATCGCGAACCCGGCGAGGGACCGCAGTACCCCGTCGAGGCGTCCGGACGGATCGTCGGCGCACGCGAGGACGTTCTCGACCTCCAGCTCGAGCCACGCCGCTCCCCGGTGACAGGACGTGGCGAGCAGGTCGGCCTTGCTGTCGAAGTAGCTGTAGACCGTGGGGCCGGTGACGCCGGCCGCGTCCGCGATGTCCTCGATGCTCACGCCGTGGAACCCGCGGCGGCGGAACAACCGGTTCGACACCCCGATGATCGCCTCCCGCCGGGAGGCGCGGTCGGCGAGCGCGGCGATGTCCGGAGGCCGCCGTCGGACGGCGTCGGGGGCGGGCCGCCCGACGTCGGCGTTCACGACACTCGTCAGCATCCCGGTCAGCACGCGCCGCCGGCGTGCGTCGGTAACGCCGCGGACCCGGTAGGTCGACGGCGACGCGGCGACGGCCAGCATCGCGCGGCCCAGGAACTCGGCGTCGTCGTGCGAGAGGTCGGTACGCACCGCGCCGATCCTGGTCGCGAACTCGTCGACGAGCCCGGTCCACCGCGCGGCGCTCCTGCTGCGGTCCGGCTCCGGCAGATGGCGCGCGTCGCGCTGCAGAATGATGCCGAAGTAGTGGTACTCCACAGCCGCACGCGAGAGCCCGCAGATGGTGCGGTCCAGCAGCCCGGCGGCATCACCACCGTCCGTCACGGCTTTCTGGAGAAGATCGTCGACGACATCGGTCCCCGCCTCGATCACGGCCGCGAGCAGGGCTTCCTTGCCCGGAAAATGCCGGTACAGGGCCGGGCCGGTGATTCCGCTCGAACCGGCGATCTGCGACATGCGGGCCCGGTGATATCCGAACTCGCTGAAGACCTCGGCGGCTCCGCTCAGTATCTCCTGACGACGGTCGAGAACTGCGCCACGCACCGGGTCCCCCATGTCGGTATTAGAACGAAGAGCGGCCACGACCGCTCGCCGACACCACACATTCGTCAACGGGAATTCGATTTCCTGTGGACAAGACCGCCGGTATTCGATTTCTTGTTGCGCCACAAAGGATCCCGGAGCACGTCCGCCCCGGGCTCTTCCGTGTTTCGGTGAGGTCACGCCTGGGGTACACAAGGGACATGGCTAACACCTACCGCGTGACCGAGATCGTCGGCACCTCCCCCGAAGGCGTCGACGCGGCCATCCGTGCCGGCATCAGCGACGCCTCCAAGACCCTCAAGAACCTCGACTGGGCCGAGGTCACCGAGATCCGCCTGCACCTGGAGGAGGGCTCCGTGGAGCACTTCCAGGTCGGGCTCAAGGTCGGCTTCAAGATCGAGGAGTGAGCAGTCGCCTGCGGACCGGGCTCGCCTCGGTCCGCAGGTCGCGGCATCCGGGTGACGTCGAATCGGTGATCACTCGGGTGCCGCCCTGCGTGGCAGGATCCCGAGGGCCGTGGCCGGTGTCACGGCCCTCGACCCGTTCCCGTTCGCAGGAGGCAACGTTGCCCGTGCACCCCGAAGCCCAAGGACTGCTCGACGCGCTCGCGCAGGCCGGCATGCCGCCGTTCCCCCAGATGTCCGTCCCGCAGGCACGTGCCGCCGCGGCCGGGTTCCTGGACCTGCAGGGCGAGGCCGAGCCGATCTCCGTCGAGAGCCGCACCATCCCCGGACCCGGTGGCGACATCCCGGTCCGCATCTACACACCGGACGGTGCCGGCCCCAAGCCGCTGGTCGTCTACTTCCACGGTGGAGGCTGGGTGATCGGCGACCTGGACACGGTGGACAAGCCGGTCCGGATGCTGGCCAATCGCTCCGGGGCCGTCTTCGTGTCCGTCGACTACCGGCTCGCCCCCGAGCACGTGCACCCCGCCGCCTTCGACGACGCCTACGCCGCGACCGTCTGGGCCTCGGAGAACGCCGCGTCGCTCGGCGCCGACGCGGCCCGTCTCGCCGTGGCCGGTGACTCCGCGGGCGGGCACCTCGCCGCCTCGGTCGCACAGGCCGCCCGGGACCGTCGCGGTCCCGCCCTGGCCGCGCAGATCCTGTTCTTCCCGGTCACCGACTTCGACTTCTCCACCCCCTCCTACACCGAGAACGCCTCGGGCTACCTGCTCGAACGCGGGTCGATGGAATGGTTCTGGGCGCACTACCTCGGAGCCCAGGACGCGGCCGGCGACCGCTACCTGTGCCCCGGCCGCACCGCCGACCTCACGGGGCTGCCCCCGGCGTTCGTCGCCACCGCGGAGTACGACCCGCTGCGCGACGAGGGCGAGACCTACGCGACCCGGCTGGCGGAGGCCGGTGTGGACGTCACCGCCCGGCGCTACGACGGGATGCTGCACGACTTCCTGTGGACGCTCGGTGCGACACCGGCCGGCCTCGGGATCGTCGACGACGCGGCCGCGGCACTCAAGGCGGCCGTCAAGTCCTGACGCGCTCCTCCCGCGCACGACCAGACCCGCCGACCACGACGGTCGGCGGGTCTCGTCGTGTCGGTGGGTCTACCGGTCGAGGGAGAGCTTCATGCCCTCGTGCGAGGCCGTGAAGCCGAGGCGCTCGTAGAAGCGGTGCGCGTCGGTGCGGGACTTGTCGGTGGTGAGCTGCACCAGCCGGCACCCGCGCCGGCGCGCCTCGTCGACCGTCCAGCGGATCATGGCCTCGCCCAGTCCTCGGCCGCGCAGGTCGGCGTGCACCCGGACCGCCTCGATCTGCGCGCGGGACGCCCCTCGGCGGGACAGGCCGGGGATGATGCTGAGCTGCAGCGTCCCCGCCACCGGGATCTCCGGGGTCTCGGCCACGACGAGCAGCTGCGACGGGTCCGCGTCGATCTCGGCGAACGCGCTCAGGTAGGGGGCGAGGTCGTCGTCGGCGTGGGACTCGCGGCCCGCGCCGAGCTGGTCGGCGGCGAGCAGGGCCACCACCGGCGCCACGTCGGCGGCCACCGCGCGGCGCAGGACGACGGGCGGATCGAGGGAGTCGAGAACGGCGAGCGGCACGACCGGGATCGTGCCGGACCGGCGCCCCGCTCCGCCACGGCGCACGACGGTCGTCACCGTCCGCGCCATGGGGCGTCCCCGGTCCTACGACGCACCGGGAAACCGCCGGTGGTCACCGGCGAACCGGGCGGGAACGGCCGGCCCCGCCCGATTCCCACGATCACCGCGAGGTCGTGCCGGGCGCCGGAGCGGCGGGAGCCGCCGGGGCACCGGCAGCGCCCGGAGCCGGCGGAGCGCCGGGGGTACCGGGGGCGGGAGGCCCGCCGGGGGTGCCCGGGGCGGGCGGAGCGGGCGGTCCCCCGGCCGCACCCGGCGCGGCTGGCCCACCGGCACCCGGACCGGCCGGACCCGCCGGGTCACCGGCACCGGGGCCACCGGCACCAGGGCCACCTCCAGGACCGGCGAGGCCGCCGGCGGGACCACCGTCGGGCGGGGTGGGGGCGTCGGCGGAGATGCCGGTGAGACCGCCCGGGCCCGCGGCGGCCGTGCCGACCACCAGCCCCGTCGCCACGCCGCCGACCAGCAGCCCGGCGACGGCGGCCGCGACCACCGGCACCGACGAGCGGCGGCGGAGGGCCGCGAACCGGCCGCGTCGCGGACGCCGTCCGGCACCGGGATCGGCGGCGGGGGTGCCGGACGGGAGGGCCGCGGGGGTGGACACCCGTGCGTCCGAGCCGGAGCCGGAGGCCGGGGTGATCGGCCGGGTGCTGTCGTCGTGTGTGCTCATGCGTCGTCTCCTTCGTCGTGCGGGCGTCGCGCCGGCCGGGCGGGACCCGGCCGGACGTTCGCCGGACATCGACCAGAGGACGCCGCGTTCCTGAACCGGAGCTGAGTCGTGGGGGTGTTCCCCGTGATCGCTCAGGTTCGGCTCAGCAAGGAAGGGGGAGGCTCGGTCCCATGGCTGCACGACCGACCCAGAGCACCGCGCCGCGGGTGCTGGTGCTCGAGGACTCCGAGGCGATCCGCGAGTCCGTCGTGGACGCGCTCGCCGACGCCGGGTACGTCGCCGGCGGGCGGGTGGACGGCTCCGCGCTGGAGGACCTCCTCGACTCGTTCCGGCCGGACCTGGTCGTCCTCGACGTGATGCTGCCCGGCGGGCGCGACGGCTTCGAGCTGATCCCGGTCGTCCGCGAGCACGGCGACGCCGGGATCGTCATGCTCACCGCCCGCGACGCGCTGCCGGACCGCCTGCGCGGCCTCGACTCCGGCGCCGACGACTACGTGATCAAACCCTTCCTCCTCGACGAGCTGCTGTCCCGGATCGCGGCGGTGCTGCGACGACGCGGGCGGATGCCGTCGGCGATCCAGGTCGGTGACCTGGTGCTGGACCCCGACGCCGGGATCGCGACCCGGGCCGGCGTCGTGCTCGACCTGTCCGCGACCGAGCTCCGGCTGCTCGGCTACCTGGCCGCGCAGCGCAACCGGACCGTGAGCAAGCACCAGATCCTCGGCGCGGTGTGGGGCTACGAGGCCTACGACCCGAACCTCGTCGAGGTCTACGTCTCCGGGCTCCGCCGCAAGCTCGAGGCGCACGGCCCGCGGATCGTGCACACCGTCCGCGGTCTCGGCTACACGCTGCGGCCCGCGACGTGAGCGGGACGGCGGGTTCCCGGACCGCCACCCCGTCGTTGCGGCGGCGGGTCACCGGCTCCGTCCTGGGCCTGTTCGCCGTCCTGCTCGTGCTGGTCGGGGTGCTGGTCGACGTCGTGCTGGGCGCCCAGCTGCGGCGCGACCTCGACACGCGCCTGTCCGACCGGGTCACCCAGGCCGAGCAGCTCGCGCAGAGCGGCGCCGCGCCGCCGGTGCTGGTGTCGCGGCTGCAGGGCCAGGACATCCGGGTGCGCGTGGTGACGGCGGACGGGGACAGCTACGGCGACCCGGGCCTCGGCCCGCTCGGCCTGTCCTCCTCCCCCCCTCCCCCCGGACCGGCTGCGGGACCGGAAGCCGACCCGGGCGCGACGAGGCCCAGCGGCGCGCCGGGACCCCCGCGACCCGGACCGCCCGGACCGGACGACGACGTCGGGCCCCCGACCCCGCCGGACGCGACGAGCAGCACCGTCACCCGCACGTTGCCCGACGGATCGCAGCTGGTCCTGGTCGCCGACACCACCGCGATCACCGACGTCCGCACCCAGCTGCGTGCGGTGCTCGCCGTCTCCGCGCTGGTCGCGCTCGTGCTCGCCCTGGTGGCGGTCGCGCTGACGGTCCGGGTCGCGATGCGGCCGCTGGACCGGATGACCGGCCTGGCCCGCCGGATCACCGCCGGCGACCGCGGCTCCCGGCTGCGCCCGGACCGGCCGCGGACCGACCTCGGCGCCGCCGCCGCGTCGTTCGACGACATGCTCGACGCCCTGGAGGACGCCGAGAGCCGGGCCCGCGAGTCGGCGGACCGGACCCGTCGCTTCCTCTCCGACGCCGCGCACGAGCTGCGCACGCCGCTGGCCGGGATCACCGCTGTCGCCGAGACGATCGGGAGCCGGTCCACCGACGACGAGCGGCAGCAGCGACGGGCCGCGCTCCTGCTGCGCGAGACCCGGCAGGCGGCGCAGCTGGTCTCGGACATGCTCGACCTCGCCCGGATCGACGGGGGCCTCGCCCTGCAGCGCACCGGCACCGACCTGGCCGGGCTCGTCGCCACCGAGGCAGACCGGACACGGGTCCTGGCACCCGCCCTGGACGTCGCGGTCACCGGAACGCAGCCGCTGCCGGCGTACGTCGACCCCGTCCGCGTCACCCAGATCCTGTCCAACCTGCTGGACAACGCGCGCCGCCACACCCCGGCCGACGGCACGATCACCGTCACGCTCGAACGGGCCGGCGACGAGGCCCGGGTCACCGTCCGCAACACCGGGACCCCGATCGCCGACGCCGACCGGGAACGAATCTTCGACCGGTTGGTCCGCCTGCAGGACTCCCGCGACCGCGACTCCGGCGGCGCCGGACTGGGCCTGTCGATCGCACGTGGACTGGCCCGTGCGCACGGCGGCGACCTGATCTGCCCGCCCGACGGCGACGGCGCCACGTTCCGGCTCGCGGTACCGCTCGGCGCGGCGAGCGGGTGATCCTCGACGAGCGGCGGACCGCACGCACGGCAATGTTCTGCGATCACCCGCTCGGGTGTCCTAACGTTCCACGATGACCACCGAGCCGCGACCATCGGCACCGGTGCCCCCTCCGCGGGAGGCACCGGCGGCACCGGACGCGGACCAGGACGGCGAGCACATGAGCGACACACCGAACACCGGGCCCGGACTGCCGCCCGGCGCCCTCGCCGGGCCGGCCGGTGCGCTGCCCGCCGCCCAGGCCGGTGCGTTCCCGACGACCGCCCCGGACGGCACCCACGCCCGGCAGATCCCCCCGGCGCTGGCGCTGGCCACCGGCCTGGCCTGGCGCGGCCTGCTCCTGGCAGCCGCGGTGGCGGTACTGCTGTGGGTCGTCGCGCAGCTGTCGCTGCTGGTGATCCCGGTGGTGATCGCACTGATCCTGGCCGCACTGCTGAGCCCGGCGGCCCGGCTCGTCGGGCGCGTCCCGTACATGCCGCACGCGGTCGCCACCGGGATCGTGGTGATCGGGGGCCTGGCCGTGTTCGGCGGGATCCTCTGGCTCGTCGTCGCGGCGTTCCTCAACGGACTCCCCGACCTGTCCACCCAACTCGGACAGAGCTTCGTCGCGTTGCAGAACTGGCTGTCCAACGGACCGCTGCACGTAGACAACCAGCAGCTCAACGCCGTCACCTCGAGCGCCCTGAGCACGCTGCAGCGCAACCAGGCCGAGCTGGCGACGAACGTGCTCGGCGCCGTCGGCACGGTCGGCGAGATCGCGACCGAAACGCTGCTGACCCTGTTCGTGCTGGCCTTCTTCATCCACGACGGCGGCCGGATCTGGCGCTGGATCCTCTCGGCGGTCCCCCGGGCCGCCCGCACCCGCACCGACATCGCCGGACGGCGGGCGTTCGCCTCGCTGGTCGGCTACACCCGGGCGATCGTCGTGGTCGCCGCCGTGGACGCGATCACCGCCGGCGTCGGGCTCTGGCTGATCGGCGTCCCGCTCGCGGTCCCGCTCGCCACGCTGATCTTCTTCGGCGCGTTCATCCCGACCCTCGGCGCCGTCGTCACCGGCATCGTCGCCGTCCTGATCGCGCTGGTCACCGGCGGCTGGGTGGACGCCCTGCTGGTCGCGGGCCTGCTGCTGCTCGTGCAGAACATCGAGGGCTACGTCCTGCAGCCGCTGCTGCTCGGCCGGTCGGTCAAGCTGCACCCGCTGGCCGTCGTGCTGCCGATCGCCGGTGGGCTGATCCTCGCCGGGATCCCCGGGGCGCTGCTCGCGGTCCCGCTGGTCACGCTGGCCGACGCGAGCGTCCGCTCGATCAACCGGGCGTCGGACAAGTGGCTGGCCGATCCCTCCACGATCGACCCGCTGGACCCGCGCTCCGCCCGGCCGGACAACCATCCCGAGATCTCCGGCGCGACCTGAGCCGCTGAGCCGTCGCGCACAGTTTGACGCGTCGCAGGAAAGGAACTCCTGCAGGAGTGCGCCACCGCGACCGGATCTCCGGCCCGCACCATCGGGCGCGATTCGGAGGGGCACGTGACGTCACAGAAGAGCCGCAGACCGCAGAGCCTGACCGGGGTGCACCGGGTCGGCAGCGGGCTGCTCGGCGTCGGCTTGCTGATCTTCGGTGTGCTGGGGTTCTCGGACCAGCTCAACTTCTTCTCCACCACCGGCACGCCGATCCTGGGCCTGGCCACGAACGTCCTGCTCTCGGGCGGCTCGGTGGTGCTCGGCCTCGTCCTGATGGCGGCCGCGATCCGCGGCGGCCGGCTCGGGTGGATCGCGAGCGTGGCGATCGGCGCGTTGTTCGTGCTCTCCGGCGTCGTGCACCTCCTGATCCTGAACACGTCGCTCAACGTGCTGTCGTTCCGGGTGTCGAACGTCGTGTTCAGCCTGGTGGTCGGCGGCATCCTGCTCGCCCTCGGGATCTACGGGCGGTTCAACACCGGCACCCCCGTCGACTCGCCCGACCGGGACGGTGGCGACGGACGGCCGAAGCAGCCCGAGGACAACCGTCAGATGCTGCCCGAGGGCGCCGACGAGATCACCGCGACCGTCGAGATGGCCGAGGCCGAGCGCGCTGTGGCCGCCGGGACCGGGACCTCCGCCCAGCGCCGCGGGGTCGCGTCGATGGACGGCCATCGCGACACCGAGAGCCGCCGCGCCGCGTGGCGCGGGGTGCCGGGACCGGAGGACGCGCCGGAATGAGCACGTCCGTCCGGCCGGAGCCGGTCCGGCCCGTCCCGCCGGAGCCCGTGCGGTGGGCGCTGCTGCACCAGCACTGGGCGGACGTGGTGTTCCTGCACTGGAAGGTCGACCCGGACGTCGTCGCACCGCTGCTCCCGCCCGGCACGACACCGGACCTGCACGACGGCGGCACCTGGGTCGGGCTGATCCACTTCCGGATGCAGCGGCTCGGGTTCGGCCCGCTGCCCGGCATCCCCTGGCTGGGCTCGTTCGCCGAGACCAACATCCGGCTCTACTCGGTCGACACCGAGGGCCGGCGCGGCGTGGTGTTCCGCTCTCTGGACGCGGAGCGTTTCCTGCCGGTGCTCGCCGCCCGCGGGGTCGCCGCGCTGCCCTACAACTGGGCGCCCAGCCGGGTCGACGGCCGGGTCGCCGAGGGCGAGGAGATCTCCTACCGCACGGTGCGCCGGTTCCCCGGCCCGCGCGGCGCGTTCAGCCGGACCCGCGTGCGGACCGGGGCCGCGATCGCCGAGCCGGACCCGCTGTCGCACTTCCTGACCGCCCGCTGGGCACTGCACACCCGCCGCCCGCTCGGCACGGTCCGCTGGCCCAACGACCACCCGCGCTGGGACCTGCACACCGCCGAGCTGCTGGACCTGGAACAGGACGTCGCGGCCGCAGCCGGCGTGCCGGGCATCGACCGGGCCCCGGACAGCGTGCTGAGCTCGCCGGGACTGCCCGTGCGCTTCGGGCCGTGGCACCGGCTGCGCAGGTCAGCGCCGGGGGCGTAGCCCGTCGGAGACGATCTCGACGTAGCGGGACCGCTGCCGGGTGTCGTCGCGCTCGGGGGCCTGGCCGAGCAGCATGAACAGGTCTTCGATCGTGACGTCGTCGCGCATGTCCCCGGCGGCCTGCGCGTCGCCGACCAGGGCCTCGATCGCCGCGAGCGCCCGCGCCGCGCCGCCGCCGTCCGGGGCGGGGTGCCGCTCGGCGTCCATGCCCAGCAGGGCGACCGTCTGCCGGACCGCACGGCGTGCGCTGTACCCGTCGGCGACGGCGGTGAGGAACCCGGCCAGCTCGTCCCAGGCCGACCCGCCGTCCCGCGCCCGTCGCAGCGCCTCCTCCGCGAGCTCGGCGACCCGCCCGACCGACTCCTCCACCACCGCGTCGACCAGCGCGGTCTTGGTCGGGAAGTGCCGGTAGATCGTGCCGACGGCCACTCCCGCGCGGGCGGCGAGGTCGTCCATCCGCACGTCCGCGCCGTCCCGGGCGACCAGCTCCCGCGCGGCGACGACGATCTGCTCACGGTTCCGCACGGCGTCCGACCTCACATGGACAAGATGAACCATCACTCACTATCGTGGCAAGCTGAACGTCGGTTCACTTACGAGCCGCCACCGTCGGGCAGGAAGGTCGTCGTCGACATGCCAGCCGCACCGCGCATCGTGGTCATCGGATCCGGGGTCGCCGGAATCCTCACCGGTATCGAGCTGCGCCACCGCGGCCTGACCGACTTCACGATCCTGGAGAAGGCCGACACGCTCGGCGGGACCTGGCGCGACAACGTCTATCCCGGCGTCGCCTGCGACGTGCCCGCGCACTACTACAGCTACTCGTTCGAGCCGAACCCGAAGTGGACACACCGCTTCGCCTCCGGTCCGCAGCTGTGGGACTACTTCCACCACACCGCGGACAAGTACGGCGTCACCGGGCACATCCGCTACGGCGTCGAGGTCGCCTCCGCCCGCTGGGACGGGCACGCCTGGGAGCTCACCACGACCGGCGGCGAGCGGATCGACGCCGACGTCGTCGTGTCCTGCACCGGCCGTCTGCACCACCCCTCGACCCCGGACATCCCCGGGCTCGACGACTTCGCCGGCCGGGTCTTCCACTCCTCGCGCTGGGACACCTCCGTCGACGTCGATGGTGCCCGGCTGGGCCTGATCGGCACCGGGTCCTCGGCCACCCAGATCACCGCCGCGCTGGCCGAGCGGGTCGGGCACCTGGACCTGTTCCAGCGCACCGCGCAGTGGATCTTCCCGATGCACGACGCGAAGATCCCCTGGTGGCGGCGCCTGATGCTGCGCATCCCGGCCGTCGGCCGTCGCTACCACGACTCGATCGAGGAGTGGGTCAACGAGATCGGCCGCGCCGCCACCGGCGACCCGAAGGCCGCCGCGGAGCGTCGCAAGGTCTGCGAGGACGCGCTGGCGCAGGTCCGCGACCCCGAGCTGCGGGCCAAGCTGACCCCGGACTACGAGGTCGGCTGCAAGCGCCTGGTCATCTCCGGCACGTTCTACGACGCCGTGCAGCGACCGAACGTCGACGTCGTCACCGAGGGGATCGAACGGGTCGAGGCGGGCGGGGTCCGCACGTCCGACGGCGTGCTGCACGAGCTCGACGTGCTGGTCCTGGCCACCGGGTTCCACGCCGACGCCTACCTGCGTCCGATGCAGGTCACCGGCGAGAACGGGATCGGCCTCGACGAGATCTGGGCCGACGTACCGATGAACTACAAGTCGGTCGCGCTGCCGCACATGCCGAACTTCTTCCTGGTCAACGGGCCGTTCTCGCCCGGCGGCAGTGCGTCGGTGCTCTCGATCATCGAGACGCACGTCGCGTACGTGATGCAGCTGGTCGACCGGATCGTCGCCGAGGACGTCGCGCTGGCCCCGGACGCCGAGCGCAGCGCCGAGCTGCTCGCCGGGATCCGCGAGCGCGCCTCGGCGACGGTCTGGGGGACCGGGGGCTGCAGCAGCTGGTACCTCGACCGCAACGGCGTCCCGCTGGTCAACCCGATTCTGCTCGACGACCTCAAGACCGACATGGAGCACCCGGTGCGCGAGGACTTCGTCGCCACCGCACGCTGACCCCTGCCGAGGAGGAGAACCCGCATGGGCATCATCAGCACCGCATCCGAGACCGCGTTCACCGAGTCGCCCGAGGCGATCTACGACGTCGTCACCGACCCGCGGAACTGGCCGAAGGCCTACCCCGGCAGCGGCGCGATCGAGGGCGTCGACACCCTCCCGCTGCAGGTCGGGGACACCTGGAGCGAGTCGGGCGTCCTCGGCGACCTGCCCGTCCGCTACACCTGGCGGCTGATCACCGCGGTCCGGCCCACGAAGTGGGTGTTCCAGTCGATCGACCTGCTCGCCCAGAACCACGACGGCACGGGCGGGTTCCCGGGCGTCACCACGATCGCGTACACGTTCTCCTCCCCCGGCTCCGGTGTGACGCTGTTCCACCGGTCGATGACGACCGAGGTCAGCAAGCACGCCGCGATCCCGGACCAGGTCGTCCTGGCCCACCAGCCGGGTGCGATCGACGCCTATCACGACGCGATCGGGAAGCTCCTGCAGCAGTAGCGGATCGGTCGAGAGAGGACACGGGCCGCCCGTGCGGGAGCGCGGGCCCGGCCCTGTCCTGACATCCTGGACCGGTGCAGGCGACGCGATCGGCCGTCCTCGTCGCGACCGCGACGGTGATCGTCTCGCTGCTCGCCGCGTGCGGCTCCGACCCGGAGCCCACCGCCCCGGCGGGCGCCCCGGCCCCGGCCGCCCAGCCGACCCGGACCCCGACGCCGGCCGTGCCCGCGTCGGTCTCGGCCGACCGGCTGGCGGGGCTGCGCGACCGGGTGGTGCCGCCCACCGGCACCGGGCGGCTCGTCGTCCCCCCGGGCTCGACGCCGGCACCCCGGCGTGCCCGGACGGTGCCGGTGCGCGTCGAGGTGGAGCAGGGCGTGCACGTGGACCCGGCCGTGTTCGCGACGTTCGTGACGACCACGCTCAACGACCCCCGCAGCTGGGGTCACGACGGCTCGGTCGGGTTCGCCCGCACCGCAGGCGACGCGCCGTTGCAGGTCGTCCTGGCCAGCCCGGCGACCACCGACCGCTTCTGCGCCCCGCTGGACACCAACGCCGCACTGTCGTGCCGCAGCGGTCCCCGCGCGGTGATCAACGCGGCGCGCTGGGCGAACGGGACGCCGGAGTACGCCTCCGACCTCACGGCCTACCGGCGCTACGTCGTCAACCACGAGGTCGGGCACTGGCTGGGTCACGACCACGTGACCTGCCCGGGACGGGGCAGACCCGCCCCGGTGATGCAGCAGCAGACCCTCGGCCTCGACGGCTGCGCCCGGAACTCCTGGCCGGCCCCGTAGGCCGGGTGGCGGCCTACCGCCGCATCTCCCGGTACGGGATCGACGTGCCACGGTCTTGACGGACCGGCCGCCGGGGTGTGGTGTCGGTCTCCCCGGGCGTCGACGGCCGGGGTCGACGACTCAGCGAGGTGGGCAATGGCGCTCGACGCACAGGCACAGACACTCCTGGCCGCCATGGAGGCGCAGGGGATGAAGGACTTCTCCGAGATGGAGGTGGCCGAGGCCCGGGAGGCCGCGCTCGCGTTCATCGGTCTCGAGGGCGAGCCGGAGGACGTCGCGGACGTCGCCGACCACACCGTCCCCGGCCCGGCCGGTGACATCCCGGTGCGGGTCTACCGTCCCGCCGGTGACGGCCCGCACCCGGTGCTCGTCTACTTCCACGGCGGCGGGTGGGTGATCGGTGACATCGAGGTCGCCGACAAGCCGTGCCGTTCGCTGGTCAACACGCTGAACGCGGCCGTCGTCTCCGTCGGGTACCGCAAGGGGCCCGAGGACAGGTTCCCCGCCGCGCCGGAGGACTGCTACGCCGCGACCGTCTGGGTCGCCGACAACGCCGCGTCGCTGGGCGTCGACCCCGCCCGCATCGCGGTGGCCGGGGACAGCGCGGGCGGCAACCTCGCCGCCGTCGTCGCACAGCAGACCGTGCGCCGCGGCGGGCCCGCGCTGGTGCACCAGCTGCTGATCTACCCGGCCGTCGACGCCGGTGGCGAGTACGCCTCGCGCGTCGAGAACGGCGAGGGCTACCTGCTCACCAAGAGCGCCATGGACTGGTTCTACGACCACTACCTGCGCTCACCGGCCGACATCGAGGACCCGCTGGCATCCCCGCTGCGTGCCGACGACCTGGCCGGGCTGCCGCCGGCGACCGTCATCACGGCCGGGTTCGACCCGCTGCGCGACGAGGGCGCCGCCTACGCGAAGGCCCTGAACGCGGCCGGGGTCTCGGCCGACCACCAGCACAACCCCTCGATGATCCACGGGTTCTGGTGGATGATGGGCGCGATCGAGCACACCCGCAGCTCCTACGACCAGGCCGGGGCCAACGTCCGCGCGGCGTTCGGTACCTGAGACCTGTACCCGTGCGAGGCCTACTCGGCACCCGGGCCGGGTAGGTACCTCGTATGAGCCCGAAGAGCGAGATGCCCGACGATCCGCAGCGAAACCCGGAAGAGGCCGTCGACGCGCTCGAGGAGAAGGTCTTCGGCTCGACCGCGGACCAGGAGCGCGACGACGAGGCCGACCCGGCCGCGGAGAACACCGACGACGCCGGCACGACTCCGGTCGCGGACGAGCCCCCGGCCTGACCCGGGTTCAGCTCGGCCGGGGCTCAGCTCGGCCGGGGGTCTGCGACGCGGCGGGTGTGCACGTCGACACCGTCGCGGGCGTGTCCCCCGGCCAGCTCGGCCGCGCTCGCGCAGGCGTGGGTCCACATGACCAGCTGGATCTCCTTCGCCACCGGCAGCCGGTTGTAGAGCAGGTGCGACACGACGTCGCCCGGCCTCGCCCACGACTCGATGTCGAACCGCAGCAGGCCGTCGTCGTCGAGTCCGGTGCGGAACTCGATCTGGCCCGCCTCCAGGTGCCCCTGCAGCGTCGCGAACCGGAACGAGCCGGGGTCGGCCGCGACGATGCGCACCGGTCCGTTCCAGGGACCGGGCATGCGGATGAGGAACTCGTCGCCGGCGTCGAGGCCGTTGCGGTCGCCACGGGTCTGCCGGAACACCGCGAAGTCCGGGGCCCACCGGTTCGGGTCCCGCTTGAGCTCGGTCATGAGGTCGACCGGGCCGATCCGCGCGCCCTCGATCCGCACCGAGTAGCGACGGTGCAGCAACGGGCCGTAGCCCTGGCCGGCGGGCTGGATCCGGCCGTCGTCGGTCTCCGGCGGGAGTTCCGGTGGCATGTCGGACGCGTCGCCCGTCTCCTCGCTGCGGTACACCCGGACCCGGGGAACACGTACTCCAGGCCCGTCGTGACGAGTGCGAGCGGCCAGCGGAGCACCGCGCAGATGCGGGTGTCGCGGCGGGTGCCGGTGATCACGACGGGAGCCGCGACGGTCCGGCGCCGGAGTGGGATCCGAGAGAGCTCCGGTGCGATGTCATCCCTCAGGGGTACCCGGTTCCGGCCGTGCCAGTCCTCGACGGCCGGACGAGACGCGCGGTCGCCGTTCGCGTTGCAGGTCCGCGCGGGTCGTGCGACGGTTTTTCCTGGTTCCACCGGGTGTCGGTGGAACGATCTCACTCGTCGACCGGTCACGTCCGAGACCGGTCCAGCCGCCCGGGACCCGGCGGCCGTACGCCCCTCTCGACCTGCCGTGCCGTGACGCGCACCTGTTCCGGGTGGCGCGCCGGACCGGTCGACAGGGCTTGACCCGTTCCGTTCGCAGAGACAGGTATCCCGTGTCCGATCGCACCCGTCCTCCGTCAGAGCAGACGACGCCCGCCGGCGGCCGCTCCGGCCGCATCACCATGGCCCGCCCGCTCGACGTGACGACATGACGACCCGCGAGCCGGCCCACCCCTCCGAGGGCGGCACGAACCCGGAGCCCGAACGCCCGACCGGTGTGCTCGGGCGTCTGGGCGCGGTCCTGGCTCTCACGGTGTGTGCGTTGTTCGCCGTCGTCGGGGCGGTCGCCCAGCCGGCGGCCGGGCTCGTCACGTTCGTCGTGTTCTCGATGATCGTGATCGGGCCGCTGCTCGGGGTCCTGCTGCACCAGGGCGGGTCCGACCGGTGGTCGGCGACGGCGGCCGGGGCGATGGGCGTCCTGGCCGCGGTGGGGATCTTCCTCGTCGTCAGCGGGATCGTCATCGTGTTCGGGCAGGCCAGCGCGGCCCTGTTGCCGCTCGCGCTCCTCGCGGTCGCGACCTGGGCGTGGATACGGCGACGCCGTCTCCTGGCCCGGGTGACGTCCGCGATCGGCAGCGCCGGGACCTACGCCCGTGCACGGGCCGCCGGCCCGGCGCGCCGTCCGACTCCCGTGCCGCCCACCGTGACACCGCTCCCGACGATGCCGTCGCCCGTCCCGTCCCCCGGTGGCGTCATCAGCACCGCGCGTCTGTGCCGCACCTGGCGCGAGAGCTACTGGCTCCTCGCCGAGCTGCCGCCCGGGCCGGCCCGCGACGAGGTGCTCCGACGCCGCGGCCTGCTGCTCGACGAGCTCGAGCGCCGCGACCCCGTGGGGTTCGGAGCCTGGCTGGCCTCGGTCCCCCGCGCCGGCACCGATCCGGGCCACTACCTGCGCTGCGCCTGACGCCGGTCCCGCCGCATGTGGATGAGCGGGAACTCCCGGCCGTCGGCGTCGACCGGGGACCGCCCGGTCGGGATGAAGCCGCGTGCCAGGTAGAAGGCCCGTGCCGACGGGTTCTGCTCGTTGACGTCGAGGGTCACGTTCATGTGCGACGCGGCCGCACCCTCCAGCAGGGCCGTCCCGACGCCGCGTCCGTGCACTGCCGGGTCGACGAACAGGGCTTCGACGTGGCTGCCGTCCATCCCGATCCACCCGACGGGCTCGCCGTCGATCTCGGCCACCGTGACGTCCAGGGCGGGCAACGCGTCGTCGCGGACCTGGTCCTGCAGGAGGTCGACGACGTCGGCGCCGAGGAAGTCATGCGTCGCCTCCACCGCGCGGCGCCAGATCCGCAGGAGCACGGCGTGGTCGTCGGCCGTGGCCGGTCGGCGAACGGGGACGTCTCTCATCCGACCGATCATTGCAGCGACGGCCCGGTGCAGGTGGCCTCTTCGTCTCGTCGCTGATCGGCCATCGCGAAAGGCCACTCGTCGGCGCAGGATGGGGACGTGTACGTGCCCACCCACTTCGCCCCGACCGACGACGACGTGCGGGAACTCCTGGCCCACCCCGGCGCCGCGGACCTGGTCACCTCCGGCCCGGACGGCCTCGACGCCACGATGCTGCCGCTCGTCCACGACGCCGGGACAGGGACGCTGCTCGGCCACGTCGCGCGCAACAACGACCACTGGCGGCGTGCCGACGGGCAGTCCGCCCTGGTGATCGTCCGCGGTCCGGACTCCTACGTCAGCCCCGCCTGGTACGCCTCGAAGGCCGAGCACGGCCGGGTCGTCCCGACCTGGAACTACGTGACCGCCCACGTCCACGGCACGGTCACGATCCACGACGACGTGGACTGGCTCGACCGTCTCGTCCGCCGGCTGACCGACCTGCACGAGACCGGACGGACGGACCCCTGGTCGGTCGACGACGCGCCGCCGGCGTTCTACCGGGGCCAGCTGCGCGCGGTCGTCGGCGTCGAGGTGCGCATCGAGCGGATCGAGGCCAAGTTCAAGCTCAGCCAGAACCGTCCCGCCGCCGACATCGACGGCGTCGTGGCCGGCCTGCGGCCGGTGGGCGACGTGCGCGGGTCCGCGGCGGTCGCGGCGCATCGGCCCTGAGCGAACGCCGCACCCTGAATCGGCGGAGCCTTCTACGGTCGGGCCATGACCGACAGCCTTCGTGCGGCCGAACACCGGCTCCAGGCCGCCCAGCTCGCCTCCGACATCGCGGCGCTGGACGAGCTCCTCCACGACGACGTCGTCTTCACCGGCCCGGACGGCTCCATCCTCACCAAGGCCGACGATCTCGGCGCGCACCGCAGCGGGCAGCAGGTGCTGACCCGTGTGGACGAGGAGGACCTCCGCGTGCTCGTCACCGGGACCACCGGCGTCACCTGGTTCCTGGGCTCCGTCGCCGGGACGATCGGTGGTCAGGAGTTCGCGGCGCGACTGCGCTACACCCGGACCTGGGCCCACGACGACTCCGGCTGGAGGATCGTCGCCGCTCACGCGAGCGTGATCCAGGGCGGGTGACGCCTACGCCCAGCGCTTCACGAACTCGGCGGCCGCGGCGTTCACGACGTCCGGGTTCGATGCGCTGAGGAAGTGCTGTCCGCCCTCGACGATCCGCAGCTCGGCGTCGGCGGAGCTGACGAACCGCGTGATCTCGTCCTGCGCGTTGGCCACCGAGTACACCTGGTCGGCCGTGCCCTGCAGCCACAGGACCGGACACCGCACGCTGTCCAGCCGCCCGTGCAGACCGTCCCGGTCACGCAGGTTGATCGTGCTGATTCGGAGCCGCCGGCGCCCGGCGTCACCGGCGTAGTTCCGTTGGTGCGCCGCGTGCCAGAACGAGCGCTCGTCGGGCGAGACGTCCTCGCCGAGCCCGGCACCGAGGACGGCGTCGACGAACTCGCCCGGGACGACCCAGTCGTCGCCGACGGGCTCGGCGAGGGCGTCGATCGACGGGGTGCAGAAGTCGATGCCGTCCCAGCACCCGAGCTCATGGCTCCGCGGGCTCTCGTCGTCCATCGAGGTGCCGAGCGGGAGGATCCCCTTCACGACGCCGGGGGCGAGCATCGCCATCCGGGCGGCGACCCAGCCGCTCTGCGACGTTCCCAGGACGAAGGCCTCGGAGATGCCCAGTGCCTCGAGGACCTGCAGGTCGGCGATCGCGCTGTCCCAGTACGTGAAGTGCTCGTACCCGGCACGCGTCTCGCCGTGGCCGTAGAGCTCGATGGCGAGCAGGTTGGCCGTCTGCGCGAGTGCCGGATCCGCGAACTGGGGCCGGTACAGCTCGACCGACGTGCTGAAGGAGTTGATCAGGACCAGCGTCGGGAGCGAGGAGTCGTAGGGCTCGCCGAACCGATAGCCGATCGTCGAGCCGCCGAGATGGGGCACGTCGACCGTGCGGACGTCGCTGCTCATGAGCTCTCCCTCGAGTCGGGCGACGGGAGGCCATCGTGATCCCGACGCCGGAGAGGGTCAATGACACCCGCCGCGTCCCGTCACCGGCGCTCACTCGTGGCGGCGTGCGTACCGAAGCCGCATCACGCCGCCCGGGTACTGCTCCGACTCCGTCAGCGTGAGCAGGAATGTCGACCCGGAGCCGTGGAGCGGCACACCGTCGCCGAGGAGCGAGGGCGCGACGAACAGCTCGAGCTCGTCGAGCTGGTCCGCAGCGAGGAGGCCACGCACCAGGGCGACGCTCCCCCAGACCAGCGCGATCCTGCCGTCGCCGGCCCGGTGCTCCTTGGCCCACGCCACGCCGTCGGCGACCACCTCGCAGGGTGCGTGGTCGCCCCACGGGGCCTCCTCCAACGTCGTCGAGCAGACGACCCGCGCGGCTTCGTTGAGGTACGGCGCCATCTGGTGGTCGACGGTCGGCCAGACCTCGCGGAACGACTCGTAGGTCCGACGTCCGAGGAGCAGCACGTCGACGTCGTCGAGCAGGCGCATGTTGTGCCGCTCGCCGGGCTCGATGCTCTCCGGCGGAGCGGTGGCGAAGAGGTCGAACTCCCCGTCCGGGCCGGCGACCATGCCGTCGACGGAGATCCAGAGCTGGGCGAGGACGCGTGCGGACATGGTCCGTCCTTTCGGCGTGGGTGACAGGCCCGTTCAGGACGGGCGCGGCGCGAAGACCCGGAACGGGTTGCCGTCCGGATCGGTCATCTCGATCCACCGCACGCCGCCGTCCTCGTGCTCGTTCTTCCGCAGGCCACCGGCCCTCTCAGCCCGGTCGGCGATCTCCCGCCATCCGTCCTCGTCGTCACGAGAGAGATCGAGGCCGACGCGTGAGGGCTCGTCCCCGACGGAGTCGTCGCGCTCGAACATCCACGTGACCGGGGCGATCTCGTGGTCGAAGTCGAGCATGACGAGGTCGTCGGTCGAGTGGGCCGAGATCGGCAGCTCCATCACCTCGGCCCAGAACGCTCCCAGGCGACGGGGGTCCCTCGTCCGGAACGCGTACATGCCGACCACCGGCCGAGAGCTGGACGTGTCACTCATGCGATGTCCCTTCGTAGGCCCGCCCGATGCGGGTCGCTCCTACGGGGTGGACCGCCCGGCAACCCGTTACTCATCGGTCGATCTCCGGCTCCGTTCGTACGTTCCGTCTTCGGGTCATCAATAGTGGCGAACAGCCCGTAACGGACACGTGCCCTACCCGATCTATCGGCGTGACCACTCCGCAGAAGCCGAAGCGACGACTCCTCCGCCGGACATGGCCGCTCCTTCTCGGCGGCCTCTTCCTACTCGTCCTCGCCGCGCCGATGATCCTCCCGGCCGGCGTGCTCTTTCCACTGTCCCCTGCTCAGGTGATCTCCGAGCGGGACTGGCAGATGATCGCCAAGGACCCCGAGTCCAGCGAGGGGAAGCGGGTCGTCGTCTACGGACGCATCACCCAGTTCGATGCCGCCACCGGACGTACCAGCTTCCGCGCCGACGTGCGAGGCACGCCGTTCCCTTCCGACGAGAATTACCCGGACGGCATGGTCAACACGATTCTCGACGGCAGCGAATCCGACCTCCTCCCTCTCGTGGAGGGCGACGTCTTCCGGGCTGAGGCGACGGTGACCGATGCCACGACCTACGACACGCAGATCGGCGGACAGACCGTGGCGCCACACCTCGACGTCACCGCGATCGAACGATCGATCGACTAGCACCCGGAATGCTGCCGCCGACCTGCGCGAACTGGCCGGAGCGCGCGCAGCCCGGGAGGACTCCCGAGCGGGCGGGGATAGCTTCCGTCCGTCCGAATGATCACCGGGCGGCGGGAAGAGGGATCCTCTCTCGCTCGAGGAAAAGGAGGAGTCAATGAGTCAGCGAATTCGGTTGTTCGTCGGAGGCGCGGCGCTCGCGATCGGTGCATCGATCGCCGTCGCCACCCCCGCTTTCGCAGAGACGATCGGGACCTTCGACAGCTACGACCAGTGCGTCAGGATCGGCGCCGACACCGTGAACGCGCCGGGAGGCGCGTCACGATACGAGTGCATCGGCAACGGCAACCCGGCGAACGACTCCACTCGGTGGACCCTCAACGTCCACTGACGTCGCCTTCGGGACGATTCTCCGGGCAGTGCACGGCAATTCGGGCCTGCACTGCCCGGATTCCGGACGAGCACGGATTCACCGTCTGGATCGTGCGTATCGATGCCGCGGGCGGGCGGTGCCCCGTTCGAGCCGGGCCCGCCCTGTCGTTGTACATCTCGCCCGCCTCGATGCTGACCGCCCCGGACTGGACCGCGCCGCTCCCACGGACTCGACCAGAGCGGGCAGCGAACGAAGAGTGCTCTCCACGCCGGGAGAGGCTTGTGGCAATGCGTCCCGGTGGATCGACACGAGACCGACCTCGACGAGCAACGATCTTCGTGACCGTGACCAGCTCGAATGGTGGGCCCCGTGGGAATCGAACCCACAACCCGCGGATTAAAAGTCCGCTGCTCTGCCGATTGAGCTAGAGGCCCCCGCGGCCGCTCCTGCCGCCGCTCAAGCCTACGGGGGCGGGCGCCGACGCGGGGATCGAGCACCACCTCATCGTGGCTCTTGCGGTGACCGGGGCGTCGCGAGCGACGAGACTCGTGGTCATGACCGCCCGTCGTCCGTCCGTCGTCCGGATCGCCGCTCTCGTCCCGGCCGTGGCCGTACTGCTCGGGGCCGTCGTGGCGGGCTCCGCATCGGCTGCACCGCAACAAGATCAGCAGGACGGGCCGACGCGGAGCTACCAGGTCTCGGCGACGTTCTCCGCGTCCGGACGACCCGCCGTCACCTATGACCCGGCGCGGGTCCCGGTGGGGGCGAACGTGTCGGTGGCGGCGCAGTCGGAGAACGGCACCACGATCACGACGTTGCAGGTCCGGGGCCTGCGACCGAACACCGTCTACGGGGCGCACGCGCACGTCGCGAACTGCGGGGTGACCGGCGATGTGGCCGGGCCGCACTTCCAGTTCCGGCCGGACCTGGTGCAGCCCAGCGTCGACCCCGCCTTCGCCAACGCGCAGAACGAGATCTGGCTCGACCTCACCACCGACGCCGAGGGCGCCGGGCGGGCTCAGAGCACCGTGGCCTGGGTGTTCCCGGCCGACCGGCGCGCGAAGTCGGTCGTCCTGCACGACATGGCCACGATGACGGCTCCCGGGAAGGCCGGGACCGCGGGCGGGCGCTCGGCCTGCGTCGACGTCAAGTTCTGAGCTCTCCGGAACGGCGACCGGGAGGGCTCCCCGGCCGTCGCACCTACGGTGCTGCCCTCGCCGTCGACGAGGAGGAGCAGGAGATGCGCATCGTGGGGATCGCGGCTCTCGGTCTGGCCCTGACCTGCGCCGGATGCGGCGGCGGTACCACCGCGGTGGGCGAGCGGGCGGTATCCGCGGACCCCGTACCCACCTCGGCCACACCGGCCGGGCCGGCGTTCGACCCGTTGACGGTGGCCCCGCGGTTCCAGCGGGAGTTCCTGTTCGTTCCGGCGGCGCTGTCGGAGTGCGGGGGTACGACCGTGACGGCGCGGTGCCGGGCCGGGGCCGACGAGGCCGTGGCCCTGATCCCCCGGATCCGTGCCGCGATCGCGGAGCAGCCCCGGCGCGAGCGCTACGGCGGCCTCGGACCGGACCTCGACGGTGTCGAGAACGCCGCCGTCGCTCTACGACAGGACTGCCTGCCCCCGGGAGCCGACACCGAACCCGGGTACTGCGACACCCTCGTGTTGCTCTCGTCGCTGGACCTGTCCCGGCTGGAGGACGCGCTACGTCGCGCCGACGCCCGCTGATCCGTAGGGACAGGCGGCCCCGGTCTCGGGCAGGGTGAGCGGGTGATCAGGAGACCGGGGTGAGCCCGGAGGCCCTCGTCCTGGGCCTGTTGAGCGCGGTGCGGGCGACGCCGCTCGCGATCGTCTACGCGCTCCTGCTCTCCCCGCACCCGCGGCGGCTGGTCGGCGCGTACACCATCGCGGGGCTGGCGGTGAGCCTCGTGCTTGGGCTGGCGGCCGTCGCGGTGTTCGACGGGTCGTCGCAGACCACCGAGCAGACCACCGGCCGGTACGTCGTCGACCTGGTCCTCGGCCTCGGCGCGCTCGTCTACGCGGTGGGCTACGGGAGCGGCCGTCTCGGCAACCGGAAGCCGGCCGACGCGGAGAGGAAGCCGGTTCCCGACGGCCGGCTCGGCGAGATGTTGCGGACGCCGACGACGTCGGCCGCGGCGTCCGCCGGTGGGATCACGAACCTGCCGGGGCTGTTCTACATCGCGGGCCTGGTCGCGATCCTGGAGACGAACCCGTCGCCGGTGAACGGCGCGTTCCAGGTCGTCGTCTACAACGCACTGCGCCTGGCGATGCCGATCGCCGCCCTGGTGCTGGTGACGCTGCGTCCGCAGGGCACACGTCAGATCGTCGACGCGGTCCGGGACTTCGGGGTACGGAACAAGCGGGTCCTGGTCACCGGGTTGTTGCTGGTCGTGGGCCTGTACCTCGCGGGCAAGGGACTCGGCGGGCTACTCGAACGGGTGACGGGCTGAGTCCAGGATGTCCGGATCCGGCACACTCCCGGACCATGGTCACCCGACGCGCCGTCGCGCTCCGTCTCGCCGTTCTCGCCCCCGTCGCCGGCCTGCTGGTGGGCTGTGGGGGCTCCGAGCCCGCCGACGCGCCGGCCGGGCAGTCGCAGGAGAAGGAGGTCTCCGCCTCGTTCACCGACGGCGGCGTCCAGGCGGTCACCTACGACCAGGCGAAGGTGCCGGCCGGCTCCGGGGCCACCGTGAAGACCGGCTCGGCCGACGGGAGGACGACCACGACGCTGACCGTCCGCGGCCTGCTGCCGAACACCACCTACGGCGCGCACGCGCACGTCAACCCCTGTGGTTCGACGGGCGACGCGGCCGGGGCGCACTACCAGTTCAACCAGGACCCGGTGAAGCCGAGCGTCGACCCCGCCTTCGCCAACCCGCAGAACGAGATCTGGCTCGACCTCACCACCGACGCCCAGGGCAACGGCACCGCGACCAGCACCAACGAGTGGGTCTTCCCGGCCGACCGGCGCGCGCAGTCGGTGATCATCCACGAGATGGCGACCATGACCGCACCGGGCAAGGCCGGGACCGCGGGCAAGCGACCGGCCTGCATGACCGTCCCGTTCTGATCGGAGTGATGCAGCCCGCGGGCGGGTGACCCCGGGCGGGCGCACGCGCGCGCCACGCACGGGGGACAATCGGTCCCGTGACCGTGCAGGACATCGTCCGCGACCAGCGGACGGACACCGGACCCGCCGCCCGCGACCGCGTGCTGCCGCCGTTGCGCATCGGCCCCTTCGAGGTCGGTACGCCGGTGGTGCTCGCGCCGATGGCGGGCATCACCAACCCCGGCTTCCGGCGGCTGTGCCGTGAGCAGGGCGCCGGGTTCTACGTCTGCGAGATGATCACCTCACGCGGTCTGGTCGAGAAGAACCCGCTGACCCGCCGGATGATCGCGTTCGACGCCGACGAGTACCCGCGCTCGATGCAGCTCTACGGCGTCGACCCGGTCGCGATGCGCACCGCGGCGAGCATGGTCGCGACCGAGGACCTCGCCGACCACATCGACCTCAACTTCGGCTGCCCGGTCCCGAAGGTCACCCGCCGCGGCGGCGGGGCGGCGCTGCCGTTCAAGCGCAAGCTGTTCGAGCGGATCGTGCGGGCCGCCGTGGAGGGCGCGAACGGGCGTCCGGTCACGGTGAAGATGCGGATCGGGATCGACGACGACCACATCACCTACCTCGACGCCGGCCGCATCGCCGTCGACGCCGGGGCCTCGGCCGTCGCGTTGCACGCGCGCACCGCGGCCCAGCGCTACTCCGGCACCGCGGACTGGTCGGCGATCGCCCGGCTGCGCGAGCACGTGCCGGCGGGGACTCCTGTGTTGGGCAACGGGGACGTCTTCAGCGCCCAGGACGCGCTGGACATGGTCGCGCGGACCGGTTGCGACGGCGTCGTGGTCGGCCGCGGGTGCCTGGGACGGCCGTGGCTGTTCGGGGACCTGGAGGCCGCGTTCGCGGGACGCCCGCTGCCCGCGCCGCCGAACCTCGGCCAGGTCGCGACGACGCTGCGCCGTCACGCCGTCCTGCTCTGCGAGCACATGGGCGACCACAAGGGCATCCGCGACGTCCGCAAGCACATCGCCTGGTACCTCAAGGGCTTCCCGGTCGGGCCGGAGGTGCGGCGCAGCCTGGGCATGGTCGCGAGCATCGGTGAGCTCGACGACCTGCTCGCCACCCTGGACCCGGACGAGCCGTTCCCGGCCGACGCCGACGGCCCGCGCGGGCGTCAGGGCTCGCCCGGGCGGGTCGTCCTGCCCGAGCACTGGCTCGACGACGCCGAGGACGAGACCGTGCCGTTCTCGGCCGAGGTGGAGAACTCGGGCGGCTGAGCGGAGCTTGCGGAGCGAACACCGGCGCTGAGCGGAGCCTGCGGAGCGAACATCGGCGCTGAGCGGAGCCTGCGGAGCGAACATCGGCGCTGAGCGGAGCCTGCGGAGCGAACATCGGCGCTGAGCGGAGCCTGCGGAGCGAACATCGGCGCTGAGCCGGGGCCAGACGGCGCCGCGGCGACACGCGGTGGCGGTCCGAGGGACACGCGTTCGGGTGCCGTGCACCGTGATCGCCTCAAGAACCCCATCCGCCACGCCGACATCAGCAGCAACGGCAGGAGGTGAGCGATGACGGACACGGCATGGACGGTGCGCGGGCTGGTGCGCGCCGCGCGTCGCGCACCCGGCCGGGCGCCGGAACGGACGCGGCCCGCGGCACGACCCGGGACCGACGTCCCGGAGACCGACGACCCGTCGGTCGCCTCCGGCACCCCCGCCTCCCGCGCGGCGCTGCACACCGCGGCCGCCGAGCGCCTGGCCGAGAGCGGCCGGTGGGAGCCCGCCTACCGGCACCTGCGCGAGGCCGTCCGGCTGCTGCACGGCCAGCACGTCGTGCCGCGCAGCCCGCAGGAGGAGATGGAGCGCCTGCGCCGCGCGCACGCCGAGGCGCACGAGCAGAGCCGCCGCGACAGCCTCACCGCCAGCTACAACCGCCGCTACCTCGACGAGCGCCTGGCCGCGCTGCTCGGGGAGTCCGCGACCGGCACCGGGCTGTGCGTGGCACTGGCCGACATCGACCACTTCAAGCAGGTCAACGACACCCACGGGCACCAGTTCGGCGACCGGGTGCTGCAGCGGATGGTCGTCGAGCTCGGGCGCGGGCTGCCCGAGGGGGCGTTCTGCGCCCGCTACGGCGGCGAGGAGTTCGCGCTGGTCCTGCCCGGGGAGAGCCTCGACGACGGGATCGCGATCAGCGAGGCCGCACGGGACCGGATCGCCACCCACGACTGGTCGTCGATGCACCCCGACCTGAAGCTGACGATCAGCATCGGGGTCGCGCACGCCGAGGTCGCCACGGCCGAGGTCGACCCGCTGATCGGCGACGCGGACCTGTTACTCTACACGGCGAAGCAGGCCGGCCGCAACGCCGTCGCCTTCCGTCGCGAGGCCGGGGGCCGGGTGGAGCTGGCCGGACCGGCCGCCGGTCGCCGATCGGTACCGCAGCCGGCCGACGCCGGTACCGGGACGCCGTCGCACTCCGAGGCTCCGTAAACTTCTCCCCGACGGCAGCGGTCGCAGGACCGGTCGATCGGCCGTGCGGGTTCCCCCATATGCCGCACGCCGATCGTGCACATGGCGGCCGCGCAGGAGGAGGTATCGGTGCAGGACGGCCCGGACGACGGCGCACGCCGGTCCCGCCGTACCCGCACCGACGACGGCCGCACGCCGCCGGACGACCGTCCCGCCGCTGATCACCCCGCTCCCGACGACCCGTTGTTCGGGCCCCTCCCCGGTGGCGACGACGCGGACCCGCCGGAGGCCCGGCCCCGCCGCCGCGCACCGGAGGCTCCGGCCGCACCCACACCGTCGATGGACGGCGGTCGCGCCACACCTCGCGGGAGCGGGCGCCGTCGCACCGAACGCGGCGCCGAGCCCGCCGGCCACGGCCCGGCGGAGGCCCGGAGCCGCCGCACGCCCTCCGCCCCTCCCGGACCCGTACCGCCGGGTCCCGGGTCGTCGGGCCCGACGCCGCTCGCCCCGGCGGGTGCAGGGTCGACGGGGCCCGGATCGCCGGGACCCGTGCCGCCCGGGGCCGCGCCCCGGACACCCGGCTCCGCCCGTCCCCCGGTCCCGGGGTGGCCCCCCGGCCCCGCTGCGGACGCGCCGGACGCCCGGCGGAACCCCGCCGCGCCCACCGGGCGTCCCCGCTCCGCCGAGCGCACCGACGCACTGCCGTCGGTGACGCCGCGCCCGGACGGCCCGTCGACTCCCGCCGGCCCGGCTCCGGACCGGACGGGAGCCCCGGCCGGACGGACGACGACACCCTCCGGGTCCCGGACCTCGGGCAGCACGCCGCGCCCGGCCGAGGGACTCCGCTCCCCCGACGCGCCCCGCTCCGCCGATGCTCCCCGCCCCGCCGAGGACGTCCGTTCGGCCGACGCTCCGCGCACCGGATCTCCGCGCTCGGCCGCTCCCGACCCCGCACCCCCGCGACGGCGTCGCTCCCGGGTGGACGCCCGCGCCACCGAGGTGATCTCGGCGATCATGCCGCGGCGTCGCGCGAAGCGGGAGCAGGACGTCGTCCCGCCCGAGGCGGAGGCCGAGCCCCCGACCGGCGCCGTCGCACACACCGCCGGGGAGCCGCAGACCGCCCGCCGCTCCCCCGCCGCGCCCGCGGACGCCACGCCGGAGACCGCCACGCCGGAGACCGCCGCACCGGAGACGTCCGCGCCGGAGACCGCCGCCGCGAGCTCGGCCGAGGAGCCGCCGGAGTCCGGATCGGCACCGTCCGCGGAACCCGGCATCGACGAGCCCCCACCCCGCCGCGGTACGACGGCGGTGCGGATCGCCGCGGCCGTCCTGGCCGCGCTGGTGCTCGTCTCCACCGCGGCCGGGTTCGCGAACCGCAACACCGTCGACGGCGGGATCGTCGACGTCGACGCGCTGGACCCGGGCTCGGACGCGATCTCGCAGCGCGCCGTCCAGGCCGGCGACGAGAACGTCCTCGTCCTCGGCCTGGCCGCGGACCGGCTCCGCGAGCCGGAGGGCGCCCGGACCGACACCGCCGTCCTCGTGCACATGCCGGCCGGCGGCGGACCGGCCGTCACGCTGTCGATGCCGGCCACCCTCGAGGTCGCCCGGCCCCCGTGCCGGCGGTGGGACCCGGCGAACGCGAGCTACGGCGGCTCGGTGCCGGCCGAGTCGCGCACCACGCTCAGCGCGGTCTACGACGTCGGCGGGCCGGCCTGCGCGGTCGGTGCCGTCCAGCAGCTCACCGGGCTGCTGCTGACCCGCTTCGTCGCGCTCGACCTCTCCGGCGCCGACGCGCTGGTCTCGGCCGTGCGCGGCGTCCAGGTCTGCACCGAACGGCCGGTCATCGACCGCGCGCTCGGCCCGGTCGTGATCCGCGCGGGGAGCACGACCCTCACCGGCAGCGACGCGGTCCGGTTCGCCGGCGCCGCGGCCGTCGTCGACGACACCTCGCCCGCCAACCGGATCCAGCGCCAGCAGCGGGTCCTGGCCGACGCGATGGGACAGGCGCTGTCGACGTCGACGCTGCTCACCCCGGGCGCGCCCACGCGGATCTCGCAGGCGCTGTCCCGCTCGCTGATCACCGACGACGCCGACGCCGCCGAGGTGCTGACACTGGCCCGGTCGCTGAGCCGCGCGGGCACCGCGGGCGACGGCAGCACGCCGGCGTTCCTGCCCGTCCCCGTCAACGAGCAGCCGAACACCCGCGGGCACATGGAGCTGCGCCGCGGCGACGCCGAGGACCTGTTCTCCGCGATGCGCAAGCACGAGCCGCTGCCCGAGGAGATCACGGCACCGGCCCAGCGCGCCGCGGCCAGCGCCCTGCCCCAGGGCGTCAGCATCGACGTGCTCAACGCGGCCGGGCGGGCCGGTCTCGCCGGACAGGTGGCCGACTCACTGCGAGCTCAGGGGTTCCGGGTCGGCGACGTCAGCGACGCCCCGGAGTCCCCCCAGACCATGGTCCGGTTCTCCCCGGACCGCGCCGACGTCGCCGGACGGCTCACCGCGAGCCTCCCGGCCGCCGTCCCGGCACCCGACCCGGCGTCGTCGTCCACGGTGCAGCTGGTGCTGGGGTCGGGGTTCACCGGGCCGGTCACGGTGCCCGCGCTGCAGCCCTCCGACGAGGCCGTCGACTGCGGCTGAGCCGCCCAAGAGCGGGTTCGGCACCGACCGTTCATGCCGGATTCACCTGCTACTGATGAGAACCGGGCGCCCCACCTTTAAGCTCGCAGCCATGCGCGACGCTTACCAGGACCAGCTCGACGACCTCGCCTCCGGACTGGCAGGGATGTGCGAGGACGTCGCGCGTGCGATGGAGAAGGCCACCCGCTCGCTGCTCGAGGTGGACCTGCAGCTCGCCGAGGAGGTCATCTCCGAGGACACCGGGATCGACGACGTCCGCGCCGCCGCCGAGCACCGCGCGTTCGGGCTGCTCGCCCTGCAGGCCCCCGTGGCCACCGACCTGCGGATCGTCGTCGCCGCCATCCACGGCGCCGGGGACATCGAGCGGATGGGCGACCTCGCCCTGCACGTCGCGCAGGCCGCCCGCCGCCGCCACCCGCAGTCGGTGGTGCCGGACGAGATCAAGCCGTACTTCGCCGAGATGGGCCAGGTCGGGGTCCGGCTGGCCGAGAAGGCCGGCCAGGTCATCCGCAGCCGGGACCTGCACGCCGCCGCCCAGCTCGAGTCCGACGACGACGCGATGGACGACCTGCACAAGCACATGTTCACCGTGCTGATGGACCGCAACTGGAACCACGGCGTCTCCGCCGCGGTCGACGTGGCCCTGCTGGCCCGCTTCTACGAGCGCTACGCCGACCACGCCGTCGCCGTCGCTCGCCGGATCGTGTACGTCGTCACCGGACAGATGCCGGGGCCGCTCACCGTCTGAGTACGCCTGCCGCCGAACGAACCACGTGCCGGGTTTGCCCGGCACGACCGGTGGGCACCCTGCCGACATGAACCAGGCGGGGTGTCACGTCACCGAGATCGTCGGGACCTCTGACGAGAGCGTGGAGGCGGCCATCCGCGACGGCATGTGCCGTGCGACCGGCTCCGCCGAGTCCCTGGAGTGGTTCGAGGTCACCGGGGTGCGCAGCAACGTGCTCGGCCGGGTCCACCGCTTCCGTGTCGACCTGCGTCTCGGCGTCCGCGACGCCGCGTAGGACGCAGCGCATCGACGTGCACCCGACGTCGCCCGTTCACGGACCGTTCACCCGTCTCCGGCGGACTCCCCGGTCCCGCGCGAACTAGTGTCTGCGGCATGCGCAGGGAGACTCTGGACGACAACCTGGCGCAGATCCAGAGACTGCTCGACGAGATGGGCCCCGAGGTCGCCGTCGCGTTCCGCCGTGCGTCCACCGCCCTGCTCGAGGGACGTGGCCGGCTGGCCGAACAGGTCGTCTCCCACGATCCGGTGATCGACGACCTGCGCTCACGGATCGAGCTGCTCGCCGTCGAGACGATCAACATCCACGCGCCGGTGGTGGGACCGCTGCGCTCCTGCGTCACGGCGATCCAGGCCGCGCACCACCTCGAGCGGATGGGCGACCTGGCCCGGCACATCGCGGAGACCGCGGCCCGTCATGCTCCGGAGCCGGCGGTGCCCGAGCAGGCCCGGCCGCTGTTCCAGGAGTACGGGGGCCTCGTCTCGGCCATGGGCGACAAGGCCGTCACGGTGCTGACCAGCCGTAATGTCGTCCTGGCCACCGAGCTGGGGACCGACGACGCGCGCGTGAACGACCTGCACCGCGACGTCTTCACCCTGATGTTCGGCGACACCTGGACCGAGGGTGTGCCCGCCGCGGTGGACACCGCGCTGCTCGCCCGGTTCCACGAGCGCTACGCCGACCAGGCCAAGAGCCTGGCCCAGCGGGTCATCTACGCCGTGACCGGCCAGGAGCCGAGCACCCTGTCGATCTAGGGTGCCCGGCTCCGGTGGCGGTGCGGGCGGGGATCAGCCGAAGCGGCCGGACACGTAGTCCTCGGTCGCCTTCTGCTTCGGCTGCGAGAAGATCGTCTTCGTCTCGTCCATCTCGACGAGCTTGCCGGGCTTGCCGGTGCCCTCGATGTTGAAGAAGCCGGTGAAGTCGCTGACCCGCGCGGCCTGCTGCATGTTGTGGGTCACGATCACGATCGTGTACTCGTTCTTGAGCTCGTTGATCAGATCCTCGATCGCGAGCGTAGAGATCGGGTCCAGCGCGGAGCACGGCTCGTCCATCAGCAGGACGTCGGGCTGCACCGCGATCGCCCGGGCGATGCACAGACGCTGCTGCTGGCCGCCGGACAGACCCGAGCCGGGCTTCTCCAGACGGTCCTTGACCTCGTTCCAGAGGTTCGCGCCGCGCAACGAGCGCTCGACGGTGTCGTCGAACTCGCCCTTGCTGGCCTTCTTGTTGTTCAGCTTCATCCCGGCGATCACGTTGTCGTAGATCGACATCGTGGGGAACGGGTTCGGACGCTGGAACACCATGCCGATCTGACGGCGCACGCCCACCGGGTCGACACCGGGACCGTAGAGGTCCTGGCCGTCGAGCTCGAGGCGGCCCTCGACCCGGGCACCCGGGATGTTCTCGTGCATCCGGTTGATGGAACGCAGGAACGTCGACTTGCCGCAGCCGGACGGGCCGATCAGCGCCGTGACCGTCTTCGGCTGGATCCTCATGTCGACGCCCTCGACCGCGAGGAACGCGCTGTAGTAGATGTTCAGGTTCTTGGCGTCGATGCTCTTGCCCATGGTTTGTCCTATCGGGTCTTCGGGGCGAACACGCGGGAGATGAGCCGGGCGACGATGTTGAGCACCATCACGATCAGCATGAGCACCAGGGCTGCGGTCCATGCGCGGTCGATGAACGGCTCGCGGGGGACGCCGGGAACGGCGTAGGAGTAGTAGGCGAACACCGGCAGGGTCGCCATGCGGCCGTCGAACGGGTTGAGGTTCACGCCCAGCGCGGTACCGACGGTGACCAGCAACGGCGCCGTCTCGCCGATCACCCGGGCGATGGCGAGCATGATGCCGGTGGCGATGCCGCCGGCCGTCGTCGGGATGACGACCTTGAGGATCGTGCGCCACTTCGGCACCCCGAGCGCGTAGGAGGCCTCGCGCAGCTCGTTCGGGACGATCTTGAGCATCTCCTCGGTCGCCCGCACGACGATCGGGATCATCAGCACGGTCAGCGCGACGGCACCGACGATGCCCAGACGCACACCGGGACCGAGGATCAGCGCGAACAGGGCGTAGGCGAACAGACCGGCGACGATCGACGGGATACCCGTCATCACGTCGACGAAGAACGTGATCGCCCGGGCGAGCCGGGAGTTGTTGCCGTACTCCACCAGGTACACCGCGGTCAGGGCGCCGACCGGGATCGACAGCACCGCGGCCAGCGCGGTGATGATCAGCGTGCCCTGGATGGCGTGCAGCGCACCGCCGCCCTCGCCGACCACGCCCCGCATCGAGCTGTTGAAGAACTGGGGGTCGAACCGCGCCCAGCCCTGCGAGATCACGGTGAAGAGCACCGAGACCAGGGGGATCATGGCGAGTAGGAAGGCGCCGGTCACCAGGACGGTGACCAGCCGGTCCACGGCCTTGCGGCGGCCCTCGACGACCCGCGACGTGACGTAGGTGACCACGGCGAAGAGCACCGCGGACAGGACGATCCACAGCCCGACGCTGAACCCGGTCGCGGCGAGGACGGCGCCGACCACCACCAGCGAACCGGCCAGGATGGCGGCCGTCGCCCAGCGGGGCAGGCTGCCACGGACCTTCGGCAGCGACTCCGTCGTGACGGGGGTGTCCAGGGTGCCGGTCACGGTCTGGTCCTCGGTCTTGTTGCGTTCGGTTCCGGTGGACATCTCAGTTCGCTCCGGAGAAGTCGCGGCGGCGCTCGACGATGTAGCGGGCGAGCATGTTGACCAGGAGGGTGATCACGAACAGCACCAGGCCGGAGGCGATGAGCACGTTCACGGTGATCCCGGACGCCTCGGGGAACTGGAGTGCGATGTTGCCCGCGATCGTCAGCGGGTTCTCGGAGCTGATCAGGTTGAAGGTGACGACGCCGGTGCCGGAGAGCACGATCGCGACCGCCATCGTCTCGCCCAGGGCGCGGCCCAGGCCGAGCATCGCACCGGAGATGATCCCGGACCGCCCGAACGGCAGGACCGCGAGACGGATCATCTCCCAGCGGGTCGCCCCGAGGGCCAGCGCGGCCTCCTCGTGCAGCTTCGGTGCCTGCAGGAAGACCTCACGTGCGACCGCGGTGATGATCGGCAGGATCATCACTGCCAGCACCACCCCGACGACGAGCATCGTGCGGCCGGTCACCGACGGCGGGCCGGCGAACAGCGGGATCCAGCCGAGGTAGGTGTTGAGCCACCCCAGCAGTCCGACGGTGGCCGGGGCCAGTACCCCGATCCCCCACAACCCGTAGACGATCGAGGGCACCGCGGCGAGCAGGTCCACGACGTAGCTGAGGGTCTGGGCCAGCCGCCGGGGCGCGTAGTGGCTGATGAACAGGGCCACCGCCACCGCGAGCGGCGTGGCGATCACCAGGGCGATGACGGCACTGACGATCGTGCCGAAGATCAGCGGTGCGATGTAGGCGGTGAGCCCCTGCGGCAGCTCTTCGCCCGAGTCGGTGATCGCCGGGAGCGACTCGGCGAGCAGGAACGCGGCGACCCCGGCCAGGACGATCAGGATCAGGATTCCCGCGCCCTTCGCCGAACCGGCGAAGATGCGGTCGCCGAGCTGCGTGACCGGCTTGGCCGGCGACGGCTCGGGCTTGACTTCCGTTGTGGTCACAGTGATCCCTGGAGTTGCGGACGTGCGCTGGGCAGGGGACTTCGCCGGGGAGCCCCGGGCGGTGCGTTCATGATGAACACCGCCCGGGGCTCGTGGCTAGATGATGTTCGACTCGGTCGGTGACCGGGTCGTCCGTCAGCCGCCGACCTTGATCTGGTCGATCACCGGGGTGATCTGGCCGCGCAGGGTCGCCGAGAGCGGGGCGGAGCCGGCGGCCTGTGCGGCAGCCTGCTGACCCTGGTCGCTGACGACGTAGTTCAGGAACGCCTTGACCGTGTCGGCCTGGGCCTGGTCCGGGTACTGCGGGCAGGCGATCAGGTAGGACACCAGCACGGCCGGGTAGGCGCCGGCGGTCGAGGTGCGGTTGAGCTCGTAGGCGAACGAGGTCGGGCCCTGCCCCTCGACGCGCTTCGACTCCTCGAGGATCTTGGCCGCGGCCTCGGCCGTCGGGGCCACGTTCTGGGTGCCGAGCTTGAGGTTGGCCTTGCCGAGCTGACCGGCCTGGCTGGCGTCGGCGTAGCCGATGGTGCCGTTGCCCTGGCCGACCGCGCCGACGACACCGGAGGTGCCCTGCGCCGCCTCGCCGCCCGCGACCGTCTTCGGCCACTCGCCGTCGCCCTCGTCGGTCCAGACGCTCGGGGCGGCCTTGTTCAGGAAGTCGGTGAAGTTCTCCGTGGTGCCCGACTCATCCGAGCGGTGCACCGGGGAGACCGCGGTGGCCGGCAGCGCCACACCGGGGTTGTCCGCGGCGACCTTCGGGTCGTTCCACGTCTTGATCTGCCCCTTGAACAGCCCCGCGGCGGTGGCCGGCGACAGGTTGAGGTTCTGCACCCCGTCGAGCTTGTAGATCACGGCGATCGGCGAGACGTAGTTCGGGACCTCGATGACCTGGCCGCCGCAGCGCGTGCGGGCCTGGGTCAGCTGCTCGTCCTTGAGGTAGGCGTCCGAACCGGCGAACGCGATCTGCCCACCCTGGATGAACTGGGTCCGGCCGCCACCCGAGCCCACCGGGTCGTAGTTGACGGTCGCGCCGGAGTTGGCGCCCGTGAAGCCGGCGATCCAGGCCTGCATGGCCGCCTGCTGGGAGCTCGCGCCCGCACCGGAGATGGTGCCGGAGACGCCGGAGCCACCCTCGGAGCTGCCGCCGCCCTCGTTCGCCGCACCACATCCGGCGAGGAACAGGGCACAGCTCGTCGCGACACCGATGGCCGCGAGTCGCGCCCGGGGCGCGCGCCGCTTGGTCTTCACTGCAGGTTCCTCCGTGATCGTGGTTCGGCGGGAGCCGGACTCGTGCGGTTCGGGGTGACCGCTTCGGGCGGAACGCTAAGTGCGAGGAATGGACGCAGCGGGCCTGCCGGATGAACGCAGCATGAACAGGCCACCGGACGAGGACGCGTGGGTCACAGCGTCGACGGGGAGTCACGAAGTCGATGCGGTTTCGCGACCCTCCGGGTGTAACGCCCGCCCGACGGACCCCGATCGGCCACGCTCAGCGGGCGTAGTTGACGTCCGCCGCGTAGACCGTGAAACCGAGCCGCTCGTAGACCCTGACGGCCGGTCCGTTGTCCGCCTCGACGTAGAGCAGCACCGTGTCCAGACCGTTGTCGCGCAAGTGATGCAGACCGGCCAGGGTCAGCACCCGGCCCAGGCCGCGGCCGTGGGCGGCCGGGTCGACGCCGAGGACGTAGACCTCGCCGAGCGCCGGCTCGTCGTCCGTCGCGGGGTGCACCTTGGTCCAGTGGTAGCCGAGCAGGCGGCCTGAGTTGTCCAGCGCGAGCAGGAACCCGGACGGGTCGAACCACGCCTCGCCGGCGCGCTCGTCGAGCTCGTGGTGACTCCAGCCGCCCTGCTCCGGGTGCCAGTCGAACGCGGCGTTGTTGACGCGGAGGAACTCGTCGTCGTCGCGGCCGGGGACGAACGAGCGGAGCGTGACGCCGTCGGGCAGGTGCACCTCGGGCAGCGGCTCGGCGCCGTCGGACCTCAGGGGGCGCCGCATCTGCCAGAGCACACGGTCGCGGCGGTAGCCCCTGCCTTCGGCCAGCCCGGCCGCGGCCGGGAGGTCGCCGTGGGCCCAGATCCGCGGGGGGCGGGCCTCGTCGCCGCTCCCATCGCCGGGGACGAGTCCCTCGAGCGCCTCGACGAGTGCGGTGCCGACACCGCCGCGGCGACGCTCCGGGTGGACGACGAGTTCGGCGTAGCCGTCGTCGAGCTGGGCGTAGCCGGCGATCGCACCGTCGGGGCCGTCGGCCACGACGTGGCTCAGGCCGTCGCGGGCGCCGGACCCGCGCAGGTTGAGCAGGAACTGCTCGGAGAACGGCTCGGCACCGTCAGCGGCGGTCGCGACCGCCAGCAGGTCGGCGACGGCACGGACCGTGTCCCGGTCCAGCTCGGGCAGCACACGCGGAGTCACGCCGGAGACCCTAACGCCGGGCGGGCACGGGCCCACCACGGCCGGGTGACCGGACGCGTCGGTGCGGTGCGGGTCAGCGCGGTCCGGGCAGTGGCACGGCCTCGCCGTTACGTCCGGCGTCGCCGTTACCGTTGCGGGCGAACTCGGCCGGGGCCTCTCCGCCGGGGGCGGGTTCGGGCTCCAGGTCGGGCGGTGCGGTGAGACCGTTGCGGGCGGGCCGGACGAACTTGTACCCGACGTTGCGCACGGTGCCGATCATCTGCTCGTACTCGCCGCCGAGCTTGGCGCGCAGACGCCGTACGTGCACGTCGACCGTGCGGGTGCCACCGAAGAAGTCGTAGCCCCAGACCTCCTGCAGCAGCTGGGCCCGGGTGAACACCCGTCCGGCGTGCTGCGCGAGGTACTTGAGCAGCTCGAACTCCTTGTAGGTGAGCTCGAGCAGACGCCCGCGCAACCGCGCGGAGTACGTCGCCTCGTCGATCACCAGCTCGCCGAGCACGAGCGCGCCACCGGCGGAGTTCGCCTCGTTGCCGGGACGCGAGCGCAGCAGCCGCAGCCGGGCGTCGACCTCGGCGGGACCGGTGCCGGGGAGCAGGATCTCGTCCACCACCCACTCACCGGAGACGGCGACCAGGCCGCCCTCGTTCAGCACGGCGACCACCGGGATGTCGGTGCCGGTGCTGCCGAGCAGGCGGCACAGGCTGCGCGCGGCCACCAGGTCGGTGCGGGCGTCGACCAGGACGGCGTCGTGCGGGCCGGCGTCCAGCAGTGCGGCGACCTCGGGGGCCGCGGTGCGAACACCGTGCGGTAGCAACGCCAGGGCCGGGAGCACCGTGGCGGCGTCCGGAGCGGTCGTCAGCAGGAGCAGTTCCATGACCGCCTCCTCTCGATACGCGGACGATACCCCGTCGACATCCCGCGGTCTGCGCTTCGCGGTTCACGTCACTGACGGAAAGTGAATCGATCCACCGCTCCCCGCCTGCGGCGCGCCGACCCCGGTTCTCTAGCGTTGACCGGCGTACCGGTCCGTGCTGGAGGTCGCGTGAGACGCCTGATCATCGCTGTCGTCGTGCTCGTCGGCGTGCTCGTGGTGGCCGACTTCGGCGCCGCCGCGGCCGCGGAGTCCGCGGTGTCGCGCCAGATGCGGGAGCGGCTCGCCCTCCCGGAGGACCCGTCGGTCCGGATCAACGGCGTCTCGTTCCTCGCCCAGGCCGCGACCGGGAGGTACAGGTCCGTCGACGTGTCGATGGAGCGGCTGCAGGTCGGTCCCCTGCGCGACGTCGAGGTCAAGGCGAAGCTGCACGACGTCCGGGCCCCGCTGGGCGACCTGGTCTCCGGCACGCCGCGGTTCCGGATCACCGACGCCGAGGGGATCATCTCGATCGGCGCGAGCGACGTGCTCCGGACGTTGCCGGGCGTCACCAAGCTCGTCATCTCCGACGTGGACGCCAACGCCATCTCCGACGTCGTCGAGGCCGGTGGCGACCCGACGCTGCGCGGCCTCGACCCCCGGAACGCGGCGCTGCTCGTCGCCACCACCACGGTGGCCGGCGAGGAGCAGGAGATCAACGTGCTGGTCGCGCTGCAGATCACCGGCGACGGGCAGGTCCGGATCACCCCGCGTGACGTCCGTCCCGCCGACACGGGCGCCGACGAGCTCCCGAACTCCGTGCGCAACTCCCTGACCAGGACGTTCACCGTCGTCCTCGACCCGGGCGGGCTGCCGTTCAAGGTCACCCCGACCGCGCTGCGGACCGAGGAGGGCACACTGGAGATCTCCGGCCAGGTCCGTGACCTGGTGATCGGCGAGGGCGAACGGGCCTCGACCGCGCAGAGCTGACGCTCCCGGCCCCGATCCGGGAGGGACACATCGTGAGTACTGCGGGCCTGATGGTGCTGGTCGCGACCCTGTGCGCGGCGACGGCCGTCGGCCTGGTGCTGCGGGCACGCTCCGGAAGCGTCCGGGCCGCCTCCCCCGTGGCCCCGTCCGGCTCGTCGGCTCCCCCGGCCCCGTCGGGCTGGGACCTCGCCGGCGTCGCACCGGACGGGACCGGACAGGTCCTGCTGCTGCAGCTGTCGTCACCGGTCTGCGCACCGTGCCGGCAGACGGCCACGGTGCTCGGCGGGCTCGCCGTGGACGACCCCTCGCTGCGCCACGTCGAGATCGACGTCGCCGAGCGCACCGACGTCGCCCGGGCCCTCGGGGTGCTCCGGACCCCCACCACGGTCGCCTTCGACGCCGGTGGCACCGAGCTGGCCCGGGTCTCCGGCGTCCCGCGCGTCGACGAGCTGCTCGCGGCCGTGCACCGGCCCGCGGAGGCTGACCGGTAGTGACGCGCATCGCGTGGGTACCCCGGACGTGGGACGGCGGTGCCACGAACGGCGCGTTTCGGCTACCCTCGCGTCCGTGAACTGGCCGCTGACCCGACGTCGCACGGTTGATCTGTGCCGTCTCGCCGGCTGCCTGTGTCGGGCCTCCTGACCCCGACCCTTCCGCGGTGCGCTGCACCGCAGGCAGAACGCGATCGCTCAGGAGTTCGCCCATGTCCGCAACGGACACCGGATCCGCGCGTGTGGAGCCACGGCTCGACCCGCGCGGCGCCCGGTTCAGTGCCGCCGTCACGACGGTGGTCCTGGCGCTCGTGCTCGTCAGCGCCAGCGGATGGCTCGCCGCCGCCCAGGCCGTCGTCTTCGGCGTCGGCTCGGTCGCCGGGATGCGTTTCGCGCCCTACGGCGTGCTGTTCCGCAAGCTCCTCGCACCCCGGCTGGCCCCGCCCGCCGAGCGCGAGGACGCCGCGCCGGTCCGCTTCTCGCAGACCGTCGGGCTCGTGTTCGCCGCCGTCGCCGCGATCGGCTACCTGTCCGGGCTGACCACGCTCGGGCTCGTCGCAGGAGCATTCGCACTCGCGGCGGCCTTCCTCAACGCGGCCTTCGGCTTCTGCCTGGGCTGCGAGATGTACGGGCTGCTGGCCCGGTTGCGCACCACGCGCACCGCCGGCGCCTGACCCACTCCGTCCCCACGACACCGACACACCGAATTGGGAGCAAACACATGAGCCGCGAGGACGTCCTGGTCACCGCCGATTGGGCGGAGCAGAACCTGGACACCGACGGTGTCGTGTTCCTCGAGGTCGACGAGGACACCACCGCGTACGACGGCGGTCACCTGCCCGGTGCCGTCAAGGTCAACTGGACCGACGAGCTGCAGGACCCGGTCCGCCGCGACATCGTCACCAAGGAGCAGTTCGAGGCGCTGCTCTCGGGCAAGGGCGTCGGCCAGGACGACAAGGTCGTCCTCTACGGCGGCAACAACAACTGGTTCGCCGCCTACGCCTACTGGGAGTTCAAGCTCTACGGGCACCAGAACGTCGTCCTGCTCGACGGCGGTCGCAAGAAGTGGGAGCTCGACGGCCGCACCCTGACCACCGACGTCAAGGACCGCCCGAAGACCTCCTACACCGCGAAGGACGCCGACAACTCGATCCGCGCGTTCCGCGACGAGGTCGTCGAGGCGATCAACGGCAAGAACCTGGTCGACGTCCGGTCGCCCGACGAGTTCTCCGGCAAGATCCTCGCGCCGGCGCACCTCCCGCAGGAGCAGTCGCAGCGTCCGGGCCACATCCCGAGCGCGATCAACATCCCGTGGAGCAAGGCCGCCAACGAGGACGGCACGTTCAAGTCGAACGAGGAGCTGGAGAAGCTCTACGGCGAGGCCGGCTACGACGGCTCGAAGTCCACCATCGCCTACTGCCGCATCGGTGAGCGCTCGTCGCACACCTGGGTCGTGCTGCGCGAGCTGCTCGGGCACTCCGACGTCAAGAACTACGACGGCAGCTGGACCGAGTACGGCTCGCTGATCGGCGTGCCGATCGAGCTGGGGAGCAACGCCTGATGTGTGGAGCACCCGACCAGTCCGTGTCGCTCCCGCCCGGGACCGACCTGAGCAAGGAGACCGTCCTGGCCGGGCGGGTCGTGGCCGGCGGCGAGCCGGTCGGCGGCGCGTTCGTCCGTCTGCTGGACGGCACCGGCGAGTTCACCGCGGAGGTCGTCTCCTCGGCCTCGGGTGACTTCCGGTTCTTCGCCGCCCCCGGCACCTGGACCGTCCGGGCGCTGTCCCGGGCGGGCAACGGCCAGTCCGAGCTCGTCGCGGACGGCCCCGGCCTGCACCAGGCCGAGGTGGAGGTCGTGGCCGCCTGAGGCACGCACCCCCACCGCACCACCCCGACGCCGCCCCGGATCCGTCCGGGGCGGCGTCGTGCATGCGGGGTCGATCCGATCCGCACCCCTGCCGTCGGTCCGCACCCCGTGCAGGGGGTGCCGACCGACGCACGGGGTGCGGATCGTGGCGGGCGCGCAGCGTGCGCCCGTCGGGAGCCGGGGTGTGGTGCGCGACTATGCTGGAGCGCCGTGCACTGGTTCTCCACCGGGCTGTTGATCGCCCTCACGGCCGGTACGGCGGCGTGGACAGGCTTCCTGCTCCGGCGGTTGTTCGTGGTGGAGCCGGCCGCGCCGGCGCCCACCACGGCCGTCGCGGACAACTCTGAGGAGCCCGACGCGTGACCGAACCCGACGACCCGCAGCTGTCCACCACGATCAGTGGCCCGAAGAACGCCGCGCCGGACTCGGCGCAGCGCAACCGGCCGCAGTGGGACGACCTCCCGATCTCCGACGACACGGCCAACCTGCGCCTGGGCCCGGACCTGCACGAGCAGTGCCTTCCCCTGCTGCCGCTGATCGGCGTGTGGCGGGGCACCGGCGAGGTCGTCTACCCGACGATCGACGGCCCGTTCCACTTCGGCCAGCAGATCACCTTCGCCCACGACGGGCGCCCGTTCGTCACCTACGAGGCGCGCTCCTGGCTCCTCGGCGAGGACGGCGAGATCATCCGGCCCGCCGCCCGCGAGACCGGGTTCTGGCGCCCGCAGTCCGACGGCTCGATGGAGGTCCTGATCGCGCACAACACCGGGATCGTCGAGCTCTACTACGGCTCCAAGGGCGACCTGCGGTCCTGGGAGATCGAGACCGACGCCGTCGCCCGCACACCGTCGGCGAAGGAGGTGACCGGCGCCAAGCGTCTGTACGGGCTGGTCAACCAGGGCGACCTGGCCTACGTCGACGAGCGCGCGATGGTCGGGCAGGAGCTGCAGCCGCACCTGTCGGCGCTGCTGCACCGCGTGGTCGGCTGATCACTGCCCCCTCACGGGGCGTCCGGCGTACCCGAGCCGCCTCCCGGGGCTCCGTCCTCCTGCCTCCGGCGAGGAATGGCGTCCCGGAGGGGCTCAGGCGTGCCGGGAGCCGTCCGCGCCGTCGGTGCGGGCGTCCAGGATCGTGGCGACGTCGTCGCAGCCCATCCCGGCGAGGCGGCAGATCTGCTCGCGGTCGAGGCCCGAGTCGTGCAGCCGTCGCACGGCCACGGCCAGGTCGGCCCGGCGGCGGCGCAGGACGTCACCGAGCTGGTCGATCCGGTCCCGGGCGTCGTCGAGGTCCTCGGTGGCGCCGACCGCCCGCGCCGGGTCGTCGAGCAGCACCGAGAGAAGGCGGTCCCGGGGGTCGACGACGGACACCGGGGCGGACCCGGACGGCACGACGGTCAGCGGGTGCTCGGACGACGGTGACGCCGTGACGGGCTCGGGCGCCGGCGGCGCGTCGTCCGGGATGTCGTCACGCCGGAGCCGGGCCGCCTGCACCGCACGGGCGGCGAGAGCCTGCTGCACCGCGCGGGAAACCGGTTCCGCAGCGCCGTGCTCCGCAGCGCCGTGCTCCGCCGGGCCGAACCCCGCCGCGCCGTGCTCCGCTGTCTCGTGCTCCGCTGTCCCGTGCTCCGGGGCGGGCACGTCGTCGGTCGGCTCGAGTCCGGTCTCCGCGGGCTCGCTGCGGGCGGCCGACCACGGAGGCGGGACCGGGTCCTGGGCGGGCTCCGGGAGGGCTTCCTCAGCCTCGCTCGAGTCCGTCGTGGCCGGGTCCTCGTCCGCGGCGGCCTGCTCGGCCGCCCCGTTCGCAGCGGCCCCGTTCGCGGCCACGTCGTCCGCCGTGGAGCCGTCCGCCGTGGGGCCCTCCGGGACGGCGTGGAGCGGGTCTGCGGGGACGTCGTCCGGCTGCCGGCGCAGGGCGGCGAGGGTCCGGGTGTCCGGGCGCTCGTCGGACGGGGCGGAGAGGTCGCCCGGAGCTGCGTGGCCGTCGGCGGTGGCGTCGCCGGGGGCGGTGGGGCTGTCGTGCCCGGCCATCGCGCCGAGGGTCACCGGGTCGATCCGGACCCGGTTCGCGGTCGCGTCCGTCTCCGGACCGTCCTGGTCGGAGGAGCCCGCGACGTCGACCGGGGAGACGGAGACGTCGGTACCCGGCGTCGCGGCGGATGCGGCGTGGGCGCCTCGGAACCGGACGGCCGGGCCGGACATCTCGGCGTCGGTCCCTGCCGTGTCCCCTCCCGTCGTGCCCGACACCGGGGAGGCGTCCGGTGCGGCGTGCGCACCTGCCTTCGGGGTCGGCGACGGCCGGGCCGCGACCGCCGAGGCCACGACCGGCAGCGGCGAGGTGTCGGCACGGCGCTCGGCGACGACGTCGGCGACCGTCCGCGGCCGCTCGACCGGCGGCGGAGGCGTCAGGTAGCCGTTGGCGACCTCACCGGTCCAGTCGGCGGCGCACGGGTGGTCGGCGGGCTCCGGGGTACGGACGGCGGGGCGGACGCCCGGCACCGCGGCCGGGGCGGGGTGGCGCCGGGCCCTACGCACGCCCCACAGCACGAGGACGACGAGCAGCATCGCCAGAACCACCGCGGCGAGCGGCAGGGACGGGATCGTCGTCGTGCCGATCTGCATGGGGGCGCAGCCTAGGGGCCCCGGCGGATCTCCCGCGCGTACGCCTCAGCTCGTGCGCGACGCCGACGGCGGTCGGACCGGGTTGCCCCGGCCGTCGTTCCCGCGGCCCTGATCGCGCGTGCCGTCGGGCTCGCCCTGGCCGTTGGTTCCGGAGCGGGCACCGTCGCTGCCGGAACCGGACGGCTTGTCCGAGCTGGGCTTCTTGCCCGCGGCACCGTTCTCGCCGTTCGCCGGGCCGGGACGAGGAGTGCCGCCGTTGGTCGCCCCCGGAGGGGTCCCCACGGTACGGCTCATCGTCGTGGGAGCCTCGGTGCCGTCCTTCTCGGTGCCCGACGCGGGCGGACGCTCGGGGCCGGCGGGCTTGTCAGAACCGCCCGATGAGGTGTCACCGGATCGGCGTACGGGACTGACCGCGACCGTCCGCTCGGCCTCGTTGCCACCGCTCTGGCCCGGCTGGTCCGGACGTCCGGTGCCCGGCCGCGCAGGGTCCTGACGCGGGACGGCGGAGGTCGCCGGGTCCGGCTTCTTCGACTCCGACGCGGGCCGGAAAAGCTCCGCCGCCTCCGGCTCGTCCTGCGTGGACGGACGCATCGAGGTGGTGCGCTCGGCGCCCTGCGGCTGGCCCTGCTTGCCCTGGTTCCCGGACTGCCCCGGGTTCCCCGACGGCGTCGACGACGCGCCGGGCTTCGGCCCGGAGGTCTGTGCCGCCGGCTTGGCCTGCTGCACGGGTCCACCCTGACCGGAGGCGCCGCCCTGCCCGGACGTGCCCTGGCCCGAGCCGCCCTGCCCGGAGGCAGCCTGGCCGGAGCCGCCCTGGCCGACGCCACTCTGACCGGCGCCACTCTGACCGGGCCGTCCCGGACCGGAGCCGTTCTGGCCGGACCCGACCGGCGTCGGACCGTTCTGAGCAGGACCGTTCTGGGACGGACCACCTTGGCCGGGCTTGGCCGGGCTCGACGACCCGGAACCGGGCTGGCCCGGACCCTGCTGACCGCCACGCCCGTCGTGCCCGGGCCCGCGCTGTCCGGAACCGGACTGCCCGGACCCCGGCTTGCCCTGGCCCGACGGGGACGAGCCCGCCCCGGACGAACCCTGCCCGGAGCCGGCCGACGCCGCGGCCTGACCCGGACCCGCCTGACCCTGGCCGGACGACGCCGAACCCGGACCGGACGGCGACGGACCCGCCGCGGACGAACCCGCGACGGCCGGCTTCCCGTTGGTCTGCGGCCGCACCCCGGACGGTCCCGGAGCGGGCTTGGGGCCCGGACTCGGCTTGGGACCGGGGGTGGGTCGTGGTGACGCGGTGCGCGCATCGCCGTCCTGGGCGACACCGGGGTTCTGGCCACCGGCGTTCTGGCTGCCGGCGCCCTGCTTCGTGGCGTCGTCGGCGCGGCTCGCGGCCTCGGTGGCCGGCTTGATCTCGTGCCGTCCGGGCCCGGCGTCGGAACGGGTGGCACCCGCCGACGTCGTCTCCTTCGCGGGGGTACCGCTCTCCGGACGGGAGGACGCGCCCCCGGAGGACGAGCCGGACGGCGACGACGGACGCGACGACACGCCGTTGACCCCGGCGGCCGAGGCACCGGCGGCCGCGCCCGCGGCTCCGGCTGCACCCGCGACCGACGACGCACCCGGCTGGTTGCGCAGACGCCCCAGCTCGGCGCGGACCTCGTCGCGCTTGCGGGTCAGCTCACCGAGCTCGGCACGGAGCTTGTCGCCCTGGGCCCGGGCCTGGTCGGCCTCGGTCCGGGCACGCTCGACGGACTTCTTGGCCTCGGCGCGGACGCGCTCGGCGTCCGAGCGGGCCTGCTCGGTCTCGGCGCGGGCGGCGTTGCGGGCCTTGACCCGGATCTCCTCGGCCTCCTCCTCGGCCTTCTGCAGGATCGTCTGCATCCGGTCGGAGAAGTTGTTGATCTGGTCCGGCGGCTCGGCGGCCTGCGGGCGCGGCGACGGCCGCGGGCTGGGTCGCGGTCCGGGCTGCGGACCGGGGCCCTGCTGCGGGCCGCGTGGCGGACCGGCGAAGCCCCCGGGCGGCGGCACCGGCGGCATCGGGGCCGGCGGACGGCTGCGGAACGCCTCGATGTCCGCGCGCATCCGGCCCATGACCCGCTGCATCTGTACGACGTGCTCGTCCACCTGGCGCCGGTCGTAGCCGCGGAGCACGACGTCGAAGCGCGGGGGACCGCCTGGCCGGTCCGTCCCGTCTGTCGTCATCGCCTTTTCCTCCTGCTCCACGGCCGGTCACTGCTCGTCGAGGCCGGACCACTGAGGCCCGACTACAACGTTCAGCGTAGCCAGCTACGACTCGCTCTGGCGACACACGGCAGGATCACCGGTGTGGCGTTGCGGCCCGTTCACCACGTCGCGTGACACGATGTCCGGATCGGTTCCGCCGGGATCCCCCGCCGCGTTGCCCGCAAGGGTACCGGCCGTGACGGAATACCATCGTGTGTGTGGACACCTCGCTCAAGGGCACGCTGCACAGACGCGGTCTGCGCATGACGCCCCAACGCCAGCTCGTGCTCGACGCGGTGCGCGACCTGGGGCATGCGACCCCGGAACAGGTGTGTACGCAGGTACAGGCCGTCGCACCTGCGGTGAACATCACCACCGTCTACCGCACGCTGGACCTGCTCGAGCAGCTCGGCGTGGTCCAGCACGCCCATCTGGGGCACGGTGCACCCACCTACTCCGAGCACGAGCACCGGCACGTGCACCTGGTCTGCCACTCCTGCGGGAAGGTCGACGAGGCGCCGACCGAACTGCTGAGTGCGGTGAGCGAGCGCACGCTGACCGAGCGCGGCTTCCGGCTGGACGCGACGCACGTCGCGTTGAGCGGGACCTGCGCCGACTGCGCGGCCCGCCGCGAGGCCGACAGCGACGACCCGGACGCCGACGACGGCGCCGGGACCACCGAGACACCCGAGGGAGGCCCGTGACCACTCCGGACCCGACCACCGAGACGACCGACTCCCGCACGGTCGAGACGATCGAACCCGAGACCCCGGCCGACGACCTGGGACGTCCCGACGTCGACGCCGCCGTCCCCGCCCACCGCGGCGACCCGCCGGCCGAGCAGCGCGCGATGGTGCGCTCGGCCGCCGTCGTCGACCGGGGGCACCGCGAGGTCGTCGCCGTCCCCGGTGACGACCGCCTGTCCTGGCTGCACCTGCTGCTGACCCAGCACGTCAGCGCGCTGGGCACCGACACCGGCTCCGAGGCGCTGGTGCTCGACCTCAACGGCCGGGTGCTGCACCACATGGTGCTCGCGCACGTCGACGGCGTCGTGTACCTCGACACCGAGCCGGGCGCCGGCGCCGAGTTGCTGGCCTACCTGGACTCGATGCGCTTCTGGTCGAAGGTCGAGCCGCGGGACGCGACGGCCGAGCTCGCCGTCCTGAGCCTCGTCGGCCCGGACACCCCGTCCGTGCTGGCCGCGGCCGGGGCGCCGACACCCGAGCGCCCGTACGACTGCGCCGCCCTGCCCGGCGGCGGTCTGGTGCGCCGGATGCCGTGGCCCGGCCCGGACTCGACCGACCTGCTCGTGCCGCGCGCGGAGAAGGACGCCTGGATGGCGCGCCTGGAGGCGGCCGGTGCCCGGCCCGCCGGCACGCTCGCGTTCGAGGCGCTGCGCGCGGAGACGGTCCGCCCCCGGCTGGGCGTCGACACCGACGAGCGGACGATCCCGCACGAGGTCGGCTGGATCGGTGCGGCCGTGCACCTGGAGAAGGGCTGCTACCGGGGCCAGGAGACGGTCGCCCGCGTCGCGAACCTCGGACGCCCGCCGCGCCGTCTCGTCCTGCTGCTGCTCGACGCCGGGGACGAGGAGCTGCCGGTGACCGGCGACCCCGTCGTCCGCGACGGCCGCCCGGTCGGCCGGGTGGGCACCGTCGTGCAGCACCACGAGCTCGGGCCGGTCGCGCTGGCCCTGATCAAGCGCTCGGTCCCCGCCGACGCCGAGCTGACCGCCGGTGTCGAGGACCGCGCCTCGCCGGCCGCCATCGACCCGGGCAGCTACACCGTCGACGCGTCCGAGCCGCCGCCGGGCCGCGCCGCACAGATGCGCGGCGGCCTTCGCGGGTGATCACCCCTGGTCCGGGGTGGTCGAGGGTGGACTTCCTCCACGCCACCCCGGGCCGGACGCGGTCGTCGACTGTGACGACAGCGGTGCCACGTCGCATGCCACGGGGCTCGCAGGGTACTGTTGCTACCAGGACATTGATGACATGAATGGGGCCGCCGAGTTATCCGGCCGCCCCTTCCCTGTTGTAAGGGGGACCAGCCATGGGGCGCGGACGAGCCAAGGCCAAGCAGACGAAGGTGGCCCGCGAGCTCAAGTACAGCTCCCCCACGATGGATCTCGACGCGCTGCAGCGCGAGATCGGTAGTGGGACGGCGGTTACTACCGAGGACCCGGACGACGACTACGGCGAGTACGACGAGTACGCCGCCAAGTACGGTCCGGCCGACGACGAGGACGACGGACCCCGCCGCTGACCGGCGGGTTCACGGTGCCGGCGAGGGGTCTCCGGAGGCGCAGTCGTACCCTCCGGTTCCCCCCGGCCACGGGATAGGGCAAGATCACCACGCCGGACCGGGACATTTCGTCCGCGGCGGTGTCACCGATTACCGATTCCGGTGACCAGGTAGCGGTCGACCCTCCCGAGGTGCGAGAACCATGCGCGGCAATCTGTTCGCCGTCGCCGTGAACCTCGTCGTGCTCACGGTGCGCCGCCACCGGTTGCACGTGCTGCTGATCGAACGTGGTGAGCAGCCGTTCCTGGGCTCGTGGGCCCTGCCCGGTGGTTTCGTGCTGCCCGACGAGGACCTCACCGACACGGCCAGCCGACGTCTGGCCGAGGAGACCGGGGCGGACACCGGTCAGGCCGTCGTCGGATACCTGGAACAGCTGGCGAGCTACGCGGCGCCGGACCGAGACCCCCGGGGCCGGGTGCTCAGCGTCGGCTATCTGGCGCTGCTGCCGGACCTGCCGGACCCGACGCCGGGCGGCGACGCCGTCGCGTCGGCCTGGCGTCCCGTCGACGAGGTCGGCGAGCTGGCGTTCGACCACGAGCGCATCCTGGCCGAGGGCGTCGAGCGGGCCCGGTCGAAGCTGGAGTACACGACGCTGGCCGCGTCGTTCTGCTCGGCCGAGTTCACCGTGACCGACCTGCGCCGGGTCTACGAGGCCGTCTGGCGCACGTCGCTGGACCCGCGCAACTTCCAGCGCAAGGTCACCTCCACCGAGGGCTTCCTGGTGCCGACGTCGACGCTGGTCACCGGCGGGCGCGGGCGTCCGCCGCGGCTGTTCCGGCGGGGCCCGGCGACGGCCCTGCACCCCCCGATGCTGCGCTGACGACGGGCCGTCGGGCCCGGGCGCTCAGAAGCGCGGGTGCTCCCCGCGCAGCACGACTCGCGAGCCGGGCACCGCGGCGTCGGCGCCCTCGACGTCGGGGGCGCGGTGCACCTCGCCGAGCACCCAGGACGTGACGTGCCGGGCGGTCAGGATCGCGAGCGCGCGGTCGACGTCGTCGGGCGGGATGACCGCGACCATCCCGATCCCCATGTTGAACGTCTTCTCCATCTCGGCCCGGTCGACCCGGCCACGGGAGGCGATCAGCTTGAACACCGGGAACGGCGTCCAGGAGCCGCGGTCGATCACCGCGGCGAGACCGTCCGGGAGGATCCGTTCGACGTTGCGGGCCAGTCCCCCGCCGGTGATGTGCGAGAACGTCCGCACACCGGTCTCGGCGGCGATGGCCAGGCAGTCCTTGGCGTAGATCCGGGTCGGGACGAGCAGCTCCTCGCCGAGGGAGTGCTCGAACTCCTCGACGTGGCCGTCCAGCGGCAGACGCGCGATGTCGAGCAGGACGTGGCGGGCCAGCGAGTAGCCGTTGGAGTGCAGTCCCGAGGAGGCCATCGCGACCAGGACGTCGCCGGGGCGCACCCGCTCGGGGCGCAGCATCTTCTCCGCGTCGACGATCCCGACGCCGGTGGCCGAGATGTCGTAGCCGCCGTCCTCCATCATGCCGGGGTGCTCCGCGGTCTCCCCGCCGAGCAACGCGCAGCCGGCCTGCTGGCACCCGTCGGCGATACCGCCGACGATCGTCGCCACCTGCTCCGGGACGAGCTTGCCGACGGCGATGTAGTCCTGCAGGAACAGCGGCTCGGCGCCGCAGACCACGAGGTCGTCGACGACCATCGCGACCAGGTCCTGGCCGATCGTGTCGTGCTTGTCCATCGCCTGCGCGATCGCGACCTTCGTCCCGACGCCGTCGGTGGACGCGGCCAGCACCGGCTCGACGTACTTGCCCCACTTGGCCGCGAACAGCCCGGCGAAGCCGCCGATGCCACCGAGGACCTCGGGCCGGCTCGCCTTCTCCGCGTGCGGCCGCAGTGCCGCGACCGCCCGCTCGCCGGCGTCGATGTCCACTCCCGCGGAGGCGTAGCTCGCGCGCGGCTGCTCGGGGTCGGGCATGGGTACTTCGGCTCCTGGGGGCTGACGACGATCGGGTGGGCGGACCGTGGGGCCGGTCCGCGACGGCCTAGGGACGAGCCAGGGCCTCCGCGGCACCGTAGCCGACCGACAACGGCCCGGCATCGCCCGAGGCGGCACCGGACACGGTCTGCGAGGGCAGCGCCGCGTCCGTGGTGCCGATCTCCTCGAGCAGGTGCTTGCCGAGCTTGGCCTCCTCCGGCAGCGGAATCGGGTACTCGCCGTCGAAACAGGCGCAACAGAGGCGGCTGCGGGGCTGCTCGCTGGCCGCGACCATGTGGTCGACCGAGACGTAGCCCAGCGAGTCCGACCCGATCGAGCGGCGGACGCCCTCGGTGTCGGCCCCGCTGGCGATCAGCTCGGCGCGGCTGGCGAAGTCGATGCCGTAGAAGCAGGGCCAGCGCACCGGCGGGGACGCGATCCGGACGTGCACCTCGAGGGCTCCGGCCTCGCGCAGCATCCGGACCAGGGCGCGCTGGGTGTTGCCGCGAACGATCGAGTCGTCCACCACGACCAGGCGCTTGCCGCGGATCACGGTGCGCAGCGGGTTGAGCTTGAGCCGGATGCCGAGCTGGCGGATCGTCTGGCTGGGCTGGATGAACGTGCGCCCGACGTAGGCGTTCTTGACCAGCCCCTGGCCGTACGGGATGCCCGAGCCCTGCGCGTAGCCGATCGCGGCCGGCGTGCCGGACTCCGGGACCGGGATGACCAGGTCGGCGTCGACCGGGTGCTCGTTCGCCAGGCGGCGGCCGATCTCGACGCGGGTGTCGTAGACCGAACGGCCGGAGATGACGGTGTCCGGGCGGGCCAGGTAGACGTACTCGAACACGCAGCCCTTGGGCTCCGGTGCGGCGAACCGCATGCTGCGGATGCCGTCGGCGTCGATCGCAAGCAGCTCGCCGGGCTCGACCTCGCGCACCATCGAGGCGCCGACGATGTCGAGCGCCGCGGTCTCGCTGGCCACGACCCAGCCGCGCTCCAGGCGTCCGAGCACCAGCGGGCGGACGCCGTGGGCGTCGCGGGCGGCGTAGAGCGTCGACTCGTCGGCGAACGCGAGCGAGAACGCACCGCGCAGTCGCGGCAGCAGCCGCATCGCCGCCTCCATGATCCCGAGGTCCGCCGCACCGGCCGCGAGCAGCTCGGTGACCAGGTCGGAGTCGGTGGTGGCGTGCAGGCCGGAGCGGTTGCGCTTCTCCAGCGCGGAGACGTCGTCGCGCAGCTCGGCGGTGTTGACGAGGTTGCCGTTGTGGCCCAGGGCCAGGCCGCTGCCGGTGGCCGTCGTGCGGAACGTGGGCTGCGCGTTCTCCCAGGTCACCGACCCGGTGGTGGAGTAGCGGCAGTGCCCGATCGCGAGGTGCCCGCGCAGCGAGGACAGCGTCTGCTCGTCGAAGACCTGGCTGACCAGCCCGAGGTCCTTGAACACGACCATCCGGTGCCCGTCGGACACGGCGATCCCGGCGGCCTCCTGGCCGCGGTGCTGCAGCGCGTAGAGCCCGTAGTAGGTCATCTTCGCGACGTCCTCGCCGGGAGCCCAGACGCCGAAGACGCCGCACTCCTCGCGGGGCTCGTCGTCACGCGCGGCAGCCGACACGGGGCTGACGGAGGCGGGGTTCTCGGCGGTGGGGAAGGCTGGGCTGACGTTCTCGTTCCGTACGGAACTCAACGCACACGCTCCTCGGCAAGCGACGATCTGCGGCCTTGCACGACCATACGCCGCGAAGACCTCGTGGACCCATCGCTCGGGACGGGGGTCACGTCAACGGGAGCCAGGCCGCGACCTCGCCGGCCCGGTTCCCGGACACCCGCAACGCCCCGGCCGCGCTCGCCTCGTCCCAGCGCGACCGCCCCAGGGCCAGCGACAGCCACGTCCGCGGGTCGGTCTCGACGACGTTCGGCGGGGTCCCGCGGGTGTGCCGTGGGCCCTCGATGCACTGCACCGCACCGAACGGCGGGACCCGCACCTCCACGCTGTGCCCGGGCGCACGGCGGGCGAGCTCGGCCAGCGACTCCTTCACCGCGGCCTTGCGCACGGCCCGGTCCGGGGCCTCTCCCCCGTCCAGCCAGCTCTCCAGCGCGTCCTGCTCGCTCACCGTGGATCAGACCGCCCCCGCCTCAGACCGACAGGGCGCCGAAGCGGCCGGGCAGCGTGCCCTCCCAGGCCGTGCGGAGCTCGTCGAGACCCAGGTCGCCGACGTCGGCGATCCGCAGGGCGTCGCCACCGGTGGTGCCGAGCCGGACCACCGGGACGTCGGCCGCGGCGGCGCGGGCGACGAACTCCTCCGCGCCGTCGGCGGGCACCGTCACCAGCACCCGTCCGGCGGACTCGCTGAACAGCGCCGTGAACGCGTCCACCGACACCTCCGCCAGCGACACCGACGCGCCGCGCCCACCGGCCAGGGCGGCCTCGACCAGGGCCTGCGCCAGCCCGCCGTCGGAGAGGTCGTGACTGCCGGTCAGCGCGCCCTGGGACCCGGCCGAGGCCAGCAGGTCGGCCAGGCGCCGCTCGTGCTCCAGGTCGACGACCGGGGGCCGGCCGCCCAGGTGGCCGTGCACCTCGTGCGCCCACTCGCTGCCGCCGAGCTCCTCACGGGTCGCGCCCAGGAGCAGGACGGCGTCACCGTCGGCCCCGGCGAACCCGGACGGGATGCGGCGGGTCACGTCGTCGATCACGCCGAGCACGCCGACGACCGGGGTCGGCAGGATCGCCGTGGTGCCGGTCTGGTTGTAGAAGCTGACGTTGCCGCCGGTCACGGGCGTGCCGAGCACGGCGCAGCCGTCCGCGATGCCGCGCACGGCCTGGCTGAACTGCCACATCACGTGCGGGTCCTCGGGCGAGCCGAAGTTGAGGCAGTCGGTGACGGCGAGCGGGACGGCGCCGGAGGTGGCGACGTTGCGGTAGGCCTCGGCCAGCGCCAGCTGCGCGCCGGTGTACGGGTCGAGCGCGACGAACCGGGCGTTGCAGTCGGTGGCCACCGCGACGCCACGCTGGGTGGTCTCGTCGATCCGCACCACACCGGCGTCGGCGGGCGCCGCGGAGACGGTGTTGCCGCGCACGTAGCGGTCGTACTGGTCGGTGACCCAGGCCCGGCTGGCCAGGTTCGGCGCCGCGGCCATCCGCAGGATCTCAGCGCGCAGCTCCGACGGCGTCTCCGGGCGCGGCAGCGACTCCGGGCCGTCGGCGACCAGCGCGTCCTGCGCGGCGTCGTCGCGGGCGACCGGGCGCTCGTAGACCGGGCCCTCGTGGGCGACGGTGCGCGGCGGCACGTCGACGACGGTCTCGCCCTGCGAGGTGATCACCAGGCGGTCGCCGTCGGTGACCTCACCGATCACGGTCGCGATCGTGTCCCACTTGCGGCAGACGGCCATGAACGCGTCGACGTTCTCCGGCGTGACGACGGCGCACATGCGCTCCTGCGACTCGCTGGAGAGGATCTCGGCCGCGGTCATCCCGGTCGCGCGCAGCGGGACGGCGTCGAGGTCGACGTGCATGCCGCCGCTGCCGGCACTGGCCAGCTCGGACGTCGCACAGGAGAGCCCGGCGCCGCCGAGGTCCTGGATGCCGACGACGAGGCCCGCCGCGAAGAGCTCCAGGCAGCACTCGATGAGCACCTTCTCGGTGAACGGGTCGCCCACCTGGACGCTCGGGAGCTTCTTGCGCCCCGGCCCGGTCCCGTCGCTCTCGCCGAACGTCTCCGAAGCCAGCACGGAGACGCCGCCGATGCCGTCCAGACCGGTCGTCGCGCCGAACAGGATGATCTTGTTGCCGGTACCGGAGGCGAACGCCAGGTGCAGGTCCTCGGTGCGCAGCGCGCCCACGCACAGGGCGTTGACCAGCGGGTTGCCGGCGTAGGAGGCGTCGAACACGACCTCGCCGCCGACGTTCGGCAGGCCCAGGCAGTTCCCGTAGCCGCCGACGCCGGACACGATCCCGGGCAGCACCCGGGCGGTGTCCGGGGCGTCGATCGGGCCGAAGCGCAGCGGGTCGCCGACCGCGATCGGGCGCGCGCCCATGGCCATGATGTCGCGGACGATGCCGCCGACGCCGGTCGCCGCGCCCTGGTAGGGCTCCACGTACGACGGGTGGTTGTGCGACTCGACCTTGAACGTGACGGCCCAGCCGTCACCGATGCTCACCACGCCGGCGTTCTCGCCGATGCCCGCGAGCATCGCCGACCGCATCTCGTCGGTGGTGGTCTCGCCGAAGTAGCGCAGGTGCACCTTGGACGACTTGTAGGAGCAGTGCTCGCTCCACATCACCGAGTACATCGCCAGCTCGGCGTCGGTGGGCCTGCGGCCCAGGATCTCGCGGATGCGCGCGTACTCGTCGTCTTTGAGGCCCAGCGCCGCGTACGGCTGGGCCTGGTCGGGAGAGGCCTGCGCGGAGGCCACGGAGTCGACGGTCACCTGGTCGGCCAGCTCGGTCACGGCCGTCAGGGTAGTCGCCGGGGTCGCCGGCCCGGCCACCGCCGAGACCGGCCTCACCCGGCCGGGCACTCGTGCGCCGGAGTTCGCGCCCGGCGCCCATGTGTGACGCCGGGCTGCCGGGGCATCCGGCCACCATGTCCAAGGAACAGAACATCGCCACGCAGGAGAAAGCCGCAGCCCACATCAACGCCGGGGAGATCGATGCCGCGATGGACACGATGTTCGCCGTCGACGCGGTGGACCACGACCCGGCCCCGGGCCAGGCCCCCGGCCGGGAGGGCTTCCGCGGCTTCTTCCGGACGCTGACGACCGCGTTCCCGGACGCGCATCTCGAGCCGCAGACGATGGTCGCCGACGACGAGAACGTCGCCTTCGCCTACACCCTCACGGGCACCCACAGGGGCGAGTTCAACGGGGTGCCGGCCACGGGCAGACGCATCGAGGTGCGCGGACTGCAGATCGGCCGCTTCGAGAACGGGCAGATCGTCGAGCGATGGGGTGCCACCGACGAGGCCACCATCATGTCGCAGATCGGAGCGGGCCCCGACGACGGGAGCGGCAAACCCGGCCTGGTGGACAAGGTGAAGAACGCACTGAGCTGATCGTCCGTCGGCCCCGCGGCGAGTCCGCCGCGGGGTCGCTCGTCGTCACACAGGAGTCGCGCAGGTGTCCGCGGGAGCGGACGGTCAGGCCGTGACGCCGGCCAGGACGGAGCGGAACAGGCCGAGGCCGTCGGTGGACGGGCCGGTGAGGGCGTCCGTGGCGTGCTCGGGGTGCGGCATCAGGCCGACCACGTTGCCGCCCGCGTTCGTCACACCGGCGATGCCGTTGCTGGCGCCGTTCGGGGCGCCGTCGCGGTAGCGGAAGACGACCCGGCCGGTGTCCTCCAGCTCGGACAGCGTGTCGGGCGCGGCGACGAACCGGCCCTCCTGCGACTTGAGCGGGATCAGCAGCTCGTCGCCGCCGGTGTAGTCGCGGGTCCAGGCCGTCGAGGCGTTGTCCACGCGCAGCACCACGTCGCGGCAGAGGAACGTCAGGCCGGCGTTGGCGACCAGCGCGCCCGGCAGCAGCCCGGCCTCGCAGAGGATCTGGAAGCCGTTGCAGATGCCGAGCACGGGCAGCCCACGACCCGCTGCGTCGACGACCTCGCGCATGATCGGGGCGAGGCTGGCGATCGCACCGGCCCGCAGGTAGTCGCCGTAGGAGAAGCCTCCGGGGACGACGACGGCGTCCACCCCGCGCAGGTCGTGGTCGCCGTGCCAGAGCGGGACCGCCTCCGCGCCGGCGATCCGCACGGCGCGGGCCGCGTCGACGTCGTCGAGGGTGCCGGGGAACGTGATGACACCGACCCGGGTCGGGCTCACAGCCGGGTCACCGTCCAGTCCTCGATCACCGGGTTCGCCAGCAGCGAGCCGGCGAGACGGTGCAACGTCTCGTCGTCCACGCCGTCGGACACCTCGAGCTCGAAGTGCTTGCCCTGCCGGACGTCGCTGACACCGGACACGCCGATCCGGCCCAGCGCACGGCTCACGGCCTGACCCTGCACGTCGAGGATCTCGGGCTTGGGCATCACGTCCACCACCACTCTGGCCACGGCGCTCAGCCTACGGGTCGGGTGCACGCGATCTCGACGTGACGGCCGCGACCCTCAGGCGGCCGGCTCGGCGGCGGCCAGGAGACCGCGATGCACGGCCGGGACCGCTCCCGCCGACAGCGCGGCGTCGATCGCGGTCAGCGCGGCCTGCACCCGGTGCGGCTTGCGCAGGTCCTTGGCACGCAGGGCGATCCGGACGACGCCGCCCCGGCTCGCGGTCCGGGCCGCGGCCTGCTCCAGCGCACGGGCACGGCGGTGTTCGCCGGCCGGGCGCTCCCGCTCCTCGGAGCGCGGCCACTGGTCGGCGCGCCGGAACGTCAGGACACGGGCCCTGATCGACGGCTGCGACGGGTCGGTGGAGCGCAGCGCGGTGTCGTCGGCGCACAGCAGGAAGCCGTGCTCGCGCAGGGCGTCCACGGTGCCGTTCGAGGCCACCCAGCCGGGCGGGGCGAAACCGTCGGTGCGCAGACCGACCGAGGTCATCACCCGGCGGGCCGCGGTGAGCCGCAGCGTCGCCTCGTGCCGGGGCAGGGCCCCGAACTCGGTGCGGCGACCGATCCGCGGCACGGCGCCGTTCTGCCAGGAGCCGACCGGGTCGGCGGTGTGGTCGTAGCCGTGCAGGAGGACGTCGTCGCCGGCCCGGACCCGGCCGGCGACCCAGCGCACCAGCGCGTCGCCGCGTCGCAGGGGCCCCTCCGGCCCGCGGGGCTGCACGAGGTGGGTGAGCGGGACCAGGCGCCGGTCCAGCTCCCCGGCGAACGCGACGGCCCGGGCGCGGGACGCGTCGTCGGCGTCGGTCAGCCCGGACAGCGACACCAGCAGCGTCGACGTGCCGGGCTCGGCCGTGTGCCGGAGCGCGGCCGGAGCCTCCGGGGCGGACTCCTCCGGTTCACCGATGAGTACCTGCATGTCCCCATGGGGCCATACCGACATGAACGCCCGAGATCCGGGTGATGAGCACCGCGCAGCCGGTGGACGAGCACTCCCGATGATCGGTGGATCGGTACCGTTGCGGGCCACCGGTGGCCCCGATCGGGACCCGACCGCCGATCACCCGTCGAAGACGTCCCGCCCTGGAGGTATCCCGTGGCACGACCCCGCACGATCTCCGACGACGTCGTCATCGACGCCGCCCCCGAGCTGCTCTACACGCTGATCTCCGACCCGGTGCACATGTCGCGCTGGAGCCCGGAGAACACCGGCGCGACGACCCGTCGTCCGGGGCCGGCCGAGGTCGGCGACCGGTTCGTCGGGACGAACAAGCGGGGCGCGGTCAGCTGGGTCACCGAGAGCGTCGTCACCGCGGCCGAGCCCGGCGTGCGGTTCGCGTTCCAGGTGCAGGGCTGGGGCGTGCGGTCGCCCTCGCTGCGGGTGGCGAACGCCAGCTGGGAGTACCGGTTCGAGCCGGTCGCCGGGGGCACGAAGGTCACCGAGACCTGGACCGACGACCGTCCGTGGCCGGACGTTGTCGCCAACCTCGCGGACCGCGTCCTGACCCGCGGTTCCACGTTCGCCGACTTCCAGCGTCGCAACATCCGCACCACCCTGGACCGGCTCAAGTCCGACGTGGAGTCGTCCCCGTCGGCGTGAGCCACACCCTGCTCGACGCCGACGGCCGTCCGTACCGCAGGACCGGTACGCCGTCCAGCGAATGAGTGATCGATCCCCGAGGTCATGTCAGGGCCACCTGTGGCCACGAACTCACCACGAACGTCGATCACCGACGGGGGTCACCGCACAACGGGTGGGCGGCCAGGAAGTCCTGGACGACGGCGCTCGCGTCGGCGCGGCGTTCCAGGAAGTAGGCGTGCCGGGCGCCCTCGAACAGGTGCAGGGTCGCGCCGGGGATGCGGTCGGCCAGGAGCCGTCCGTTCCCGGGCGGGGCGAACGCGTCGGCGGTGCCGTGCAGGACGAGTGTCGGCGCGGTGACGTCCGGCAGCACGTCCCAGGCGTCGTGACGTTCACTGGCCCGGCGATGCTCACGGCGGGCGCGCGGGGTCATCGTGTCGTCGCCGAGCACGGACGACAACGACGCGGGGTGCGACCACTGGAAGTGCGGGCCGGCCATCAGGTCCATCAGCGTCCGACGTGCCCCGTCCGGGTCGCCGGCCAGCGGGCGGAGTACGTCGGGATCGGCCGGGACCGCGCCGGCGCCGCCGCCGGTCGTGCACCCGAGGACGAGCGCGCCGACCCGGTCCGGGGCGTCGGCGGCGACCCACTGCGCGACGCGGCCGCCCATGGACGTCCCGTAGACGTGCGCGCGGGCGATCCCGAGCTCGTCGAGGACGGCGACGACGTCACGGGCGAACCGGCGGGTGCCCCACTCGGCGTGCTCTCCGGTGTCGCTGGTCCCGGTGCCGAGGGTGTCGATCGCGATCGTCGTGTACGCGGCCGAGAAGTCGTCTCGGACGGGGTCCCACCAGTGGCGGGAGTTGGCCTGCCCGGCGAGCAGGACGAGCGGCTCGCCGTCGCCCTCGACGTCGAACCCGATCCGCGCGCCGTCCGGAGCGGTCGCGTGCCGCCCGGTCGTGTCCATCGAGGTCACGGCGTCGGGGAGACCCACTGCCGTCCGGTGATCCGGCGGTAGACCTCGGCGTAGCGGTCGTGCACGACCCCGATGACGTCGTCCGGGACCTCGGGCCCGGGCGCGGTGCGGTCCCAGTCCAGGTTCGACGACCAGTCGCGGACGTACTGCTTGTCGAACGAGAACTGCACCCGCCCGGGCTCGTACTGATCCGCCGGCCAGAAGCGCGACGAGTCCGGCGTGAGCACCTCGTCACCGAGGACGATCTCCCCGTCGGTGTCGCGGCCGAACTCCAGCTTCGTGTCCGCGACCAGGATCCCGCCCTGTGCGGCCGACTCGGCACCGCGGCGGTAGACCTCCAGCGTGAGGTCGCGCAGCCGCTCGGCGGTGTCGCGCCCGACCAGTGCGATCACCTCGTCGAAGGTCATGAACTCGTCGTGCTCGCCGACCGGGGCCTTCGTGGTCGGGGTGAAGATCGGCTCGGGCAGCTGCGAGCCCTCGACGAGGCCGTCGGGGAGCGCGATGCCGGAGACCGTGCCGTCCTTCTCGTACTCCTTGAGCCCCAGCCCGGTGAGGTAGCCGCGGGCGATGCACTCGACCGGCAGCATTTGAAGCGGGCGGCAGCGCACGGCCCGCCCGGCGAACTCGTCCGGGACGTCGTCGGTGCCGATGACGTGGTTGGGCACCAGGTCGCCGGTGCGCTCGAACCAGTACAGCGACAGCGCCGTCAGGATCGCGCCCTTGTCCGGCACCGGCGTCGGCAGAACGACGTCGTAGATCGAGAGCCGGTCGGACGCGACGAGCAGCAGCTGCGCCGGGTCGTAGGACTCGTCGAGGTAGAGCTCGCGGACCTTGCCCGAGTGCAGCAGCTTCACAGGATTCCTCCCGGGGTGTAGGCGGCGGCCTCGGGACGCTCGGCGGTGATCGTCGCGATCCGCTCCTGCACGGCCGCGACCTGGGCCGTCGCCGCGCCGGTGAACTTCAGCGGGTCGGCGAGCAGGCCGTCGAGGGCACCGTCGGGCAGACCGAGGCGCGAGTCGGTGGACAGGCGCTGGATCAGGTCGTTGTCGGCCTGGCCCTTCTCCCGCATGGCCAGCGCGACGCCGACGGCGTGCTCCTTGATCACCTCGTGCGCGGTCTCCCGGCCGACGCCGGCGCGCACGGCGGCCATCAGCACCGCGGTCGTGGCCAGGAACGGCAGGTAGCGGTCCAGCTCGCGGGCGATCACGGCCGGGTAGGCGCCGAACTCGTCGAGCACGGTCAGCGTCGTCTCGTACAGGCCGTCGAGGGCGAAGAACGCGTCCGGCAGCGCGACCCGGCGCACCACCGAGCAGGAGACGTCGCCCTCGTTCCACTGCGAGCCGGACAGCTCGGCGGTCATCACCGACAGGCCGCGCAGGATCACGGTCAGGCCGTTGATCCGCTCCGCGGAGCGGGCGTTCATCTTGTGCGGCATCGCCGACGAGCCGACCTGCCCGGGCGCGAAGCCCTCGGTGGCCAGCTCGGCGCCGGCCATCAGGCGGATCGTGGTGGCCAGCGACGACGGCGCGGCCGCGAGCTGCACCAGCGCGGAGACGACGTCGTGGTCGAGCGAGCGCGGGTAGACCTGCCCGACGCTGGTGAACCGCTCCGCGAACCCGAGGTGCTCGCAGACGCGGCGCTCCAGGTCGTCGAGCTTCGTGGTGTCGCCGTCGAGCAGGTCGAGCATGTCCTGGCTGGTGCCCATCGGGCCCTTGATCCCGCGCAGCGGGTAGCGGACACGCAGCTCCTCGAGCCGGGCGTGCGCGACGAGCAGCTCGTCGGCAGCGGACGCGAAACGCTTGCCCAGCGTCGTGGTCTGCGCGGCCACGTTGTGGCTGCGACCGGCCATCACCAGCTCGGCGTACTCCCCCGCGCGACGGCCGAGGCGGGCCAGGATCGCGACCGTGCGGTCGGCGACGAGCTCCAGCGACAGCCGGATCTGCAGCTGCTCGACGTTCTCGGTCAGGTCCCGGCTGGTCATGCCCTTGTGGACCTGCTCGTGTCCGGCGAGGGCGTTGAACTCCTCGATCCGGGCCTTCACGTCGTGCCGGGTGACGCGCTCACGCTCGGCGATGCTCGCGAGGTCGACCTGGTCGAGCACCCGCTCGTAGTCCGCGATGGCCTGCTCGGGAACGTCCACGCCGAGGTCACGCTGGGCACGCAGGACCGCGATCCACAGCTGTCGCTCGAGCTGGATCTTGTACTCCGGCGACCACAGTCGGACGAGCTCGGGGCTCGCGTACCGGGCGGCCAGCACGTTGGGGATCACGTGAAGCGAGGATATGCGCTGCTCCGGGCGCCGCCGACACCGGTGCCCGGTCGCCGCTCAGCGCGAGAGGGCGTCGACCAATGCCTCGCGCGCGATCCGGCGCGGGTCGGCGTCGGCCTCGATCAGCGCGGAGACGACGGCGCCATCGATCAGGGCGACGATCCGGCGGAGCTCCTTCGCGTCCGGGGTGTGCCCGGCGCGGCGCAGCGCCTGGGCGAGCAGCGCGTCCAGCTCGGTGCGCTGGTCCCGCATCAGCGGAGCCAGGTAGGGACGGCGGCCCGCGCCGACCAGACGCTCGAAGCGCCGCAGCACCGCGTCGAGCCCGTCGGTGCGCGACCGCGCACCGAGCAGCATGTCCAAGACGACCTCCGACGGGTCGTCGTGCGGGCGGGCGGCGTCGAGCGAGGCCCTCGCCTCGTCCAGCTCGGTGCGGCCCAGGTGCTCGGCCCCGGCGATGACCAGGTCGTCGAGGGTGCCGAAGTAGTAGGTCGTGGCGGCCAGCGGCACGTCCGCGCGTTCGGCGACGGCGCGGTGCCGGATCGCCTCGAACCCGCCCTCGGCGAGCAGCTCGGCGGCCGCCGCGGCGAGCAGGCCGCGCCGGCGTTCACCCTTCTCGGTGGCCATCGCCCCATTCTTCCGGTTCCCGCCCCCACGGCCCCGGGCGCCCGCCGACCGTCGCCTCCCGTCACCGCTCACGAGCCGTTCGGCGCGTCGTCGTGACCGTTTCGTGACCCTGAACGGAGATCGTCGGCCCGATGACGGACACTGGTCGGGTGCGACCGTCCCCCCGGAGCAGGCGATCATCTCGGTTCGACGAGCCCGTCGACCTGCGGTCGGACACCGTCACGGTGCCGACCCCGTCCATGCGCAAGGCGATGGCCGCGGCCGAGGTCGGCGACGACGTGCTCGACCGCGACCCGACGATGCGCCGGCTCGAGGAACGGATCGCCGGGCTGCTCGGCGCGGCCGACGCCCTGTGGACTCCGACCGGGTCGATGGCCAACCTGATCGCGCTGATGCACCACCTCGGCCGGGGTGAGGCGTTCCTGGCGCCGCAGGGCGCGCACGTCCTCGACTTCGAGCTGGGCACGGCGGCCTGGCTGGCCGGCGGCATGCCGCGGCCGCTGCCGCACGACGCCGGACCGGGCAAGATCTCGGCGACGGCCGTGCGCCGCGCCGCCGCCTCGGACGGCTTCTACGCCTCGCTGAAGCCCGCGCTGCTCTGCCTGGAGAACACACACAACTCCGCCGGCGGCACCGTCGTCGCGCCGGAGGAGCACGCCGCGGTCGCCGCCGCGGCCCGCGCCGCGCGGCTGGCCGTGCACCTCGACGGCGCGCGGCTGTGGAACGCCTCGGTCGCCCTCGGCGTCCCGCCCGCGGCGCTCACGGTCGGCGCGGACACCGTGTCGGTGTGCCTGAGCAAGGGCCTCGGCGCGCCCGTCGGGTCGGTGGTGGCCGGGTCGGCCGAGTTCACCGAGCACGCCCGGCGGCTGCGCAAGATGCTCGGCGGCGGGGTCCGCCAGGGCGGCATCCTGGCCGCCGCGGGCCTGCACGCACTGGACTCGGTGGACCGCCTCGCCGAGGACCACGCCCGGGCGTCGACGCTGGCCGAGGGCCTGCGCGACCGCGGCTGGCGGGTCCGGGAGCCGCAGACCAACATCGTGCTCGTCGACGTCGCGGACCTGCCGGGCACGATCGCGCACCTCGCCGAGTCCGGCGTCCTGGCCGGGGCGATCGGCGGCAAGCTGCGGCTGATGACCCACCGCGACGTCGGGGACCGGCACATCCAGACCGCCCTGGAGCGCATCGGCGAGGTCGGCCCGGCCAGCACCGGGCCGTTCGGCGGCCCGACCGGCGACGGCGCCCGGGCCCGTCCCGTCCGGGACCCGTCGATCTGACGCGGCCGTCGCGTCGAACGCGGGCGTCGGGTCCCGGGCCCGCGCCCTAGGCGCCGAGCCAGGGGCGCAGGCGTTCCAGCGCCTCCGCGACGTGCTCGGTCGCGCCGGCGCAGGAGAACCGCACGAACCGCCCGCCGTCGACCGGGTCGAAGTCCGCGCCCGGGGCGACGGCGACGCCGGTCTCGGCCAGCATCCGGTAGGTGAAGGCCATCGAGTCCTCGCCTGCGCGGAGCTTGTCGCCGACGTCGGCGTAGACGTAGAACGCGCCGTCGGCCGGGGCCAGGCGGTCCAGGCCGAGTGCGGGCAGTCCGTCGAGGAGCAGGTCGCGGTTGCGGGCGTAGCGCAGCACGTGGGAGTCGGCCTCGGCGTAGGACTCCGGCGCGAACGCCCCCAGCGCGGCGTACTGCGCGGGCGCCGGCGGGCAGACCGTGAAGTTCCCGGCGAGGCCCTCGATCGTGCGCCGCAGCCGCGGCGGGCAGACCAGCCAGCCCAGCCGCCAGCCCGTCATCGAGAAGTACTTGGAGAACGAGTTCACCAGCAGCGCCTCGCGCGAGGTCGCCCACGCGCACGACGTCGGCGGCGAGCCGGCGAACGTGATCCCGTGGTAGATCTCGTCGCTGACCAGCTGGATCCCGTTGCTCTCGCAGTACGCGGCCAGCGCGGCGAGCTCCAGGGGTTCGAGGACCGTGCCGGTCGGGTTCGCCGGGCTGGCCAGGATCAGGCCCTTCACCGGCTCGTCGAGCGCCTCCAGCATCGCGACCGTCGGCTGGAAGCGGGTCTCCTCCCCGCACGGCAGCTCGACGACCTCGCAGCCCAGGGCGTGCAGGATGTTGCGGTAGCAGGGGTAGCCGGGGCGGGCCATCGCGACGCGGTCCCCGGCGTCGAAGGCGGCCAGGAACGCGAGCAGGAACCCGCCGGACGATCCGGTCGTGACGACCACGTCCCCGGCGTCGACGTCGAGGTCGTAGGTGCGCCGGTAGTGCGCGGCGATCGCCTCGCGCAGCTCCGGGATGCCGGGGGCGACGGTGTAGCCGAGCACCTCGCCCTGCAGGGCCTCGATCGCGGCCGTGCGCACCGCCTCCGGCGCCGGGGTGGACGGCTGCCCGGCCGAGAGGTTGATCAGGTCGCCGTGGGTCCGCGCCCGCTCGCCCGCCGCGGCCCACACGTCCATCACGTGGAACGGGGCGACGGCGGCGCGGGCGGCGACGCCGAGACGGGCGGGGTCGGTGGCGCTGCGTCCGGTCACCGCCCGAGGGTAGAAGGCCGGACGCGGGCGGGCCCCGGTGGCGTCGTCGTCACCGGGGCCCGGCCGGTCGTCGGAGCCGACCTACTCGGCGGCCTCGAGGCCCAGGGCGTCGAGGGCGGCGCCGATCGAGGCCTCCTCGTCGGCGACCGTCTGGTCGAGGTACTCGGCGATCGGGGTCAGCTCGGCGGCCGAGGCGGTGCCGGCGACACCGAGCATGACGGCCGGAGCCGCGACGAGGGCCAGCGCGGCACCGCCGAGGATGGCCTTCTTCGAGCGGCGCGGCTGGGGAGCGTGAGCCATGGGAGAACCTCCAGTGATCACCGCACACCGGATGCGTGCGGGGTGCGAAGACGATCTCCCGGACAGTTTGGACAGATCAAACTCGGAGGGCCCGTTTTACACGCTGTTTGCACGCTCTGTACAAGCCGAAGAGAGCAGTGCTTCTAGACCGAACGGCCCAGCAGGTCAGCGGTGTGTGACCGGATCCCCGGCACACGGGCGGTGCGACGCGGCAGTAACTCCGCGTTCACACACGGACCGTGTCAGCCGGACGGAATCGAGATCTCGCCGCGCTCGGCGCGCAGGCCGATGTCGGTCCGGTGGTGCGACCCGGCCAGCCGGACCGGCTCCAGGCGCGCGTAGGCGTCCGCCCGCGCGGCCGCGAGGTCGTCGCCGGTGCCGACGACCGAGAGCACCCGCCCACCGCTGGAGACGACCGCGCCGTCGTCGCGGCGGCGGGTCCCGGCGTGCAGCACGCCGTCGCCCTCCGCCCCGGTGATCACGTCGCCCAGCCGCGGCGTGGCCGGGTAGCCCTCCGCGGCCACGACGACCGTCACCGCGGAGCCGTCGGCCCACTCCAGTGGCGGCTCGTCGGCCAGCGTGCCGGTCGCGGTGGCGTGGAGCAGCCGGGCCAGCGGCGTGCGCAGCAGCGCCAGCACGGCCTGGGTCTCGGGGTCGCCGAAGCGGCAGTTGAACTCGATCACGGCGGGGCCGCGGGAGGTCATCGCCAGACCCGCGTAGAGCAGGCCGGAGAACGGAGCCCCACGCTGCTCCAACTCCTCGGCGACCGGGCGGACGACCCGCTCCACGAGCTCGTCGGCCAGGTCGTCGGAGGCCCACGGCAGCGGCGCGTAGGCGCCCATCCCGCCGGTGTTCGGGCCGGTGTCGTCGTCGCCGACCCGCTTGAAGTCCTGCGCCGGCAGCAGCGGCACCACGGTGGAGCCGTGGACCAGGCAGAACAGCGACGCCTCCGGACCGTCGAGGAACGACTCCAGCAGCGCCGGGTGGCCGGCGTCGAGCAGCATCAGCGCGTGCGCGCGGGCGACCTCGACGTCGTCGGACACGACGACGCCCTTGCCGGCGGCCAGACCGTCGTCCTTGACGACGTAGGGCGGGGTGAACACGCTCAGGGCGGTGTCGAGGTGCGCCGGGTTGTCCACCATCACCGACGACGCGGTGGGCACCCCTGCCGAGCTCATCACGCTCTTCGCGAACGCCTTGGAGCCCTCGATCCGGGCCGCCGCGGCGCTCGGGCCGAAGCAGGCGATGCCGGCTTCGCGGACCGCGTCGGCGGCACCGTGGACGAGCGGTACCTCCGGCCCGATCACCACCAGGTCCGCCGACCAGCTCCGCGCCAGCGCCACGATCGCGGCGTTGTCGGCCACGTCGAGGCCGAGCTGCTCGGAGACCGCGGACGTGCCGGCGTTGCCCGGGGCGCAGGCCAGTGCCGTCACCTCCGGGTCCTGCGCCAGCGACACTGCGATGGCGTGCTCACGCGCGCCGCTTCCGACGACCAGGACTCGCACGGTCGCCGACCCTAGATCCAGCGCTCCGGCGGCGCCGCACCGGCATCCGTCGTTCACCCGCCGGACACCGTTCGACCTTCTCGGATGACGCCCGTTCGTGTCATCGTCCCCGCGTGAACGTGTCGAAGCTGCGCGCCCGCCTGTCCCCCGGTGACCGCACCCCCCGTTCCGGTGTCGGACGCCGGTCGGTCCTGACCGGCATGGCCTCCGCGGCCGTGCTGGGCCCGCTCGCCGTCGCCGGGGCGTCCCCCGCGGCGGCCTCCACCGCGGGACCGACCGGCGGCGGGGGCGAGCGGCCGCTGGTGATCGGGCACCGCGGCGCGTCCGGTTACCGCCCGGAGCACACGCTGGCCTCCTACGAGCTGGCCGCGCGGATGGGCGCGGACTACATGGAGTGCGACCTCGTGTCCACGAAGGACGGCGAGCTGGTGTGCCGGCACGAGCCGGAGATCGGCGGCACCACCGACGTCGCCCGGCACCCCGAGTTCGCGAACCGCAAGACCGCCAAGACGATCGACGGGACCCGCTACGAGGGCTGGTTCACCGAGGACTTCACCCTCGCCGAGCTGCGCACCCTGCGCGCCGTCGAGCGGATCCCCGACATCCGCCCCCGCAACCGCATCTACGACGGCCGGTACCCGATCCCGACGTTCACCGAGCTCATCGAGCTGCGCAAGCGCCTGTCCGCGGAGCTGCACCGCGAGATCGGCATCTACCCGGAGATCAAGCACTCCACCTACTTCGCCGGGCTCGGGAAAGCGATCGAGCCGCGGTTCGTGGCCACCCTGAACCGGGCCGGGCTCAACCGCCGCGGCGCGCCGGTGTTCGTGCAGTCGTTCGAGACGAAGAACCTGCGCGAGCTGCGCAAGCAGCTGAAGCTGCCGCTGGTCCAGCTCACCGACGCCACCGGCGCCCCGGCCGACCTCGTGGCCGCGGGCGACAAGCGGACCTGGGCCGACCTGACCACGGCCGCGGGTCTGAAGGAGATCTCGACCTACGCCGACGCCGTCGGGCCGAACAAGGACCAGGTGATCGCCCGCAACCCGGACGTGTCGCTGGGCGCGGTGACCCCGCTCGTGCGCGACGCGCACGCGGCCGGGCTGATCGTGCACCCGTACACGTTCCGCAACGAGAACTCGTTCCTGCCGGCGAACCTGCGCTCCCCCGGCGCCGAGTCCGAGTACGGCGACGTCTTCGCCGAGTACAGGGCCTTCCTCGCCACCGGGATCGACGGCGTCTTCTCCGACAACCCCGACACCGCGCTGGCCGCCGTCACCGGCCGCTGATCCCGGCTCTCAGTACGACCGCGCCGCGAGGTGGGCCGCGATCAGGGTCGTCGTGTGGGTGGGACGTTCCTGGTGCGGGAAGTGGCCGGTCGCGGGCAGCGTGTGGTGGGTGAACTCGCCCGCCGTCCACTTCTCGCAGGTGCGCATCGTCGTGTCGAGCACGCACGGGTCGTCGGCGCCGTGGACCTGCAGGACCGGGACCGGCGTCGGTTCCGACATCGCGCGCGCGAACCGGCGGCCGTCGGCGCGCAGCTGCGAGCGCATCGCCCAGCGGTAGTACTCCAGTGAGCAGTGCGCGACGGTGGAGATCAGCATCGCGCGCCGGTTGTGCGCCGTGACGTGGGAGAAGTCGCCGGTCCCGGACCACTCCTGACCGGCCCAGGCCCGCATGATGCGCTCGACGCGGGCGCCGCCGTCGGCGCGCAGGGAGCGCTCCGGACGTCGCGGCACCTGGAACCCGGCCATGTAGCGGCTGGCCCGGCCCTGGCCGATCGGGTCGGTGACCAGCGCGTCGCGCATCGCGATCGGGTGCGGGGCCCCCAGCCCGGTCAGCGAGGCGACCAGGCGCGGGTGCAGGGACGCGACCGTCCAGGCGATCGCGGCTCCCCAGTCGTGCCCCACCAGGTGCGCCCGGGACTCGCCGAGGGCGCGGACCAGACCGGCGCAGTCACCCGCCAGCGTCCACAGGTCGTAGCCGCGGGGTGTCTTGTCGGTGTCGCCGTAGCCGCGCAGGTCCGGCGCGACGACGCGGTAGCCGGCGTCGCCGAGCGCGACGATCTGGTGGCGCCAGGAGTACCAGAACTCCGGGAACCCGTGCAGCAGCACCACCAGCGGGCCGCTGCCGTACTCGGCGACGTGGATCCGGATCCCGTTGGCCGAGACCGAGCGGTGCGTCCACGGGCCCGGCAGCCGGACCGAGGACGGCTCCGGGGAGCTCGGCCTGCCCTGCCGGGACGTGCCCACCCCCGGCTCTAGGAGGTGCGCGCGGCGTGCCGCCCGGACTCGGTGGTCAGCTCCCGGGGGCCGTCGTCGGAGGACTTGCCCACGCTCGAGAACACCTGGGCGGAGTCCTTCAGCGTGCTGATCGTGCGCTCGGGCTTGCGCAGCTTGCGCACCCGCAGGTAGCCGAGGAGCCCGAAGACACCGGCGACCAGCAGCATGAACAGGAACGTGATGCCGAACGCGGCGGCCCGGTTGAGCCAGAGCGCGATGAACTCAGCGAGGGTGAAGAACAGGTAGAACAGGCTGAACAGCCCGATCACCGCGGCGATCACGAAGAAGATGCTGCCCTGCACGCCCTTCTTCACCTCGGCGCTGACCTCAGCCTTGGCCAGCTCCACCTCGGAGCGGACCAGCGAGGACAGGTGCGTCGTGACGTCCTTGGCCAGCGCGCCGATGGACTGGTCGCGGGGGCCGGGCTCGGGCGAGAGCGGGATCGAGGGCAGGACGGGCGGAACCTCCGCGCCGCTGGACTTGCTGGTCGAGCTCGCCACCGTCTTCCCCTCCTGCACCACGCGGTCTCTCCAGTGTCGACTCGACCGAGGGGCCGCGCTCCCTGCCGCCGATCAATGAGCCGTCATCGTGCCATGCGCACCCGGTGACCGCTCGGCTGCGCCACACCTTCGGAGGTACCGATCCGGTGACCGTGCGCTCCCGCCGCCCGCGGGGGCGCGTCTACTCGTCCGGACGACCGCGCAGGCGCTTGGTCGCGCCGCGCCGGGTCTTCGCGTCGAGACGGCGACGCCGCGACCCGGCCGTCGGGCGGGTCGGCCGCCGCGCCGGGGGTGCCGCGGCCGTGGCCTCGGCCAGCAGGGCGGCGAGGCGCTCCCGCGCGGCCTCGCGGTTGCGCAGCTGGCTGCGGTGCTCCTGGGCGACGACGGTGACCACGCCGTCGACGAGACGGTGCGCGAGCCGCGACGTCGCCCGTTCCCGCATCGCGGCGGGCACGCTGGGCGAGCCGGCCACATCGAACGAGAGCTCGACCCGTGAGTCGGTGGTGTTCACGCCCTGCCCGCCGGGCCCGGAGGCCCGGGAGAAGCGCCACCGCAGCTCGCCCTCTCCGACGACGAACCCGCGTCGCACCCGGATGCCATCGCCCTCCATGGGCCCAGCATGACGGACGGCACCCCCGGACGGTCGCGCCGTCCGGGGGTGCCGGTCCTGTGGGTGAGGAGGGTGACTAGTCCTCCTTGCCCTCCTTCATGCCGCTCGAGATCAGGTCCATCACCGACGAGTCGGCCAGCGTCGACACGTCGCCCACGTCGCGGTTCTCGGCGACGTCACGCAGCAGCCGCCGCATGATCTTCCCGGAACGGGTCTTGGGCAGCTCCTCCACGACCAGGATCTGGCGCGGCTTGGCGATCGGCCCGATCTCCTTGGCCACGTGGTCGCGCAGCGCCTTGATCGCGTCGTCGCCGCCGTCCTTCGCCGCGCTGCCGCGCAGGATGACGAACGCGACGATGCCCTGCCCGGTCGTCTCGTCGGAGGCGCCGACGACCGCGGCCTCGGCCACCGTCGGGTGGCTGACCAGCGCCGACTCCACCTCGGTGGTGGAGATGCGGTGACCGGAGACGTTCATGACGTCGTCGACGCGGCCGAGCAGCCAAATGGCGCCGTCGTCGTCGTACTTGGCGCCGTCCCCGGCGAAGTAGTAGCCCTGCTCGGCGAACTTGGACCAGTAGGTGTCCTTGTAGCGCTCGTTGTCGCCCCAGATGCCGCGCAGCATCGACGGCCACGGCTTGTCCAGGACGAGGTAGCCGCCCTCGCCGTTGCCGACGCCGTTGCCCTGCTCGTCGACGACCGAGGCCGCGATCCCGGGCAGCGCGGCCATCGCCGAGCCCGGCTTGGTCTCGGTGACGCCGGGCAGCGGGGCGATCATCATGGCGCCGGTCTCGGTCTGCCACCAGGTGTCGACGATCGGGCAGCGCTCGGCGCCGATCTTCTCCCGGAACCACATCCAGGCCTCGGGGTTGATCGGCTCGCCGACCGTGCCGAGGACCTTGAGCGAGGACAGGTCGTACTCGGCGGGGATCTGCTCGCCCCACTTCATGAACGTGCGGATCAGCGTCGGCGCCGTGTAGTAGATCGTCACGCCGTACTTCTGCACGATCTCCCAGTGCCGGCCCTCGTGCGGGGTGTTCGGCGTGCCCTCGTACATGACCGAGGTGGCGCCGTTGGCCATCGGGCCGTAGACGATGTAGCTGTGCCCGGTCACCCAGCCGACGTCGGCGGTGCACCAGTAGACGCTCTCGCCCGGCTTGTGGTCGAAGACCACGTTGTGGGTGTAGGCGGTCTGGGTCAGGTAGCCACCGGAGGTGTGCAGGATGCCCTTGGGCTTACCCGTGGTCCCCGAGGTGTAGAGGATGAACAGCGGGTGCTCGGAGTCGAACGCCTCCGGCGTGTGCTCCTCCGAGGCCTTACCGACGGTGTCGTGCCACCAGAGGTCGCGGCCGTCGGTCCAGGGGACGTCGGTGTCGGTGCGCTTGACGACGAGGACGTGCTCGATCGTCGTGCCGACGACGGCCTCGTCGGTGTTCTCCTTCATCGGCGCCGGCTTGCCGCGCCGGTACTGACCGTCGGTGGTGATCAGCAGCTTGCACTCGGCGTCCTCGATGCGCGCCTTGAGCGCACCCGGGGAGAAACCGCCGAACACGACGCTGTGCATCGCGCCGATGCGGGCGCAGGCCAACATCGAGATCGCCGTCTCGGGGATCATCGGCATCTGGATGGCGACGCGGTCGCCCTTGCCGATGCCGAGCTCGGTCAGAGCGTTCGCGGCCTTCGAGACCTCGCGCTTGAGGTCGGCGTAGGTGATCTCCCGGGAGTCACCGGGCTCGCCCTCCCAGTACAGCGCGACCCGGTCGCCGTTGCCCTCCTCGACGTGGCGGTCGACGCAGTTGTAGGCGACGTTGAGCTGACCGCCCACGAACCACTTCGCGAACGGGGTCTCCCATTCGAGGACCTTGTCCCACTTCTTGGACCAGCTCAGCCGGTCCGCCTGCTCGGCCCAGAACGCCTCCCGGTCGGCGTCCGCGTGCTCGTAGAGATCGGCCTTGGCGTTGGCCTGGGCGGCGAACTCCTCGGGCGGCGGGAAGGCCCGGGTCTCCGTGGCCAGGGCGCTCAGCTTTGCTTCGGACTCGGCCATTTCCTCGTGTCCTCCTCGACGCGGCTGGATCTAGCTGCGCACCAGACGTGCGCGCGCGTGTGCGCTCAGACGCTAGTGAACCGTGACCTCGCGCGCACCGTCAGTCCGGACAGGACCACCTACCTGCCCGGATGTCCCGGTCTTCCCCTCCGGGGCGTGGTGACGGCGGCCCCCGGAGCGCCCGGTGCGACGATGGACGGCGTGCCTCCCGCCTCCGCGACCGACCCGCTGACCGCCCTCGCCGAGCTGCCCGGCGTCGCCGAGGCCGTCGCGGGGGCCCGGGACGCGGTGACGACCGTGCACAACCACCCGGCGAACCGGCGCGGCTGGCCCGCGACGTCGGCCGAGGCGGCTCTGCGGGCGGCCCGCGCCTCGGCCGCGCTGGACGGCGCGCCGCTGACGCCGGAGCGCTCCGACCACGTCGAGAACCCGGTGCTGGCCGGCGCGGTCCGGATCGCCGACGAGCGCAACCGCCTGTCCGACGCCTGGCGCACCGCCCCGCTGCAGGCGCTGGCCCGGCTGCACGTACTGGCCGCGGCGGACCTGCTCCCGGCCTCCGAGCACCAGGACGGCCTGGGCCGGCCGCGTCCCGGTCAGGACGTCTCGGCGCGACTGTCGATGCTCGCCGACCTCGTCACCGGCGGCACGAAGGTCGCCGCGCCGGTGCTGGTCGCGGTCGTGCACGGTGAGCTGCTGACGTTGCGCCCGTTCGGCGCCGCGGACGGCGTCGTCGCCCGCGCCGCGGCCCGCCTGACCGCGATCTCCTCCGGACTCGACCCCCGCGGGCTCGCCGTCCCGGAGGTCGGGCACCTGCGCCGCTCGGCTGAGTACCGCAGCGCGTCCGAGGCGTTCGCGACCGGGACCGCCGACGGGCTGGCCACGTGGATCCGGCACTGCTGCGCGGAGTGGGAGGCCGGCGGGCGCGAGGGCGTCTCGATCGCCGAGGCGCAGTAGGTCGTCCCCGGAGAAACGGATCGGGCGGCGCCTCCTCGCGGAGACACCGCCCGACCAACGCGAGGTCCCGGGGTCCTGGCGTGCACTACGTGTCGTGTTGGTGGCCTCGGCGCCCGGCGTCCCGGAACGCAGGCCCACGACGACATGCCTCCCGCGGCGTGCTGTCGCCTCGAGTGCCCGGCTCGCGCACGGAGCCCGGGGATGGGGAGACGGGTACTTCTCTGCCGTACCGCCTCTGGCCTGACCGGGGTCCGTGACCTCTTCCTAGACCTCGCGACACGCCCGGGCAAGACCGCTCGACGAGTGCACCGGTTCAGGTGCGCGAGGTAGCCGCCGGTCGCCGCAGACGGGCCCGGAACGGGCGTAGCGCCCGCTGCGCCGGAAGGGGTACGGCGCGCTGGCGCCGCAGCGCCAGCCACCCCGCGCCGGCCAGTGCGGCCGCCGACGCGCCGTAGACCGCGATCGCCGGGCCGGAGCGCAGACGCGCACGCAACGGGACCGGGCGCGCGAACGTCAGCACCGGCCAGCCTCGCTGCTCGGCGACCCGGCGCAATGCCTTGTCCGGGTTCACCGCCGTCGGGTGGCCGACGACCTCCAGCAGCGGCAGGTCGGTGATCGAGTCCGAGTAGGCCCGGCACAGCGCGAGGTCGTAGCCCTGCTCCTCGGCGATCCGGCGGGCGGCGTCGGCCTTGTGCTCGCCGTAGCAGTAGAACTCGATCTCCCCGGCGTACCGGCCGCCACGCGTCGCCATCCGGGTGGCCAGGAAGCGGTCCGCGCCGACCATCGCCGCGATCGGCTCGACGACCTCCTGCCCGGAGGCCGACAGCATGACGATCTCCTCGCCGTCCGCGCGGTGGCGCTCGATCAGGGCCGTGGCCTCGGCGTAGACCAGCGGCTCGACGACCTCGTGCAGGGTCTCGGCCACGATCGCGCGGACCTGCGCGACCTCCCAGCCCTCGCACATCGCCGTCAGCCGGCGGCGCAGGACGTCCATCGTGTCCTCGTCGGCCCCGGACACGACGAGCAGCAGCTGCGCGTAGGCGCTGCGCAGCAGGACCCGGCGGTTGATGAGCCCTTCGCGGCGGAACGGGCGGCTGAAGGCCAGTGCGCTGGACCCGGCGATGATGGTCTTGTCCAGATCGAAGAACGCCGCGGCGCGGGGCCGTTCGATGGGAGCGATGTCGGGGACGTGCACGCCGGTCGAGACTGCCAGACCGCCCGGCGCGGTACGCCCCCGGCCGCCCCGGCGAGAAGTACCACGATGGTGTGATCGGTCGCTCGATCGCGACCACCGGTCCGTGCCCCGGAGTGGTGTGCCGGACGAGAACGATTCCGGATACCGGTCGGCGCAGCCGCAATTCGGGTATGGGCGTCACACCATGATTACGGCTACAGTTGATGACAGCTCGGACTCGTCCGAGCGGGTTCAGCTCGACCCCCCGGGGCTGAACCAACTGACGGCCCCCGCCAATCCCCCCTGGCGGGGGCCGTCCCATGTCCGGTGTGTCTCCTCCCGCCGCCGCAGTTGTCCACAACCCGGTCGCTCCGTCCACAGGCGAACAACTCGTCGTGGAAACGGTCTCCGGCGGCCGCACTCTCGTCCCAGGCCCGCATCCGGCGGGCGGGGCGGAGGACTCAGATGGACCGGCGCTGCCTGATCATGGCCGAGGACCCGGAGCTGCTCGACGCGATGCTGCGTCTGGCCGCGGCCGCCGGCGTCGAGGTGACGCGGGCGGTGGACGGCTCCGACGCCCGCCGCTGGTGGACCGCGGCACCGGCCGTGCTGCTCGACCCGGCGGCGGCGGGGCTCTGCGCGGACGCCGAACTGCCGCGCCGCGACGGGGTCGTCGTGGTGGTGCGCGGTGAACCGTCACCGGAGGTGTGGCGGCTGGCCGTCTCGGTCGGCGCCGCGAACGTCGCGGCCCTGCCGGAGGGCGAGGACTGGCTCGTCGGCCTGCTCGCCGACGCCGTGCAGCGCCCGGCTCCGGGCGGGCGCTCCGGTGCGGTCGTCTCGGTCGTCGGCGGCCGGGGCGGGGCCGGGGCCTCGCTGCTGGCCACCGCGACCGCCGTCGCCGCGGCGCGGACCGGAGCCGACGCCCTGCTCGTGGACTGCGACCCGCTCGGCGGAGGGCTGGACCTGCTCATCGGCGCCGAGCAGGCGGGCGGCCTGCGCTGGCCCGAGCTCACCGTCGCCGGTGGGCGGGTGCAGTCCGCCGCCCTGCACTCCGCGCTGCCCCGCGCCGACCTGGCCTCGGCCGGGCACGGCGAGCTGGCCGTGCTGTCCTGCGCGCGCTCGGCCCACGGCCCGGAGCGCTCGTCGGTCTCGGCCGTGCTCGACGCCGGACGGCGTGGCGGCGAGACCGTGGTGTGCGACCTACCCCGCTACCCGACCGAGGCGGCGCTGGCCGCGCTCGGCGCCACCGACCTGACCGTGCTGGTCGTGCCGGCGGACCTGCGCTCCTGCGCCGCCGCCGGCCGGGTCGCCGCGGTCCTGGCCGAGCACACCCGGACGGTCGAGATCGTGGTCCGCGGGCCGTCCCCGGGCGGGATCACCGCGCGCGAGGTCTCCCGGTCGGTCGGCCTGCCGGTGCTGACGTTCATGCGCGCCGAACCCGGTATCGAGGGCGAGACCGAGCACGGGAAGCTCCCCGGCGCGGGTCGCGGCGCGCTGTCCGACGCCGGGCACGCGGTGCTCGACCGGCTCGGCGAGGTCTCCGGTTCCCGGCTCCGGATCGCGTCGTGACGCCGCTGGTGGAGCGGGTACGGGCGCGCCTGGCCGACGCCGGCGGGGAGACCGGCCCGGCCGCCGTCGCAGCCGCGGTCCGGGCCGAGGCCGGCGGTGTGGCCTCCGACCTCGACGTGCTCGCCGCCCTGCGCACGCTGCGCCAGGAGTTCGTCGGCGCCGGCCCGCTGGACCCCCTGTTGCGCGACGCACGGACCACCGACGTCCTGGTCACCGCCCCGGACGCGGTCTGGGTCGACCGCGGCTCCGGCCTGCAGCGGACACCCGTCACGTTCGCCGACGAGCCCGCGGTGCGCCGGCTCGCCCAGCGGCTGGCGCTGGCCGCCGGGCGCCGGCTCGACGACGCCAGCCCGTACGTCGACGGCTGGCTGGCCGACGCCGGCGTCCGGCTGCACGCGGTGCTGCCGCCGGTCGCCGCGGACGGCACCTCGATCTCGCTGCGGGTGCTCCGCCCGGCCGCGCACGACCTGGGCGAGCTGCGCCGCCTGGGCGCCCTGGACGGCGCGGGCGAGACCGTGCTGCGGGCCGTCGTCGCGGCACGGCTGGCGGTGCTGGTGGCCGGGGGAACCGGCTCGGGGAAGACGACACTGTTGAACGCCCTGCTCAGCGCCGTCGATCCGGGCGAACGCCTGGTCACCGTCGAGGACGCCGAGGAGCTCCGGCCACGGCACCCGCACGTCGTCCGGCTGGTGGCCCGGCCGGAGAACATCGAGGGCGCGGGCGGGGTGCCGCTGCGCGAGCTGGTGCGCCAGGCCCTGCGGATGCGCCCGGACCGGCTCGTGGTCGGTGAGGTCAGAGGCGGCGAGGTGTGTGATCTTCTGGCCGCACTGAACACGGGTCACGACGGCGGCGCGTGCACCGTGCACGCCAACTCCGTCCGGGAGATCCCGGCCCGGATGCAGGCCCTCGCCGGGCTGGGCGGAATGTCGCCGTCGACGCTGCACAGCCAGCTCGCCGCCGCGGTGCAGGTGGTGCTGCAGATGCGCCGTCACCGCGACGGCGGACGCGTGCTCGACGCCGTCGGGGTGCTGCGCCGTGACGACGACGGCGGCGTCTCCGTCTCCCCCGCCTGGACCCGTGACCGCGGAGCCGGGCCCGGACAGGACGCGCTGCGCGAGATGCTGACCGAGCGCGGGGTGACCCCGCCGTGGTGAACGCGACCGGCACGGCCCTCGCCCTCGCAGCCCTCGCCGCGAGCCTGCTCGTCCTGCCCCGCGCGCCCGGCCCGGGTCGCCTGGCGGGGCTGGCGGGGCCGGCCGGCACGACGCCCGTGACGCGCCGGCTCCCGGTCGGCGCGGCGCTGGTGGCCGCCGGCGGCGTCGGCGGGTTCCTGCTCCTCGGACCGGCCGGGGCACTGTGCGGCCCGGCGGCCGTCGCGGTGGTGCGACGGCGGCGCGACCGGGCCCGCGTCGAGCGGGTCCGTGCCGCCGCGGCCGCCGAGCTCGCCGACGCGCTGTCCCGGATCACCGACGAGCTGCGCACCGGCGCCCACCCCGCGGCGGCTCTGGCCGGGGTGGCGCACGACGGCCCGATGGCCCGCGAGCTGCTGGGCCCGGCCGAGGCCGCGGCCCGCCTCGGCGAACCGGTCCCGGCCGCGCTGCGCCGTGTTGCCGAGGGCCGGGTCGCCGAGGGACGGGTTGCCGAGGGACGGGCCGCCGAGGGACGGGCCGATCCGGGCCGTGCCGACAGGGGACCGAACGGCGACGGCTCGGCGATGGGCGAGACGGTGACCGACCGCGGGACCGGGACCGCCGCGGCGCCCGACCTGGAACGGGTCGCGGCCGCCTGGGAGCTGGCCGACCGGCACGGCGCCCCCTTGGCCGACCTGCTCGCCGGCACCCTCGACGACATCCGCTGGCGCCTGGCCCACGGGTCGCGGGTCCGCGCCCAGCTGGCAGGCCCGCGTGCCACCGCGGCCGTGCTGACCACGCTGCCGCTGTTCGGGGTCGGTCTCGGACAGCTCATGGGCACCGACCCGCTCGGTGTCCTGCGCGACGGCCTGCTCGGGCAGGGACTCCTCGTCGTCGGATGCGGCCTGACCGCGGCCGGGGTGCTGTGGTCGGAACGGATCCTGCACGCGGCGGTGGCCCGATGAGCGCGCTCGTCCCCCTTCTTCTGGCCGCGGCTCTACTGCTCGCCGGAGCCCGCACGGGCCGGTCGCGTCTGGCCCACCTGTCCGGCGACGGCGGCGAGACCGAGCCGGCCGACGGCACGGTGCGCACCCGATGGGTCGTGGTCGGAGCGCTGGCCGCGGCAGCCGCCGTCTGGGCGGTCGTCGGCGGCACCGGCGGTCTGGTCACCGGTCTCGGGATCGGGACCGCGGTGGTCGTCGCGGCCCGCCGGTTGGCCGGTGCATCCCTCCGCGGGAGCACCGACACCGGTGACCTGGCCGCGGCCTGGGACCTGTTGGCCGTCTGCCTGCGGGTGGGCCTCGCCGTGCCGGTCGCGGTCGAGGCCGCGGCGCACCGGCTGCCCGGCCCGGCCGGGTCGGCCCTGCGCCGGACCTCCGGGCTCCTCGCCCTCGGTGCGGGCGCCGAGCAGGCCTGGGCCGCGACCGCACCGCTGCCGGAGCTGGCCCCGTTCGGTCGAGCCGCGAGCCGCTCGGCGGCGACCGGCGCGGCGCTGGGCCGGACCGCGGAGGCCGAGGCGGCCCGCCTGCGCGCAGAGCTGGCCGACCTGGCCGAGGCGAAGGCACAGCGCGCCGCCGTCCGGATCACCGCACCGCTCGGTCTCTGTTTCCTGCCGGCGTTCCTGGTCCTCGGGATCGTGCCGATCGTGATCGGCCTCGCCGGAGAGGCGTTCGCCCGGTGGTGACCACCACCGGATCCGTTCCGGGCACGTCCCGTGCCCACCACACAAGGAGAACCACGATGAACGACACCACGACCAACGACACCACCGCCGTCCTGCGCACCCGGCTCGCCGCCCTGGCCCACGACGACGACGGCATGAGCACCGTCGAGTACGCCATCGGGACCGTGGCCGCGGCAGCGTTCGCCGCCGTCCTCTACGCCGTCGTCAGTGGCGACTCCATCGTGGGAGCGCTGACCGGGATCGTGCAACGTGCGCTGTCCACGACGTTCTGACCCGGGGGCCGGCCCGGCCCGCGACGCCGACCGCGGGTCGGTGACCGTCGAGGCCGCGGTGGCGATCGGGACGCTGGTGCTCGTCGCCGCCGCGGCGATCGGCGCCGTCGCGACCGTCATGGCCTCGGTGCGCTGCGTCGACGCCGCACGTGAGCTGGCCCGGATGGCCGCGCGCGGCGACACCGAGCGGGGCATGTCCGCCGCGGCCGGGATCGCCCCGCGCGGCGCGCGGCTCGACGTGCGCACCGAGGGCGACACCGTCACGGTCGTCGTCGCCGTCACGCCGGTGGGGCTGCTGCCGATGGAGGTCAGCGGCACCGCGGCGGCGGTCGTCGAACCCGGTGCCCTCCCGGACCCGGGAGCCCTGCCCGACAGCGCTCCGGCGGACACCGCGTCCACCGGGTCCGGAGCACCGCCGTGACCGGGACCCGCCCGACCTGCAGCAGCCACTCCGGAGCGGAACGGGCCGGAGCGGGACGGGCCGGGGGACGCCTGCGCGGCGACACCGGCTCGGCCACCGTCTGGGCCGCGCTGGTCTCCGGCGTGATCCTGGTGGTCGGACTGGTCGGGGTGGATCTGGCGTCCGGGGTGCGGGCCCGGCACGTCGCCGAGTCGGCCGCCGACCTGTCCGCGCTGGCCGCGGCCGGGCACACCGTCGAGGGCGTCGACACGGCCTGCCGCGCCGCCGGTGCCGTGGCCGGTCACGCCGGGGCGACGGTCCGGCGCTGCCGACTCGACGGCTGGGACGCCCTGGTGGAGGTCGAGGTCGACCGCCCCTGGACGTTCCTCGGCCGAGGCCCCGCGGGAGCCCGCGCCCGGGCCGGGCCCGTGCCGTCCCCGGCGGCGGTGCCACCGCCGGAGCAGGCGGAGCAGCCGGAGCCACCGGTACGTCCCGGTTCGTCCGACCCCGGTACATCCCCGGCCGGTGCAGAGTGATCAACATCTCGATGAGCGGTACGCCGCCCCGGGTGAACGGCAGACGAATTTGCACCACCATGTCGTTCACCGAACCGCGTGGTACCGCTGCGATTCATCGTCGGTGTGGAACCGATCGGCGACGATTCCGCGGCCGAACCTGGTCAGCGTCGTCGACATCGGTCCTACTGGGTGGGTCGCGTCATCGGGACGGCAGGTCGCCCCGGTCACGCACCGACGGCACCGCTCCCCAGACCGCGGTGGGCCGGAGCGCTGGACGACTTCCCGTCCGGCTCCGCCGCAACGATGGTCGCCGCCGGTCCGCTCAACCCCCGACGGGCGGACCGGCGGCACCGCCGCGGATCTCAGCCCGCATCCGGGGACGAGGCGTCGTCCTCCCCCAGCGCCCCCAGGACCAGGTCCAGCACCGCCACCGCGCCGGCCTTGTCCAGCGGCGAGTTCCCGTTGCCGCACTTCGGCGACTGCACGCACGACGGGCACCCGGTCCGGCACTCGCAGTCGCGCACGGCCGCACGGGTCGCGGCGAGCCACCGGCCCAGCACAGCGTGCCCGCGCTCGGCCAGACCCGCGCCGCCGGGATGACCGTCGTGCACGAACACCGTGGGCAGGCCGGTGTCCGGATGCAGGGCGGTGGACAGTCCGCCGATGTCCCAGCGGTCGCAGATCGCGAACAGCGGGAGCAGGCCGATCGCGGCGTGCTCGGCGGCGTGCAGGGCGCCCGGGATCCGGGCCTGGTCCAGGCCGATGCCGGCCAGCGCCTCGTCGTCGATCGTGTACCAGACCGACCGGGTGCGCAGCGTCTGCACGGGAAGGTCCAGCGCCGTCGTGTCCAGCACCGTCCCGTCCGGGGTCCGGCGCCGGTACCCGACGACCTGGCTGCTCACCGACACGTCGCCGAACGACACCCGCACCGGCCCGGTCCGGCGCTCCGAGGCCACGTCGAGCACCTCGACGTCGGAGACCGACTGCGCCTCGGTGCGCCAGTCCGGGTCCTCGGGGTGCACCAGCGCGATCCCCGCCTCGAGGTCCAGCTCGTCGACGACGTAGCTCTCCCCGCGGTGCAGGTACACCGCACCGGGGTGCGCGGTGCCCGGCGCGCTGCCGCCGTCCACCGTGCCGAGCATCCGCCCGGTCGCGGCCTCGACCATCGCGACCTGCCCCAGTCCGGACCCGCGGATGTCCACCGTCGCGGCCGGTCGCACGCCGGTGTCCGGCCAGAACCAGCCCGCCGGGCGCCGTCTCAGGACCCCCTCCTCGACGAGCGCGTCGAGCACCTCCTCGGCGGGCGCTCCGCCGAAGATCTCGGCCACGTCGACGGTCGTCAGCGGCATCTCGGCGGCCGCGCACGCCAGCTGCGGGGCGAGCACGTACGGGTTCGTCGGGTCCAGCACGCAGGTCTCCACCGGCGTCCCGACCAGGGCGTACGGGTGGTGCACCAGGTAGGTGTCGAGCGGGTCGTCGCGGGCCACGAGCACGACCAGCGCCTCCTCGCGCTCGCGCCCGGCACGCCCGGCCTGCTGCCAGAACGACGCCCGGGTGCCCGGGAACCCGGCGAGCACCACCGAGTCCAGGCCCGAGATGTCCACGCCCAGCTCGAGCGCGTTCGTCGTCGCGACCCCGAGCAGCTCGCCGCGGGCCAGCGCGGACTCGAGCGCACGGCGCTCCTCGGGCAGGTAGCCGCCGCGGTAGGACGCCACCCGTTCCGCCAGGTCCGGGTCGATCTCGCGGACCTGACGCTGCGCACCCAGCGCGGTCAGCTCGGCGGCGCGCCGGGAGCGGACGAAGGCCAGCGTCCGCGCCCCCTCCAGGACCAGGTCGGCGAGCATCCGGGCGGCCTCGCTCCCGGCGGCGCGGCGCACCGGGGCGCCGTTGTCCCCGGTGATCTCGTGCAGCAGCGGCGGCTCCCAGAACGCGACGGTCCGTCCGGCGTGCGGCGAGCCGTCCTCGGTCACGGCGACGACGTCGCGCCCGGTGAGCCGGGACGCGAACTCCGCGGGCCGGGCGACCGTCGCCGACGCCATCACGACCACCGGGTGGGCGCCGTAGCGCGCGGCCACCCGCAGCAGCCGTCGCAGCAGCAGCGACACGTGCGAGCCGAACACGCCGCGGTAGGTGTGGCACTCGTCGACCACGATGAACTCGAGCCTGCGGAAGAACGCCGACCAGCGCCCGTGCCAGGGCAGCAGCGAGCGGTGGACCATGTCCGGGTTGCTGAACACCCAGCGCGAGTGCTTCCGGACCCAGTCGCGCTCGTCCATCGGGGTGTCCCCGTCGAACGACGACGGCCGCACGCCCTCGGGAGCGATCTCCCCGAGCGCGCGCAGCTGGTCGGCGGCCAGTGCCTTGGTCGGCGCCAGGTACAGCGCGGTCGCGCGCGGGTCGTCGTGCAGGCCCGCGAGCACCGGCAGCTGGTAGACCAGCGACTTCCCGGACGCCGTCCCGGTCGCGACGACGACGTCGTGCCCGTCGCGCACGAGCTGGGCGCCGTGGGCCTGATGGCTCCACGGCCGCTCGACACCCCGCGCCACCAGCGACTCCCGCAGCGGGTCGGGCACCCAGTCCGGCCAGTCGGCGACCCGGCCCTCCCGCGGCGGGAGCCGGATCACGTGCCGGAGGCTGTCCGGCTCCCCGGCGTCATCGGCGTCGGGGGTGGAGTCGAGGTCGGGGGCTCCCGTGCCGTCGGACGCCCGCGAGGGATCGATCCCCGACCCGGCCAGCACGCGTCGCAGCAGCTCCAGCCCACGCTCGGACCGGGCGGCCCCCGCTCCGGAACCGCCGTCGACGGGGCCCTGCGTGCCCTGACCGATCGCCGACGTGTCCACGGAGAGCCAGGCTGGCACACCGCACCGACAACGGCCGATCAGCCACCACCGCACGCCGTCCCGCAGCCGTGGACCGATCTGTGTTGTTGATCACGACGGGAACCTTTTCGCACGTTGTGACGCCCGCCGCAGTGCGAGGTGAGCCACACTTCTACACTGCACGCGCCCGGCACCGGACCCCTCCGGCGTGGGCGCTGTATACACGCGCGGCTCCGCCGCGCGCTCTGTCGACGCCAGGGATGCCGTCGTCGGGCGGGCACCCGCGGGTGCACCGGCCGCCGCGGTCGACCCTGGTCGGATGAATCCACTGAACCAGGAGGACGGATGTTCCAGTCCACCCTCGCGCAGGGCCTCGAGCTCGGAGCGGGAGATCTCACCGTTGTCGGTGTGGTCGCGGTGGTCGCCCTCGTCGCCCTGGCCGTCGGCGGTCTGCTGATCAAGGAGGTGCTCTCCTACGGCGAGGGCACGACCTCGATGCAGGAGATCGGCCGCGCGGTCCAGGAAGGCGCCACGGCGTACCTCAACCGCCAGTTCCGCACACTCGCGATCTTCGCGGTGATCGTGTTCGTTCTGTTGTTCGCCCTTCCGGCGGAGGACATGGGTGAACGCATCGGCCGGTCGATCTTCTTCGTCATCGGCGCGGTCTTCTCGGCCGTCATCGGGTACCTGGGCATGTGGCTGGCCACACGCGCCAACATCCGCGTCGCCGCAGCCGCCCGTGAGCCGAACGGCCGGGTCACCGCGACCCGGATCGCGTTCCGCACCGGCGGCGTGGTCGGCATGTTCACCGTCGGCCTGGGCCTGTTCGGCGCGGCCGTCGTCGTGCTGGTCTACGCCGGCCAGGCGCCCCGCGTCCTGGAGGGCTTCGGCTTCGGCGCCGCCCTGCTGGCGATGTTCATGCGGGTCGGCGGCGGCATCTTCACCAAGGCCGCCGACGTGGGCGCCGACCTCGTCGGCAAGGTCGAGCAGGGCATCCCCGAGGACGACCCCCGCAACGCCGCCACCATCGCCGACAACGTGGGCGACAACGTCGGCGACTGCGCCGGCATGGCCGCGGACCTGTTCGAGTCCTACGCCGTCACCCTGGTCGCGGCCCTGATCCTGGGCACCGCGGCGTTCGGCCTGCAGGGCCTGCTGTTCCCGCTGATCGTCCCGGCGATCGGTGTCGTCACCGCGATCCTGGGTGTCTACCTGACCAAGGCGCGCGAGGGCGAGAACAGCCTCAAGGCGATCAACCGCAGCTTCTACCTGTCGGCGGCGTTCGCCGGCGTGCTGTCGATCATCGCCGCGTTCGTCTACCTGCCGGGCACCTTCGGCGAGCTGACGAACCCCTCCGACGCCTCGGTCGCCGCCCTGACCGCCGACCCGCGCCTGATCGCGTCGGTCGCCGTGATCATCGGCATCGTGCTGGCCGCGGTCATCCTCAAGATCACCGGCTACTACACCGGCACCGAGGACTCCCCGGTCAAGGACGTCGGCAAGTCGTCGCTGACCGGCCCGGCCACCGTGATCCTGTCCGGCATCTCGATCGGCTTCGAGTCGGCCGTCTACACCGCCCTGGTCATCTCGGCCGCGGTCTACGGTGCGTTCCTGCTGTCCGGCTCGATCGTGGTCTCGCTGTTCGCGGTCGCGCTGGCCGGTACCGGCCTGCTGACCACGGTCGGCGTCATCGTCGCGATGGACACGTTCGGCCCGGTCTCGGACAACGCGCAGGGCATCGCCGAGATGTCCGGTGACGTCGAGGGCGACGGCGTGGACATCCTGACCGAGCTCGACGCGGTCGGGAACACCACCAAGGCCATCACCAAGGGCATCGCGATCGCGACGGCCGTGCTCGCCGCGACGGCGCTGTTCGGCTCCTACCGCGACGCGATCAGCCAGGCGCTGGACTCGGCCGGCGTGGCCGCCGACCAGGTCGGCACCTCGTTCGCCTACGAGGTGTTCAGCCCGAACACCCTGGTCGGCGTCATCATCGGTGCGTCGGTGGTGTTCATGTTCTCCGGCCTCGCGGTCAACGCCGTGACGCGTGCCGCGGGTGCGGTCGTGTTCGAGGTCCGCCGCCAGTTCCGCGAGATGCCCGGCATCATGGACCGCACCCAGCGGCCCGAGTACAGCAAGGTCGTCGACATCTGCACCCGGGACTCGCTGCGCGAGCTCGCCACCCCGGGCCTGCTGGCGATCCTCGCCCCGATCGCGGTCGGCTTCGGCCTCGGCGTCGGCCCGCTGGCCGGCTACCTGGCCGGTGCGATCGCGACCGGCGTCCTGATGGCGATCTTCCTGGCCAACTCCGGTGGTGCCTGGGACAACGCCAAGAAGCTGGTCGAGGACGGCAACCACGGTGGCAAGGGGTCGGACGCCCACGAGGCGACGATCATCGGTGACACCGTCGGTGACCCGTTCAAGGACACCGCCGGCCCGGCCATCAACCCGCTGATCAAGGTGATGAACCTGGTCGCGGTCCTGATCGCCCCGGCCATCGTCGCGCTGTCGGTCCCCGGCTCCTCGCCGGTGATCCGCATCGTGATCGCGCTCGTCGCGGTCGCGGTCATCGCGGCGGCGGTCGTGGTGTCGAAGCGGCGCACGTCGTCGATCACCGACACCCCCGCGGAGAGCACGGTCGGCTAGACCGCTCCGCACGCCGGACCACGAAGGCCGTTCACCCTGTTCGCGGGGTGAGCGGCCTTCGTCGCGTTCACCCGGTTCGGCTAGTCTCCGATCGCCGGACCGGCGAGGATCCATCCGGTTGGAGGAGCAGATGGGCGAACGTCAGGGTGCACGCGGTCGCATCCGTGTGAGCGGCATCGTGGCGGCCGTGGCCGTGACGGTCACCGGCTGCGGCGGGTCGGGCATCACCGCCGAGCAGTGGACCGACCAGATGTGCGGGGCGGTCCTGCCGTTCGTGCAGACGGCGACGACGCCGCCCGCGGCCGCCGCGGACCCGGCCGCGACCACCCGCGGGATCAGCGACTACCTCGGACGCTCCACCACCGCCCTGGACGGGACCCTGGAGACGCTGCAACGCCTCGGCGCCGCCCCGGTCGACGACGGGGAGGCCGTCAGCACCCGCCTGCGCGACTCGCTGACCGACATCCGTACGGCGTTCGCCACGTCGAAGAGCCAGGTCGACGCCCTCGACACCGGTGACCCGGCCGCTCTTCAACAGAAGCTCCCGGAGGCGCTCGCCCCGGTCTCCCGGCTGCAGAGCGACACCGCACTCGCCGGGCTGACGTCGAACGCGGAGCTCTCGGCGGCGTCCCAGAGCTCGGCGAACTGCCGTCGTCTCGGAGAGGTCTCCCGCGCCGCGAGCGCGAGTGCGTCCCCGGCCCCCGAGGCCCCCGCACCCGCGAACGGGGAGGGCGGCGGCGGCTGAGGCGCGCCGTCGTCATACCGTCTCAACGGGCGCTCCCCGCCCCGCAGCGGGCAGGGGCGCCGCGCGCACGTGGGCCGCGTCTCCCCCGAGCCCACCCGAGAAGAACTCCGAGGAGCGCCGACGATGGCCCCCTTCGCCCGGCCGGCCGTGGCCGCCGCCGCCCTGATCGCCGCACTGCTCGCCGGCGGCTGCTCGACGACGGTCGCCGGTACGCCGTCCGCGGACCCGGCACCGCGGCCCACCGCGGGCCCCGGTGCCGACCCGGTGGTCTGGGGCGACAAGGTCTGCGGCGCGCTGCTGTCCTACTACCAGCCGCTCTCGGCCCGCCCGGACTACAACGGTGCCGACCTGGGCGGCATCAAGACCCGCCTCTCGGAGTACCTGGGCCGGGTCGCCGGCGGGATCGGGCAGGGCCAGACCCAGCTCAAGGCCGTGGGCGCCTCGCCGGTCACCGGTGGCGACCAGTTCGCGAAGGCGATCGGCGACCTGCTGACCCGCACCGGCACGACCGTCGGGCAGGCCAAGGCCGACGTCGACTCGGCGAACCCGGCCGACGTCGCCGGGTTCGAGGGCAAGCTCAAGGCAGCCCAGGACAAGCTGACCACGATCGGTGCCGCGCAGGGGCTCAACCAGCTCGGCGCGACGCCCCGCCTGGACAAGGCCGTCGCCGCGGCCCCGAAGTGCAAGCAGCTCAACCAGCTGGCCAAGCCCAGCTGACGCACCGCCGGGAGATCGACGGCGGGTCGCGATCGACTCCGTCGAACATTCGTTCTATCCTGCGGCCGTGCCGCAGATGTCGCTGTTCTCCGCGGAGGCCCGCCCGGCCGGGCTCGCCGACCTCGCCGGGCTGCTCTGCGGGCCCGGACGGATCGCGCGCTTCGGCGCGGGTGACACGGCCCGTCTCGACGTCCCGCTGCCGCACGACGGCCGTGAGCGGGCGCTGCGGGCCGTCGTGGCCGCCCGGGACGTCACCCTGCGGGCCGACGACGACGGCGCCTCGATGCGCAGCGCCTACCGGCGCGACCTGGTGCCCCTGGCCCGGGCCTGGACCGGCCCGCGCGGCGGCAAGTGCGTCCCGGCCGGCTTCCAGCTCGACGGCGCCACCCTGCGGCTGTGGGCCCTGGCCGCGGGCTGCGCCGACCTGCGCGGCGGCTACCTGCTACTGCTCGACCCGGACGCCGTCGACACGCACGGACCGCTGGTCGCCGCGACCACCCGGGCCGGCCTTCCCCCGGCGCGGCTGGCGACCGGGGAATGCGGCGTTCCCGGGCCCGCGTTGAGGATCCACGGGTCCCGTCGCCTCGCCCGGCTGGTCGAGCTCGTCGGCCCCGCGCCGTCCGGTCTGGATCCGGCGGAGTGGCCCCGTCACCGAGGGCGACCGGCCGCCTGACCTGCCGGATCCGGGTAGGAATAGGGTGCTCGTCACGCACCCGACCGACGGCGGTGGGGTTCTTCCCGCCGCGCGGCTGTGCGACGGTGTGAGATCGTGCGAACCGAGACCGGGCGTCGACCTGCGGGTGGATGCGCCGTCCCGGCCGCCGCACACGGGCCGCGACGAGCGGCCTGAGAACGGCGAGGACGTCGCCACGAGAGAGCGACGCGGCCGGAGAGATGGGGTATGACCAGGTGGCAACGGGAACGACCAGTTCGGGCACGACACGCGCCGAGGCGACAGAGGCCGGCGGGAGCCCCCGGACACCCACCACAACGGCCACGGCGGCGAGCCGCCCGCTCAAGCGGCTGGTGATCGTCGAGTCCCCCACCAAGGCGAAGAAGATCGCGCCCTACCTCGGCAGCGACTACATCGTGGAGTCCTCGGTCGGTCACATCCGTGACCTGCCGCGCGGCGCCGCGGACGTCCCGGCCAAGTACAAGGGCGAGTCCTGGGCCCGCCTGGGCGTGGACGTCGACAACGCGTTCAGCCCCCTCTACATCGTCACGCCGGAGAAGCGCAGCACCGTCTCCGAGCTGCGCGAGGCCCTGAAGTCGGTCGACGAGCTCCTGCTCGCGACGGACCCCGACCGCGAGGGCGAGGCCATCGCCTGGCACCTGCTCGAGACGCTCAAGCCGAAGGTCCCGGTCCGCCGGATGGTCTTCCACGAGATCACCGAGTCGGCGATCCGGGCGGCGGCGGAGAACACCCGCGAGCTCGACCAGGACCTCGTCGACGCGCAGGAGACCCGCCGGATCCTGGACCGCCTCTACGGCTACGAGGTCTCCCCCGTGCTGTGGAAGAAGGTCATGCCGCGCCTGTCGGCGGGCCGCGTGCAGTCGGTGGCGACCCGCCTGATCGTGCAGCGCGAGCGGGAGCGCATCGCGTTCCGCTCCGCCGAGTACTGGGACATCGCCGCGACGATGGACGCCGGCGCCGAGGCCACCCCGCGCCAGTTCGGCTCGCGCCTGGTCGCCGTCGACGGCACCCGGGTGGCCACCGGTCGCGACTTCGGTTCCGACGGCAAGCTCAAGGGCAACGAGGTCCGCGTCCTCGACGAGGGCGGCGCCCGCCGTCTGGCCGAGGCGCTGCAGGGCCGCGACCTGACCGTCTCCTCGGTCGAGTCGAAGCCGTACACGCGCAAGCCCTACGCGCCGTTCATGACCTCGACGCTGCAGCAGGAGGCCGGCCGCAAGCTGCGGTTCTCCGCCGAGCGCACGATGCGCGGCGCGCAGCGGCTGTACGAGAACGGCTACATCACCTACATGCGTACCGACTCGACGACGCTGTCCGAGTCGGCCATCTCCGCCGCCCGCAGCCAGGCCCGCGAGCTCTACGGCGACGCCTACGTCGCCGACAAGCCGCGCCAGTACACGCGCAAGGTCAAGAACGCCCAGGAGGCGCACGAGGCCATCCGCCCCGCCGGCGAGGCCTTCCGCACCCCCGGCGAGATCGCCCGCGAGGTCGACGGCGACGACTTCCGTCTCTACGAGCTGATCTGGCAGCGCACGATCGCATCGCAGATGAACGACGCGCGCGGCACGTCGATCAGCGTCCGGATCACCGGGACGGCCGGCACCGGCGAGGAGGTCACGTTCGCCTCGTCCGGGCGCACGATCACCTTCCCCGGGTTCCTCAAGGCCTACGTCGAGACCGTCGAGGAGGGCAGCGGCGGCGAGGCCGACGACGCCGAGTCGCGGCTCCCGCAGCTCACCGAGGGCCAGGCGCTGACCGCGGCCGAGCTGACCGCCGAGGGCCACTCGACGAACCCGCCGTCGCGGTTCTCCGAGCCCAGCCTGGTCAAGCGGCTCGAGGAGCTCGGGATCGGCCGCCCGTCGACCTACGCCTCGATCATCAAGACGATCCTGGACCGCGGGTACGTGTGGAAGAAGGGTTCTGCGCTGGTCCCGTCCTGGGTCGCCTTCTCGGTGATCGGGCTGATGGAGCACCACTTCGGCCAGCTCGTCGACTACGACTTCACCGCCGCGATGGAGGACGACCTCGACTCGATCGCGTCCGGGTCGGACTCGCGTACGGACTGGCTCAACGGCTTCTACTTCGGCGCCGCCAAGGGCGGTGAGGGCTCCGTCGCCCGCGCCGGCGGTCTGAAGAAGCTGGTCGGGGCGAACCTCGAGGAGATCGACGCCCGGACGGTGAACTCGATCCCGATGTTCACCGACTCCGACGGCCGCGACGTCGTGGTCCGGGTCGGGCGCTACGGCCCCTACCTGGAGCGCATGGTCGAGGAGAAGGCCCAGCGGGCGAACCTGCCCGAGGAGCTGCCGCCGGACGAGCTCACCGCGGAGATCGCCGAGAAGCTGTTCTCGGTGCCGCAGGAGGGCCGCAAGCTGGGCACCGACCCGGTCACCGGGCACGAGATCGTGGCGAAGGAGGGCCGGTTCGGCCCGTACGTCACCGAGATCCTGCCCGAGCCGGAGGCCCCGGCCGAGACGGCGACCGGCGCGAAGAAGAAGGCCCCGGCCAAGCCGAAGCCGCGCACCGGCTCGCTGTTCAAGTCGATGGCCGTGGACTCGGTGACGCTCGAGGACGCGCTGCGGCTGCTGTCGCTGCCGCGGGTCGTCGGGACCGACCCGGAGTCGCACGAGGAGATCACCGCCCAGAACGGCCGCTACGGGCCGTACCTGAAGAAGGGCACCGACTCGCGGTCGCTGACCGACGAGGAGCAGCTGTTCACGGTCACCCTGGAGCAGGCTCAGGCGATCTACGCCCAGCCCAAGCAGCGGGGACGCAGCGCCTCGGCCCAGCCGCCGCTGCGCGAGCTCGGTGAGGACCCCTCGACCGGCCAGAAAATGGTGATCAAGGACGGGCGCTTCGGCCCGTACGTCACCGACGGCCAGTCGAACGCGAGCCTGCGCAAGGGCGACTCGGTCGAGGAGCTGACCGACGACCGCGCCTCCGAGCTCCTCGCCGAGCGCCGCGCCAAGGCCCCGCCCAAGAAGGCCCCGGCCAAGCGCGCTCCCGCGAAGTCGACCACGAGCAAGACGGCGGCGGCCAAGAAGACGACGAGCACGACGGCGAAGAAGGCCCCCGCCAAACGCACGACCACCCGCAAGACCCCCGCCAAGTAACCCGGCAGGGCTGGACAGACCGAACGAGCGTGACGTTCGCGGCGACCTACGCCACGAACCTCACGCTCGTTCTGTTCGGTGCGGGCCCGGCTCAGCCGACGAGCTGCTTCTTCACGGCTGCGGCGATGCGACCACCTTCCGCGCGGCCCTCCGCGGCGGCGTTCGCCTTCTTCATGACCTGGCCCATCTGACGCGGGCCGGGCTGCTCCCCGGTCTCGGCGGTGACGTCGGCGACGGCCTGGCGGGCGAGGGCGTCGACCTCGTCGTCGGAGAGCTGGGTGGGCAGGTAGCGGGCCAGCACCTCGGCCTCCGCGCGCTCCTGGGCGGCCTGCTCGTCACGCCCGGCCGCGGCGAACGCCTCCGCCGACTCGGCCCGCTTCTTCGACTCCTTGGTGATCACGGTGAGCACCTCGTCGTCGGAGAGCTCACGCGCGCTGGTGCCCGAGACCTCGGCGTTGCCGATCGCGGTCAGGGTCAGGCGCAGGGTGGCCTTGACCAGCTCGTCGCGGCTCTTCATGGCGGCGGTGAGGTCGGTGCGCAACTGCTCCTTGAGGGTGGTCACGGTCGTGCACACTAGTCCGCTGCCGGTGCTCGTTCCGCCCTCGCTCCTCCCGGGTGATCGGGTCGTACCCTGGGATTCGTGAACACCTGGTCCCGCATCGCTCTGGGAACCGTCGCCACCGGCGCCGCCACGCTCGCCTACGCGGTGGGCATCGAACGCCGGCACTGGACGTTGCGTGAGGCCACGCTGCCCGTCCTGGCCGCCGACGCCCGACCGTTGCGTCTCCTGCACGTCTCCGACCTGCACCTGACGCCCGGTCAGCGGAGCAAGATCCGCTGGGTGTCCGAGCTGGCGTCCCTGGAGCCGGACCTGGTGATCAACACCGGGGACAACCTCGCACACACCGCCGCCGTCCCCGGCGTCCTGGCCGCGCTGGGCCCGCTGCTCGAGCGGCCGGGCGCGTTCGTGTTCGGCAGCAACGACTACTACGGCCCCACGCCGAAGAACCCGGCCCGCTACCTACGCCGCGGCGACACCCGACGGGTGCACGGCGAGAAGCTGCCGTGGACGGACCTGCGCGCCGCCTTCCGCGAGCACGGCTGGCTCGACGCCACCCACGCCCGTCACCACCTGACCGTCGACGGCCGGACGATCGCGATCGCCGGCGTCGACGACCCGCACCTGAACCTGGACCGCTACCCGCGGATCTCCGGCCACGACGACGCCGCGGACCTGCGCCTGGGCCTGACCCACTCCCCCGAGCCGCGCGTGCTCGACGGGTTCGCCGCCGACGGCTGCGACCTCGTCCTGGCCGGCCACACGCACGGTGGGCAACTCCGGATCCCGGGCTACGGCGCGGTGGTCACCAACTGCGGGATCGACCGCTCCCGGGCCCGCGGGGCGTCGCGGTGGGGCAGCCACACGCGGCTGCACGTCTCGGCCGGACTGGGCACCTCGCCCTACGCCCCGGTCCGCTTCGCCTGCCCTCCGGAGGCGACCCTCCTGACCCTGGTGCCGCGCCCGGTGACGTCGACGGCCGGGCGGGACACCCCCGCGTCGGCCGGGAGGAGCGTCGGGTAGAGTTCTCCATGGTTCGCGGGGATGCCCGCGCAACTTCGGGGTGTGGCGCAGCTTGGTAGCGCGCTTCGTTCGGGACGAAGAGGTCGCAGGTTCAAATCCTGTCACCCCGACCACACAAGGGCCCTGGTCAGAGACTCGCAAGAGTCGGAGACCAGGGCCTTCGTCATTGGTCGGTGACGCGCCCGACGATCACTCGCGGCGCTGCCGGATCCAGAGCGTCAGGGCGGTGACGCCGAGCCACAGGGTGGCCGGCCAGACGATCAGCCGCTCCAGTGCCCCGCCCATCTCCGGCAGGCCTCCGAACAGGAACACCACCGCGGCCACCGTCGCGACGAGCCCGAGCCCGGCGGCGGTCGCGGCGAGGAACCGGTTCGGCCGGGGCAGCACCGCCGCCGTGAGCAGCAGCGCCACCGGCTGAGCGACGAAGACGGGCGTCGACACCAGCAGATGGACGTCGAGCGAGACGTCCAGCGGCACGAGCCCGGTGCCGATCGACCCCAGCCCGGTGACCACCCACGCCCCGACCGCGGTGGCACCGAGAGCGCCGGGCCTGAGCATCGGACGGCTGAGCAGCACCCCGATGACCATCAGAAGTCCGGAGGCGACAAAGGTGCCGTTCATCGCCGCGTTCCAGGGCGAGCACACCGCCAGGGCCCCGGCCGGCCCGGCGTACTCGTCGCACGTCACGGCTCCGAGCTCGCTGATGGTGCCGCTCCCCAGGTCGTAGGGCACGGTCACCGCACCGGCGACGAGCAGCTCCAGCGGAACGTAGAAGAGCTGCAGCGTCAGCAGGACGAGCCCGAACGACACACGGGTTGATGCGCTCTTCGCCGGTGTCGCGGTATCGCGCCGGGTCGAGGACGACGTCATCGCCCCACCATTGCGTGATCGGCGCGCGGGGTCGTCATTCGTTCGATCGATCCGGTCGCAGGCGGCGGCGCGCCGGTGATCTTTGTCAAAGGACAGACAACCCTCTCCTTACGTAAGTTCACCCTCAATCACGGAAGGAACCGATATGCCTCGATCGTTGCTGCGCGCGTTCTCCGCGGGTGCAGTCCTGCTCCTCGTCCTGACCGGTTGCTCGTCCGGGAGCGAGGACACCGCACCGTCGGCCGAGCCCGCCGCGGGCGGCGCGTTCCCGGTCACCCTGAACCACGCCTTCGGCTCGACGACGATCGAGCGCGCACCGCAGCGGGTCGTCACGATCGGCTACAACGAGGCCGACTTCGCGATGGCCCTCGGCGTGCAGCCGGTCGCCGAGCGCGAGTTCATCGGCGACTTCCCGTTCCAGCAGCGCCCGTGGCTCCCGCAGCCGCCGCTCGGCCCCACACCGCAGGTGCTCGACGCGACGACGCTCCCCGTCGAGCAGATCGCCGCGCTGCGGCCCGACGTGATCCTCGGCGTGTACTCGTTCATCGACAAGCCGACCTACGACCGGCTCGCCCGGATCGCGCCGACGGTCGCCCAGTCGACCCCGGACGGCACGAACCCGGCGAACTGGGAGGAGCAGACCCGCATCACCGGGCAGGCCCTGGGCCGTACCGAGCAGGCCGAGCAGGTCATCACCGACACACGTCGCACGTTCACCGACGCGATCGCCGCCCACCCCGAGTTCCGGGGCAAGCGCCTGTCGATGGACTTCGTCCTGGAGGGCAAGCCGATCAACATGGGTACCGACGACCTGCGCGCCCAACTGTTCGCCGGGCTCGGGTTCACCGTCCGGCCGGACAGCCAGAACCTCTCGCTGGAGCAGCAGGGCCGGCTGGACAACGACGTCATCGTGGTCCTCGGCCGGACGAAGGCCGAGTCGCTGGCCGACCCGGTGTTCGCCGCCATCCCCGCCGTGCGCGAGGGCCGGGTGGCCTACCTCGGCGACTTCGGCACCGAGTTCGCCGGCGCGCTGGGGTACTCCAGCCCGCTCTCGCTGTCCTACGCCATCGACGACGTCAGCCCGAAGCTCTCGGCCGCACTGCGCGGCGAGGCCCCCGGCGCCTGACGCCGGGCCCCTCGGAGGGTTCGTCGACCTCTGCGACGAGGCGAGGAGTGCGCCCGCCGGCCGGGCGGGCGCCTCCATCGCCACGTGGTGCCCGACACCGTCGAGCACCACCGACCTCAGGTCCGTCGCGAACTGCCCATCGTCGACGACGTGAACTCGCCCGATCCACCTCCGACCACGAGTTCCGGAACCGATGTCGAGAACCCGCGGCCGGCTCCGTCCCCGGTGCGAGAACAGCCACGAACCGGGGAGGACCACGATGGGCAGGATCGTTGTGAGCAGCGCGATCAGTGTGGACGGCTACACCGAGGGCACGGGCGGCGACATCATGGCGATGCCGCTCGACCAGGCGTTCAACGAGCACAACGCCTAGCAGATCGGCCGTGCGAGCCCTGCTCGACGTGCGTCGCCGGGACGGCTCCGAGAACGTCCTGCTCAGCTACGCCGTCACCGGCTGAGGCGCGAACGCCCCCTCCGGGCTGAACACTGCCTCCGCGAAGCGCTCCGCGATGCGGCGGTGGGTGGCCGCGTCGGGGTGGAGGCGGTCGGGCAGGGGCAGGTCGGCGTGGTCCGCATCGCCGTAGAGGTCGAGGCCGTCGAGGTAGGTCAGGTTCGGGTCGTCGACGGAACGCTGCGCCACGATCCGGGCCAGCTCGGTGCGGATGACCGTCAGGGTGAGCTTCCCGGCCGCCCGTTCCGCCGGATCCCCCGTCGCCCTGAACCGCATCGAGCCGTCCTCCATGTCCACCGCTCCCGGTCCGGGGGTGTCCTCGTGGATCGGGCACAGGATCGGCGACACGACCAGCAGCGGCGTCGTCGGGTGGCCGTCACGGATCGTGTCGAGGAAGCCGTGCACGGCCGGGCCGAACGCGCGCAGCCGCATGACGTCGGCGTTGACCAGGTTGATGCCGATCTTGACGCTGATCAGGTCGGCCGGGGTGTCACGCATCGCGCGGGCGGTGAACGGGTCGAGCATCGCGCTGCCGCCGAAGCCGAGGTTGACCAGGTCGACGCCGCCGCGCGCCGCGGCCAGCGCCGCCCACGTCGTCGACGGGCTCGCGGCGTTGGAACCGTGGCTGATCGAGCTGCCGTGGTGCAGCCACACCCGGCGCTCCCCCGCGGGCACCGCCTCGACGGGCGCGTCGGTGCGCAGTGCGACCAGTTCGGTGATCTCGGTGTGCGGCAGCCAGATCTCGACGTCCTTGACGCGGTCCGCCAGGCCGTCGAACCGCACGGTGCCGACCGGCCCGGGACGGGTCTCCGCGGTCCCGGTGGCCATGTCCAGGAGCAGGACCTTGCCGCCGGTCGTGCTCGCCTGCGCCACCAGCTCACCGTCGACGAGCAGGTCGTAGACGCCGTCGGGGCGCAGCGGCATGCCCCGGTAGCCGACCCGGGTGCGCAGTGTGTCCAGCTCGACGACGCCGGCCCGGGTCCGGAACACCACCCGGACGCCGGAGGGCTGGGCCTCGGCCATCGCCAGCTGCCCGTCGCCCTGGGCCCGGGCCCGGACGGGTAGGCGGTGCGGCGCGAGCCCGTGCTCGGTGCGTTCGAGCTCCAGCGCCCCGCGCAGCAGGTCCGGGGTGATCGGGGTCGTGATGTGATCGTTCACGATCACATCCTGTCGGCCACGCGACGGCCCCGCACGATCTTTACCGCGGTGCCGTTCAGGAGGCGGGCTGCGTGTAGGTCAGGTGCACGACGCCGTTGCTGAACGACTCGGTGCCGGCCAGCGTCAGCGCCGTCCTGCCCGATCCCTCGGGGAACATCTTCGGCCCCTCGCCCAGCGCGAGCGGGAAGACGTAGAGGTGCAGCTCGTCGAGCAGGCCGTCGGCCAGCAGCGCGCGGACGAGCGTGCCGCTACCGTAGGTGTAGATCCCGCCGTCGACACCGTCCTTGAACTTCGTGATCGTGTCGACGTCGTAGGCGCCGAGCAGGTGCGAGTTGTTCCAGCCCTCGGCGTCGGTCCGGCTGCCGGAGACGACGTACTTGGGGGTGTTGTTGAAGAACGGCGCGCCCGGGTCGGTCTCCATGTCCCGAGAGCTCCAGGCCGGGCCCGACTCCTCCCAGGTCGTCCGGCCGAAGATGATCGCCTCGGAGCTGCCGGTGAGCTCGCCGATGGAGGCACCCATGTCGTCGGTGAACTCGTAGTCCATCGTCCACATCGGAGCACCGATCACTCCGTCGACGGTGGTGAACTCGTGTGCCTTGATGACGCCCATCGTGTGCTCCCGGAGGTGGTCGTGGTCCTGCGTCGCAGGTTTCGTCGGTGTGGACCGTGGGTGGCGGCGGATCTCATCGGTCGCGGTCGGAGGGCACATCCTGGCGTGCCCGCTGACGTACGGTCGTCACCGGCCCGGCCGACGGTGTACGGGTGAGCGAGATCCGAGGAGGACACAGGTGCAGCGGATCGTCTGCGAGAGCTTCGAGGAGCCCGCGGTGGTGGCACTCCGGGAGGAGCCGACTCCGGCCCCCGGCGACGGCGAGGTCCTCGTCGAGGTCGACGCGGTGGGCGTGAGCTTCGTCGACGACCTCATCGCACGCGGCCGCTACCAGGTCAAACCGCCGCTGCCCTACACCCCGGGCTCGAGCCTGGCCGGCCGCGTCACCGCCGTCGGCGACGGGGTCACCGCGCCCGCCGTCGGGGACCGCGTCGCGGCGCTGCTCACCGCGTTCGGCGGGTTCACCTCGCACGCCGTGCTCCCGGCGTCGGCGGTCGTCGCGGTACCCGACGGGGTCTCTCCGGAGATCGCGGCGACGGCGATCGAGAACTACTGCACGCTGGTCTTCGGCGTGACGCAGCGCGTCGCGGTGCAGCCCGGCGAGTGGGTCGTGGTGCTCGGCGCCGGGGGCGGGATCGGGCTGGCCGCCGTCGACGTCGCGCGCGGGCTCGGTGGCCGCGTCGTCGCGGTGGCGTCGTCGCAGGACAAGCGGGACGCCGCGACGGCCGCCGGGGCCGAGGTCGCGATCGACTACGCCGACCTCAAGGACGCCATCCGCGAGGTGACCGGCGGCGGGGCCGACGTCGTGATCGACCCGGTCGGCGGGCCCTCCGCCGAGGCCGCGCTCCGGGCGCTCGGCTCCGGCGGACGGTTCTGCGTCCTGGGCTTCGCCTCCGGTGACATCCCCCGGCTGCCCGCGAACATCGTGCTGCTGCGGAACCGCTCGATCGTCGGCGTGGACTGGGGCGACTGGGCGCGCGGGGACCAGGCCGCGGCGCTCGAGCTGGTCGTCGACGTGTTCGGCCGGATCTCCCGCGGTGAGCTGCACCCACCTCAGCCGCAGGTCCTCCCGCTGGCCGAGGCACCCGCCGCGCTGGCCGGCTACGCGAACCGGACCGTCGCCGGGAAGATCGCGCTCCGCCCCTGAGCCGATCCGCCCTGAGCCGATCCGGGCGTCATCAACGCTGATGACGCCCGGTAATGGGCCGACGACAGGTGGCGATGCTCCGTTCAGTGGCACGGATCCGGGCAACCGGACCTGGTAGCCGCAACGAACGGACCTTCGGCACCAGGAGCGGACCCCATGACGACGACCCAGTGGCAGACCACCGGCACCGCCTTCCCGGCGCCGTCACCGGAGCCCCGCCCGACCAACGGCCGGGCCACCGCGGGGTTCGTGCTCTCGATCGTCGGCCTGGTCGTCGGCTGGCTGCCGATCGTCGGGCTCCTGGTCGTCGGCCCCGCCCTCGGCCTCTCGATCAGCGGCTTCCTGCGCTCCCGGGACGGCCGGGCGGCCACCGCCGGCCGCAGCGTCGCCGGGATCGTGATGTCGGTGATCGGCGCCGTGATCTGCGTGGCGATGACGGTCGCCGTCGTCAACGCCGCTCCGGTCGCCCCCGCACCGGTCGCCGCACCGGCCCCGGTCGTCGCCCCCGCTCCGGTGCTGTTGCCCGTCCCGAACGTCGTCGGCTCCGGCGACGTCGCGGCCCGCGACATCCTGCTGCGGGCAGGCTTCACCAACGTGACCCTCGGCCCGTCGACCGGCTCGATCGCCGGTGTCGCGGCCGGCACCGTCACCACCCAGCTCCCGCTCGCCGGGGCGCAGGCCTCCGCCGGCGACCCGATCGTCCTGGGCGAGGCGTCGGCCCCGCCGCTGGTCGCGGCGCCGGAGCCCGTCGTCGCGCCGCAGTCGGCGCCGGTCACGCAGGAGCCCGCCGCCGTCGTCGACGAGCCCTCGGCCGACGTCGACACCCGCCGTCCGTTCGTCGCCGCACCGCGCGCCGCCTCGGTCCCGCAGTCCTCGTTGTCCGGGTCGAGCTCCTCCGGCGGCTCGGCCTACTACGCGAACTGCAGCGCGGCCCGCGCCGCCGGCGCCGCCCCGCTCAGCACCGGCGACCCCGGCTACTCCAGCAAGCTCGACCGCGACGGCGACGGTATCGCCTGCGAGTAGATCGACGGTCCGGTGGGGCGGTTCGGCTGAACCGCCCCACCGGCGCGCCGGGGATCAGACCTTCGTGTCGAGCAGGTCCTTCAGGTGCTGGTCGACCTGGCCGATGTAGGTCGGAGCGACGCCGAACAGACCGAGGTGGCCGAGGACGTCGTCGATCACCCGCAGCTCGCTGCCCTTGATCAGCTCCTGCTCGGCGACGTGGTCGCGGACCGGGAAGAACATGTCCTCGTTGATCGGCAGGACGAACGTCTTCGCCGTGATCCGGTCCAGCGCGGCCGCGAGGTCACCGCCGGTGTGCCGCGCGACGTCGCCGCGCTGCCACTTCCACGCCATCGCGAGCAGGTCGTTCGGGTCCATCGCGGTGAAGTAGGGCTCCAGGAAGCCGGCCAGGAACGCCTCCTTGGACTCGAACTCCAGCGCCCGCCACACCTCCTGCTTCCAGAACTCGGTGGAGAAGCCCATCACGGCCCAGATCCCGGCGTGCCGCGTCAGGCCGTCGACGACGTCGGCGTTGGACGTGTACTCCCCGCCGTTCCAGCCCGGGTCCGAGGTGATCGCCTCGATCAGGGCCTTGGTGTAGAGGAAGTCGTGCGGGGTGTTCTGGGCGGTGCCCGCGATGGGCGCGGCGCGCAGCACCTTGTCCGGGAAGCGGACGGCCCACTCGTAGGTCTGCTGGGCGCCCATCGACCCGCCGGTGACGAGCTGCAGCGTCTCGATCCCGAAGTGCTCGCGCAGCAGGCGCTCCTGGGCGACGACGTCGTCGCCGATCCGCACCTTCGGGAACTTCGACATCGCGATGGAGGCGTTCGGGCCGTCCGCGTTGTGCGGCGACGTCGACAGGCCCGACCCGATCTGGTCGATCACGACGATGAAGTACTTCTCCGGGTTCAGCGCGTGGTCGGGGCCGATGTAGACGTCACGCCAGATCTGGTGGGTGCCGGAGTACCAGGTCGACACGAAGATCGCGTTGTCCTTGGCGTCGTTGAGCGTGCCGAACGTGGCGACCGCGAGGTGGCAGTCCGGGATCGAGCCGCCTTCCTCCAGGTCCAGCTTCCCGATGGAGATCAGCTCGTAGTCGCCGTGGAACTCGTGGCTGTAGAACGGGTTGTCGATCATGTGGACGTTCCTCCTCGATGAGGGCGCCGGACGGCGGAGGGGTCGCCGCCCGCAGGCTCGTGTGTTCCCTACCACTACCGCGTCGGCGGGGACAGAAGCACGCGCCGTCACCGCGGGTACGCACCGCACACGCCGATCCCGCGGGCGGCGGCCGAGGTCTGAGCGCGAACGCCGTGGCCGAGCGGGCCCCGGGAGCGGCATCATCGACGCCATGAGCGAGCTGCCCGTGCCGCCCGAGGACCTGCGCGTGTCCGACGCGGACCGCAGGCGGGTCCAGGAACGGCTGCGGCGGGCGCACGAGTCCGGCGAGCTCGACCTCGGTGAGTTCGACGAGCGCGTCGGCGCGGCGTGGGCCGCCCGCACCCGGGCCGACCTGGTGCGCACCACGTCCGACCTGCCCGAACCCGAGGCGGCGCCCGCACCGAAGCCCGGCGGCCGGGTGTTCTCCGACTCCGGCGGCGGCGTCGCGATGCGGGTACTGACGATCATCTGGGCGTGCCTGTCCGCAGTCGCGCTCACGTCCTGGGGGATCGTCGCGCTGTCCACCGACGGCGACGTCGATCCGTGGTGGCTGTGGGTCGCCGGACCACCCGCGGCGGTCCTGCTGGTGCTCTACGTCGCCGGGATCGGCCGCCCGCCCCGGCTGTAGCGCCGGGGCCGGGCGGCCGGGCCGGGATCAGGACGTCGCGGCCTTCTCCTGCTCGTACTTCTTCGTCATGTGGTCGACGGCGTCGAGCTGGCTCTGTGCGTGCCCCTCACGGGTGTCCGTCGCCCGGGCCGCCGCGGCGCGGGTGCCGGCGGCCTGGTCCTGGAACTCCGGGAAGACGTGCTGGGCGATCAGCTCGTAGGACTTCTTGGTCGCCTCCGGGTTGGCCCACTCGTGGCCGAGCAGCAGCATCGCGCCGAAGCCGCCGTTGCTCTGGTCGACCAGCTTCTGGACCTGCGCCTTCGCGTCCTCGACGGTGCCGATGGCGCCGATCCCGGCGTCGTTGATGAAGTCGATCATCTCCTTGATGCTCGACCCGTCCACGGCCATCTGCGGGAACGCGGCGACCTTCTGGAAGTAGTTGAACCACTGCTCGATGCCGTACTCGACCTCGCGGTAGGCCTGCTCCTTGGTCTCCGCGATGTGCATCAGCCCGACCAGGCGCCAGCCTGCGCGGTCCGGCGTCGGCTGCCCGAAGTGCGCGGCCCGCTCCTCGACGACGCTCCAGTGGTGCGCAAGCGCGTCGAACCCGTCCTGGGTGAGGGTGGCGCCGATCGAGAGCAGCCCGGTGCCGAACCGGCCGGCCATGCGCGGCCCGGTCGGCGAGGCCACCGCGGCGACCGCGAGCTCGAAGCAGGGGTCGGTGTAGGGACGCAGCTGCAGCTGGGCGTCGACCAGGTTGTGCGTCTTCGTCTGCTGGGTGACCGTCTCACCGCGCAGCAGCCGGGTGATGATGTCGAGGTTCACCTCGAGCAGCTCACGGGTGTCGGTCGGGTTCAGCCCGATCATCGCCGAGTCGGTCGGCAGCGAGCCGGGGCCGACGCCGAGCATCGTGCGACCACGCGTCAGGTGGTCGAGCAGCACCATGCGGTCGGCCACCCACAGCGGGTTGTGGTAGCTGATCGAGGTGACGCCGGTGCCCAGCTTGATGGTGCGGGTGCGCTCGGCCGCGGCCGCGATGAAGATCTCCGGCGAGGCGATGATCTCGCTGCCGGCGGAGTGGTGCTCGCCGATCCACGCCTCGTCGTAGCCGAGGGCGTCCAGGTGGGAGACGAGGTCGAGGTCGCGCTGGAGGGCCAGCGTCGGGTTCTGGCCCGGCGAGTGGAAGGGCGCCAGGAAGGTGCCGAAACGGAGTCTGCTCACAAGTGCTCTCCTCGTCGAGATCGCGGTGCGCCCGGGGGCGCTCCTCCCGTCATACAGAGCGTGATCGGAGCCACGCAAGGGTTGCAGCGCCGCTGCACCGACGGGCCGGACGCCGGGGTGAACTCCGGGTGGACGTGCAACCGAAGGCACCGTCCCCCGATGCGATAGGTTCGCCGATCATGGGACACCGCGAGGAGCTGCTCGACGGGGCCGCGCAGTGCCTCTACGAAAAGGGGTTCGGCCGGACCACCGCGCGTGACGTCGTCGCGGCCTCGGGCACGAACCTCGCGTCGATCGGATACCACTTCGGGTCCAAGGACGCCCTGCTCACCGAGGCCCTCCTGACGGCGACCGCGGGCTGGGGCGAGGAGCTGGACAAGGCACTCGCCGAGCCGGACGCGACGACCACCGAGGATCCGCAGAGCCGGGTGGAGGACACCTGGAGCCGGGTGATCGGGCTGTTCGCCAGCCAGCGCCGGCTCTGGGCCACCCACGTCGAGGCGCTCGCCCAGGCCGATCGGCTGCCCGAGCTGCGCGAGTCGCTCGTCGCGGCCCAGCGCGAGGCGCGCGAGGGGCTCGCCCTGACCTTCCACACGCTGCCCGACGACCCCGAGGCCGCGGACCGTCGCGTGCACGTCCTCGGCGCGGTCTACCAGGCACTTCTCACCGGCGTGATGGTCCAGTGGCTGCTCGACCCGGACACCGCACCGACCGGCGTCGACGTGGCCGAGGGGCTACGGGCGATGGCAGACGAGCGGGCCGCGGCGCTCGCCTGAGGCGCTAGCGGACCTGCAGGCGCCCCAGCTCGACCCCGGGATCACCGACCGTCACCGTCAGCTCACCCGGTCGATCGACGACGAACCGGAGGCTCACGGTGCTCCCGGCCGTCACGTACCGGGACCAGCCGTAGCCCTGCAGCGTGACCCGCTCCGCGACGTCGCTGCCGACGACCAGGTCGACGACGGCACCGCGGGGCACCGCGACCACGGTGGCGGGCGGCTGGAGCGCGCCGGGCCGGTGGTCGAAGCGCACGCTCCGCACGCCGTCCGCCGAGGCCGCGGGCGTGATCGTGGGGGTCACCGGCACGGGCGGCGGCAGGGTGCCACACCCGACGAGCGAGGCCAGCGCGAGCACGGCGCCGACGGTCAGGGCCGACCCTCTGCGGGGACGGGGGGCCGCACGCACGATCGGTACTCCTCCCCGGCCGTCCCGGCACCGCCGTCGCGACTCGATCGACGACGCGACCACTGTGCCAGCCCGCGGGGCGTCACCCGGCCCCCAGGTGGACATCGCCCGAATGGGGCATGATCGGGGGGTGCGTGCCGACCCCTCCGTTGTCCCTGCCGACCCCGGGGCTCCGGCACCCGCGACCCACCCGGTCTCCCCGGTCCCGGAGCGTCTGTTCGACGACGACGCGGCCGAACGGCGCTGGCGGGCACGGTTCACCGCGGTCCGGATGTCGCGGCCGTCGTGGGCCCGGGACGCGCCGGACCGCACCGTCTACGTCTCCAACGGCAGCGGCACCACCGAGATCCACGTCTGGGATCGGGCGACCGACATCCACCGGCAGGTGACCTCGCGTCGCAGCGGGACGCACTCGGCCACCCTGCCCCCGGACGGGGACACCGTCTGGTGGTTCGACGACACCGACGGCGACGAGTTCGGGCACTGGGTCACCGAGCCGTTCGCCGGGCGCCCCGACACCGAGGAGCCCGCGGTCGCGGTCCCCGGCGCCGAGGACGGCTACCCCGCCGGCCTGGACATGGGCCGCGGTGTCGTGGTGCTCGGCACCTCCACCGACGCCGGGACCACGGTCTGGCTGCACGACCGCGGCTCGTCGGAGCCCGCCCGCGTCGTCTACTCGCACACCGAGGACGCCGGCGTCGGCGCGCTGAGCGAGGACGAGACCCTGCTCGCGATCCACCACTCCGAGCACGGCGACTCCCGGCACCCGTCGCTGCGGGTCCTGTCCGTGCCCTCCGGCGAGACCGTCGGCGAGCTGCACGACGGGCCCGGCAAGGGCCTGGCGCCGCTGGTGTTCTCCCCCGTCGCCGGTGACCAGCGGCTGCTGGTCGGGCACGAGCGCCGCGGCCGCGAGGAACTGCTGATCTGGGACCCGGTCACCGGGACCGAGTCCGAGCTGCACCTGGACCTGCCCGGCGAGGTGTTCGCCGACTTCTACCCGGACGGCACCGCGCTGCTGGTCGGGCACACCCACGCCGCCCGGACGCGGCTGTTCCGCTACGACATCGGGACCGCGTCGCTGACGGAGCTGCCGGTCGCGCCGGGGTGCGTCGGGTCGGCGGAGGTCCGCCCGGACGGCACGGTGGAGTACACCTGCAGCTCGGCCGCGACGCCGACGGAGATCCGGGCCCTGCACCCGGACGGCACCGACCGGCTCCTGCTCGTCCCGCCGGGTGAGCGGCCGCCGTCGTCGTCCCCGGTGCGTGACGTGTGGGTGGACGGCCCCGGTGGGTCCGTGCACGCCCTGGTGACCTCACCGGAGAACGTCCCCGGACCGGCTCCTGCGGTGTTCGTGCTGCACGGCGGCCCGCACGCGGCCGACGAGGACCGCTTCGACCCGGCCCGTGCGACGTGGGTCGAGGCCGGGTTCGTGGTCGTCGAGGTGAACTACCGCGGGTCCACCGGCTACGGCTCGGCCTGGCGGGACGCGATCGAGGGCCACCCGGGCCTGACCGAGCTGGCCGACGTCGCCGCCGTGCAGGACGCGCTCGTCGCCGACGGCACCGTCGACCCGGCCCGTTGCGTCGTCGACGGCTGGTCGTGGGGCGGTTACCTGTCGCTGCTCGCCGCCGGGGTCCAGCCCGAGCGGTGGGCGGTCGCGGTCGCGGGTGTCCCGGTCGCGGACTACCTGGCCGCGTACGAGGACGAGATGGAGCAGCTGCGCTCGTTCGACCGCGCACTGTTCGGCGGCTCGCCCGAGGAGCTGCCGGACCGCTACCGGGAGGCGTCGCCGCTGACCTACGTCGACCGGGTGCGGGTGCCGGTCCTCGTGCTGGCCGGGGAGAACGACCCCCGCTGCCCGATCCGTCAGATCGACAACTACCTCGACGCCCTGGCCGCCCGCGGCGACGTCCGCTACGAGGTCACCCGTTTCGACGCCGGTCACGGCTCCCTGGTCGTGACCGACCAGCTCGACCTCGTCGCCACCGAGATCGACTTCGCCCGCCGCGCCCTCAGCTGAGCAGCGGGAGCACGTTCTCCGGCGGCCGGCCGATCGCGGCCCGGCCGCCGGTGACGACGATCGGGCGCTCGACGAGCACCGGGTTCGCGGCGAGGGCGTCGAGCAGGGTGTCGGCGTCGGCACCCTTCAGACCCAGCTCGCGGTAGACGGCCTCGCCGGTGCGGGTGATCCTCAGCGGATCGTCGGTGCCCAGCGCGGCGAGGACCTCGACGAGCTCGGCGCGGGTGGGCGGGTCGTCCAGGTAGCGCCGCACCGTCGGCTCGACGCCGTGCTCGGTGAGCAAGGCCAGGGTGGCGCGGCTCTTGGAGCAGCGCGGGTTGTGCCAGATCTCGACGCCCATGACCCGAGCCTAGAACCGGCCCCCGACACGAATGTGGCCCGGCCGGGCGGGTCGAACCGCCGGACCGGGCCACGCCTCGTGGTGGGAGTGTCACCAGCACACCACCGGATCTGGAACCGGTCAAGTTCGAGCACCCTCGCCCGATTCCTGTCGGGGTCGTGGGTGACGATGGACGCGTGGTGACCGAGGCGAGCCCGGCGCGCGGGGGCATGGCGGCCTACCGCGACGTCCTTCGCCTGCCCGGCGTCGGCGGCGTCACGGCCGTGGCGCTCGCGGCGCGGATCCCGGCCACGGCCGTCGGCGTGACGATGACGCTGCACGTCGTGCTCACGCTCGGGTACGGCTACGCCGCGGCCGGGTTGGTCGCGGCCGCCGTCCCGACCGGGATGGCGATCGGCGGGCCGGTGCTCGGGTCGCTGGTCGACAAGCGCGGTCTGCGGCCGATGCTGCTGCTGACGATGCTCATCAGCGCCGGGTTCTGGGCGGTCGCCCCGCTGCTGGGCTACGGCTGGCTGCTCGGGGCGGCGTTCGTCGGTGGGATGTTCGCGCTGCCGGTGTTCTCGGTGGTGCGCCAGGTCCTGGCCGCCGCCGTCCCGGCCGGGTACCGCCGTCCGGCGTTCGCGATGGACTCGATGTCGGTCGAGCTGTCCTACATGACCGGACCCGCCGCCGGGTCGCTGCTGACGCTGTGGCTGGGCAGCGCGACCACGATGCGGGTGATCGGGGCCGGGTTCCTGCTCGCCGGGGTGGTGCTGCTGGTGCTCGACCCGCCGGTGCGCGCGACCGGCGAGGGGCCGCGACCGCCCGCGCCGCCGGTCCGGGAGTGGCTCACCGCCCCGCTGGTCGCGGCCCTGCTGGCGATCACCGCCGCCATCGTCGCGATCATGGGGACCGAGCTGGCGTTCATCGCGAGCCTGACCGGCAGCGGGCAGGCGTGGGCGATCGCCGTCGTCAACGCGGTGTGGTGCGTCGCGTCGCTGGTCGGCGGCTTCGTCTACGGCGCCGCCCGCCGGGCCCCTCCGATGCCGGTGCTGCTGGCCGTCCTCGGTGCCGCGACGCTGCCGGCCGCCCTCGGCGGGGCGTGGTGGACGTTCGCGCTGCTGCTGCTCGGCGCCGGCCTGTTCACCGCACCGACCCTGGCCGCGGGCAGCGACACGGTCGCGACCCTCGCCCCGGACCGGGTGCGCGGGCTGGTGACCGGCCTGCAGGGCTCGGCCACCACGGTCGGGATCGCCGTGGCCACGCCGCTGTCCGGGGTGCTGGTCGACACCGCGTCCCCCGCGGTCGCGATCCTCGTCTGCGGTTCGATCGCGCTGGTCGCGGCCGGGGTGTCCGCGGTCCTCCTGCGCCGCCCCCGGACCGGCGTCGTCTCCTGAAACCGCCCGGCGCACCGTCGGCGGGGTGCTGAGAAGGTCCACAGGCGGTCGGCGCAACGACCTCGCAGCGCCCGATCCCCGGCTCGGAGTCCGGGCACACTGGAAGACGATGAGCGCCCCTCCCCGGCCGGACTCGGCCACCCGACCGAACCGTCGCGGCCACCGCCCGGCGGGCCCGTTGCGCTGGCTGGCCGCCCTGCTCCTGACGGCGCTGGCCGCGGTCGCGGTGGTCCCGGACCTGCTCTTCGGGATGGACCGGTTCCCGCCGTTCGCCCAGACCATCGCGTTCCGGACGCCGATGCTGGTCGCGCTCGTGGTCGCCGTCGTGTTCTTCGGCGTGCTCACCGTGTTCCGGCGTGGGCTGTGGCCGATCACCGCGGGGCTGGCCGTCGTCGCCGTCGTCGGTGCCGGGCTGGTGCTGCCGCGGGCGGTCGCCGACACGCCGCCGACGTCCGGGGCGCCGTTGAAGGTCCTGGCGCTCAACGTGTTCGAGGGCGAGGCCGACGTCGACACGCTCGCCGCGCTGATCCGCACGGAGGCGCCGGACATCGTGTCGATCCCGGAGTCCGGGGGCCGTTTCGCGGGCCGGCTGGACCCGCTGATCGCCCCGCTGGGCTACCGCACGGTCGCGTCGGTCTCCGAGCGCCGCCAGGACGTCGCCGGGGTCACCCTGGCCGTCTCCGAGCGGATGGGCGAGGTGCAGACGCAGATCGGGCGCGGCCAGCCGTTCCCGTACGTCGAGGCCACCGGCGGCGCCCTCGGGGACACGCGCTTCGTCGCCTACCACTCGGTCGCGCCCACCCGCGGCAGCGTCGACGAGTGGCGCACGGACCTCGACCGGCTACGCCAGTGGTGCCAGGGCCCGACCCCGGCCGTACTGGCCGGTGACTTCAACGCCACCCTCGACCACTCGGTGCTGCGCGAGGGCACCGCCGGCTGCGGCGACGCGGCCGCGCAGACCGGCAACGGCCTGGTCGGCACCTGGCCGAACTGGGCCCCGCGCTGGCTGGGCCCGCAGATCGACCACGTCTTCGGCACCGACGGCATCGCCGCCGAGTCCTTCGACGTCGTCGACGTCCCGGGCACCGACCACCGCGCGATCGTCACGACCCTGCGGATCCCCTGACCCGCAACTCCTACAGCCGGCCCGGCTACCGGTCGACCGGCGGATCCGCAGCCCGTCCAGGCGTTCGCACCCTCTGCAAGGGGTGCGAATCGCGGAACGGGGTGCGGATCGCAGGCCGGGGCAACGACGACCCGCGGCGGCGGAGACCGTCAGGCCGGGGTGACCTCGGTCAGGGTGAACGCCTCGATGTCGAGGACGAAGCCCCGGATGTCGATGTCCTTGAGCAGGAACGGGTCGCTGCTCAGGCGGGTGATCCCGCGGCGGACGTTCGTGGCGGCGTCGGCGAAGGCCTGCGGACGCCAGGACGGGACCAGGCCCGTCTCCTGCGCCAGCTCCTCGGTGAACTCGTCGTCGGTGAACGTCGCCATGCCGCACCCGGTGTGCTGCACGAGCAGCACCTCGCGGGTGCCGAGCTTGCGCTGGCTGATCACCAGCGAGCGCACCACGTCGTCGGTGACCACACCACCGGCGTTGCGCAGCACGTGCACGTCCCCGGGCTCCAGCCCGAAGAGCGCCTGCTCGTCGATCCGGCAGTCCATGCAGGTGACCACGGCGGTGTGCAGGGAGGGCGCGGCGGCCAGGCCGGCGGCCGCACCGGCACACCGGTCGCGGCCCGTCGCGTCGTGTCGGCGAAGGAGTTCGTCGTTGCTCACGTGATCCAAAATATCGCGTTCGGGCCATGGGTGAGGACCTCGACGGTGGGAGCGGCCTCACACCTCTGACCAGCCGTTCCGCCACGCAACGCACGACGCCGCCGGGACCCGTGCGGATCCCGGCGGCGCCGGTGGAACGGTCGCGTCAGCCCGCGGCGGCCACCGTCTCGGCGACTTCGTAGGTGTTGAGCGCGGCGCCCTTGCGCAGGTTGTCACCGCACACGAACAGCTCGAGGGTGTTCGGGAAGTCCAGCGCCTGGCGGATGCGCCCGACCCACGTCGGGTCCCCGCCCACGGCCTCGGACGGCGTCGGCCACTCGCCCTTCTCCGGGTCGTCGCGCAGCACGATCGACGGCTGGGCGGCGAGCACCTTGCGGGCGGCGTCGACGGTGACCTCGCGGCCGAACGTCGCGTGCACCGAGAGCGCGTGCGTGGTGACGACCGGGACCCGGACGCAGGTGGCGGACACCTTGAGCTCCGGGATGCCGAGGATCTTGCGGGCCTCGTTGCGGACCTTGAGCTCCTCGGACGACCAGCCGTCCTCCTTCACCGAGCCGGCCCACGGCACCACGTTCAGCGCCAGCGGGGCCGGGAACGGCGAGCCGGCGTCGGACCCGACCGGCACGCCGGCCGCGGTCAGCGCCGCCGCCACGTCGCCGCCGGTGACACCGAGGTCCTTGCCGGCCACCGCGGCGATCTCGGCGTAGAGCTGGTCCACGCCGGGCTGCCCGGCACCGGAGGCGGCCTGGTAGGACGCCACGACGAGCGCCTGCAGGTCGAACTCGCGGTGCAGCGCGCCCATCGCCGCCATCATCGACAGCGTCGTGCAGTTGGGGTTGGAGATGATCCCCTTGGGCCGGTCGGTGACCTTCTCCGGGTTGACCTCGGGCACCACGAGCGGCACGTCGGGGTCCATCCGGAACGCGCCGGAGTTGTCCACCGCGATCGCACCGCGCGAGGCCGCGATCGGCGCCCACTCGGCGCTGACCTCGTCCGGCACGTCGAACATCGCGATGTCGACGCCGTCGAACACCTCGGGCTTGAGCTCGAGGACGGTGATGTCCTCGCCACGAACACGGAGCACCTTGCCGGCCGAGCGGGCGGAGGCGATGAGCCGGATCTCCGACCACGGCACGGACTCGCGCGAGTCCAGGATGTTGATCATCGTGGTGCCGACCGCACCGGTGGCGCCGACGAGGGCGAGGACGGGCTTGTCGATGGCCATCCCGGTCACCGGCCCGTTCCGCCGGCGACGACGGCGTCATCCTCGGCGCCGAGGTCGAACGCCTCGTGCAGAGCCTTCACCGCGTCGTCGAGCTGGTCGGAGCGGCAGATCACCGAGATCCGGATCTCCGAGGTGTTCATGGTCTCGATGTTGATCCCGGCGTCGGAGAGCGACTCGCAGAACTTCGCGGTGACGCCCGGGTGGTTGCGCATCCCGGCGCCGACCAACGAGACCTTGCCGACCTCGTTGTCGTAGATCAGCTCCTCGAAGCCGATCTGGTCCTTGGCCTTCTCCAGCACCGAGACGGCCTGGTCGCCGTCGGTGCGCGGCAGGCTGAACGTGATGTCGGTCTTGCCCTCGCTCTCGCGCGAGACGTTCTGCAGCACCATGTCGATGTTGATCTCGGCGTCGGCGACCGTGCGGAAGATCTTCGCCGCCATGCCGGGGGTGTCCGGCACGCCGGTGATCGTGATCTTGCCCTCGGACCGGTCGTGGGCCACGCCGGTGATGATCGGGTTCTCCAACGGAATCTCCTCGATCGAGCCGGAGACCAGCGTGCCCGGCTTGTCGTTGTAGGAACTGCGGACGCGCAGCGGGACGCCGTAGCGGCGGGCGTACTCGACGGCGCGCAGGTGCAGCACCTTCGCGCCCGACGCCGCGAGCTCCAGCATCTCCTCGTAGGTCACCGTGTCGAGATGGGTCGCCTTGGAGACGATCCGCGGGTCGGCCGAGAAGACGCCGTCGACGTCGGTGTAGATCTCGCAGACGTCGGCGTTCAGCGCCGCGGCGAGAGCGACGGCGGTGGTGTCCGAGCCGCCGCGGCCGAGCGTGGTGATGTCCTTGGAGTCCTCGCTCATCCCCTGGAACCCCGCCACCAGCACGATGTGCCCCTCGTCGAGGGCCTCGCGCAGGCGGTACGGGTTCACCTCGATGATCCGGGCGTCCCCGTGCTTGGACGTCGTCAGCATCCCGGCCTGCGAGCCGGTGAACGAGCGGGCCTCGGCGCCGAGGGAGTGGATCGCCATCGCGACGAGCGCGTTCGAGATGCGCTCACCCGCGGTGAGCAGCATGTCCATCTCCCGCGCCGGCGGCTTCGGGGAGACCTGTTCGGCCAGGTCGGTCAGTTCGTCGGTGGTGTCACCCATCGCGGACACCACGACGACGACGTCGTGGCCCTCTTTCCGGGTACGGACGATGCGCTCGGCGACCTTCTTGATGCGATCCGCGCTCTCGACCGACGAGCCGCCGTACTTCTGCACGACGAGGGCCACGCCGACCTCCTGTCCTGGCCCCGCACGGATGCGGGTCCTTCGGCTGTGCACCGCCGGCGGGGCAACCGTCGGCGGCGCTGGTCGGAACGGCACATTACCGGTGGACGGCACCCGATTTCAGGATCTGTGAAGTCGGCCATGACCGATCCCACACGGCCGGGTGCTCTCCTGCGGGTCAGCTCGCCCGGGCCCGGTGGCGCCGCACCCCGTCCCGGTTCGCACAACGCGTCGAGCAGTAACGACGGCGTCCGGTGCGGGAGGTGTCGGCGTAGATCAGACCGCACTCGTCGACGGCGCAGCGGCCCAGGCGGTCCATCCCGCGCCCGGCCAGGTGCATCGCGGTGCCGGTGGCGATCAGCGCGTGCAGCACCCCGGCCAGCGGGAGGCCGGCGTCGCGGTAGTGCAGGTGCCAGTGCCCGTCGTGGTCGGTCAGTCTCGGGTGCGCGGTGCCCGACGCCAGCAGGGCGTTGAGCCGCTCCGCGCGGGCGGGACCCGGATCGGCGTCGACGACCTCGGTCCAGCGCGCGAGCAGGTCCCGGACCTCGGTCAGGTCGTCGGGGCCGGGCGTCCATTCGCGGGTCAGCCCCGCGTCGAGGCAGCGGCGGACGAGCTCGTCGACGGTCTCCGGCGGTTCGTTGGCCAGGTCGGCGGCCAGGCACACCGGATCGTGCCCGTAAGGGTTGATGTGCACTGAGCCATTACAGCACGCTGGACGGTACGAGCGAACCGTTGCCGCACCGCTGGGTCGTCCGTTCCCGGCATCCGACGAGCGAGGGCGTGGTGCGCTACGAGGCCTGCCACTGCGGGGTCGCGCGCATCCGCACCGAGATCGTCGGCGCCGGGGACGATCAGGCGATGCGGCGCACCAGCCGCACGACCAGGGTCGTGACGACGAGCCAGACGATCGCCGCGACGCCGTAGTTCAGCGTCACCGCCATCTTCGGCTGGGCCGGGGTGAACAGGTTCCCCAGGCCGAGGTTGAACATCGCCGCCCACTCGCCGACGAACTGCGTCAGGAAGTTGGCGGGGTTCGCGTCCAGCAGGGTGAACACGATGTGCACCACCAGGATCGCGACGATCACCAGACCGACGATGCGCAGCAGGCTGGCCAGGAAACCGGCGCCGCGTCGCGCCGTCGTACCCACCGTGGACATTGGACCTCCCCGAAGTGACAGGCGACATCCTCACACGGAGATCACCACTGGCCCTACCAACGAGTAGGTCGCGCGTGAGGTTGTGATCACTTCGTTGTCGTGATCGTTTCGTTGCGGCGCAGCGACCGTCATCGAAATTGATGACCGCTGCGGGACGGTGCAACACGTCACGTGACCACATCGATCCTCTCGGTAGCGGACGGCATGCCCGTCGTCCGCTCCTACTCGTCGTGGAGTACCTGTGCGCACCTCCGTTCCCGCCGGTCCACCGGCCGCCCCCTTCCGCCGGATCGCACGGACGGGCGTCGCGGCCGCGCTCGGCGTCGTCATGGCGGCCGGGCTGACGATCGGCGCCGGGACGGCCTCCGCCGCATCGACGACCGTCGTCGCCGACGCCGACATCACGCGGGACTGCACCGCGACCACGCCGGTCTGCGAGTTCCAGCGCGACGGCGGCACCGCGACCGTCGTCGACGACGCGAAGGCCCAGTCCGGCACCGGCTTCCTGCGCCTGAACACGCCGGCCGGCAACGACAAGGCGACGGTCAACACCACCGCCTTCGCCGGGCGCAAGCTCTCCGAGATCAGCGACCTCGAGTACCGCACCTACATCGAGAAGGTCGCAGCCACGTCGTTCCAGGCTCCGGCACTGAACATCGGGGTCACCACGTCCCTCGGGTTCGTCACCCTGGTGTGGGAGCCGGTCTACACGAACGCGGCGGTCACGCCGGAGACCTGGCAGAACTGGTCACCTTCCACCAGCAACGGCGGCTGGTGGGCGAGCAACTCCGTAACCGCGCCGGGAACGGTCAACAAGTACGGCTTCACCACCTACTCCGCGAGCTTCGCCGACGTGAAGGCGGCGCAGCCCGATGCGACCGTCGGGCTCGTCGGGGTCAACCAGGGCGGCGGCAACCCCGGCCTGACGGCGGGCGTGGACCTGTTCCGCGTCAACGACACCACCTACGACTTCGACAACCCCGTGGTCCCGACCACGATCGCCGCCACCTCCGGGGGCGGGCAGTCCGCCGAGGTCGGGACGACCTTCGCCCAGCCGCTCACCGCGACGGTCAGCGGAACCGGCGGTAGGCCCGTTCCCGGGGCTCCCGTGTCGTTCGCGGTGACGAGCGGCAGCGCCGCGTTCGGGTCGTCGACCACCGCGACCGCGACGACCGGCGCGAACGGTGCCGCCGTCAGCCCCGCCCTGACCGCGGGCTCCACCGCCGGACCGGTGACGGTGACCGCCACCAGCGGCACCCTGACCACGAGCTACGCCCTGACCGTCACGCCCGCGCCGGCACCGGTCCCGGCCCGCGCGGACCTGTCCGCCGCTCTGACCGCGCCGCCGACGGCGACGCCCGGCAAGACGTTCACCGCGACCCTGACCGTGCGCAACGCGGGCCCGTCCGCGGCGGCGTCGGTGGCCTCGGGGATCACCGTGCCGAAGGGCCTGCGGATCACCGGCGCCGCCGGCGGCGTCGTGACGAACGACGGCCGCAACGCCGGCTTCCTGACCCCGTCGATCGCGTCGGGTAGGAGCGTGACCTTCACCGTGACCGTCTCCGTCGACCGGTCCGTGCGGGGCGCGCAGGACCTCGGCGCCGTCTCGACGTCGCTGCGCACGCCCGACCCGGCTCCGCGCAACAACATCGCGACGGCCCGCACGACCGTCCGCTGACGCACTCCCCGGCGGCGTCGCTCCACCGGGAGCGGCGCCGCCGGCGCGTCCGACCCGATCGGGTTGCCGCAACGCGGGCGCTTCGGGTTACGGTAGGGACATGGCGCGCCTGCTCCTTCGCCGCCGCGGCGGGGTCTGACCGACCGGCCCCTCGTCGCGGGGCTTCTGCGTGCTCGCCGGTCGTCCACCGGCACCGCCCTATCCAGGGCCACATCCAGGAGCATTCACGTGACGAGCACTCCCGACGCGTACACCGCCAGCAGCCAGAGCAAGGTGCGTACGCCGGACATCCCCGCCCCGCAGGGACAGGCACCGTGGAACCCGCAGAAGGGTTCCCATATGCCGTTCGGGCGCTACAAGCCGTTCCACGAGCTGGTCGAGCCGGTATCCCTGCCCGACCGCACGTGGCCGGACAAGCGGATCACCACCGCCCCGCTGTGGTGCGCGGTCGACCTGCGTGACGGCAACCAGGCGCTGATCGACCCGATGAGCCCGAACCGCAAGCGCCGCATGTTCGACCTGCTGGTGCGCATGGGCTACAAGCAGATCGAGGTCGGGTTCCCGGCCGCGAGCCAGACCGACTTCGACTTCGTCCGCGAGATCATCGAGAACGATGCGATCCCGGACGACGTGCAGATCCAGGTCCTGACCCAGGCCCGCCCCGAGCTGATCGAGCGCACGTTCCTGGCCTGCGAGGGCGCCCCGCGGGCGATCATGCACCTCTACAACTCCACCTCGGTGCTGCAGCGCCGGGTCGTGTTCCGCTCCGACCGCGCCGGCATCGCGAAGATCGCCACCGACGGCGCCGAGGAGGTCCTGCGCTTCACCGAGAAGTACCCGAACACCGACTGGACGGTCGAGTACACGCCGGAGTCCTACAGCGGCACCGAGCTGGAGTACGCCGTCGACGTGTGCAACCAGGTCAGCGCGATCTGGCAGCCCACCCCGGAGCACCCGATGATCGTCAACCTGCCGGCGACGGTGGAGATGGCGACCCCGAACGTCTACGCGGACTCCATCGAGTGGATGCACCGCAACCTGGCCCGCCGCGACGCCGTCGTGCTGAGCCTGCACCCGCACAACGACCGGGGTACCGGCGTCGCCGCCGCCGAGCTGGGCTACCAGGCCGGGGCGGACCGCATCGAGGGCTGCCTGTTCGGCAACGGCGAGCGCACCGGCAACGTCGACCTGGTGACCCTGGGGATGAACCTGTTCACCCAGGGCATCGACCCGCAGATCGACTTCTCCGACATCGACGAGATCCGCCGCACCGTCGAGTACTGCAACCAGCTGCCGGTGCACGAGCGCCACCCGTGGGGCGGCGACCTCGTCTACACCGCGTTCTCCGGCAGCCACCAGGACGCGATCAACAAGGGCTTCGAGGCGATGCGCGTCGACGCCGCCGCGGCCGGGCACGACGTCGACGACCACCCGTGGGAGGTCCCGTACCTGCCGGTCGACCCGAAGGACATCGGCCGGACCTACGAGGCCGTGATCCGCGTGAACTCGCAGTCCGGCAAGGGCGGCATCGCCTACATCATGAAGGCCGAGCACCAGCTGGACCTGCCGCGCCGGTTGCAGATGGAGTTCTCGCACGTCATCCAGGCGTTCACCGACTCCGAGGGCGGCGAGGTCGAGCCCAAGGCGATGCGCGACGCCTTCGACATCGAGTACCTCGACCGCGAGACCCCGCTGCGCCTGGTCAAGCACCGGGTGACCAGCGACGGCGAGGGCAACGACGAGATCGTCGCCACCGTCCGCGTCGAGTCCGACCTGCACGAGATCACCGGCAGCGGCAACGGCCCGATCGCCGCGTTCGTCGACGCGCTCGCCGGCATCGGATTCGACGTCCGGGTGCTCGACTACCACGAGCACGCCATGGGCGGCGGTGACGACGCCCGCGCCGCCGCCTACGTCGAGTGCGCCGTCGAGGGCAAGGTCTTCTGGGGCGTCGGCATCGACAGCAGCATCACCAGCGCGTCCCTCAAGGGCGTCGTGAGCGCGATCAACCGCGCCATGCGCTGACCCGCCCGTGCGCGGATATCGTTGCCAGGGCAGTGATATCCGCGCACGAGGGATATCCGCGCACGCGGGTTCAGCGGCCGAGGAACTCCGTCAGCGAGCCGCCGTGTTCGGGTGCGGCGGGGGCGGTGCCCACGGACTGGTCCACCGCCTCGGGGGCGACCTCGTGACGGGTGATCCGGCCGTCTCGGATGGCCTCGGCGTGGTGGCAGGCGACCCGGTGCTCCGGGCCCGCGCCGTCGGGGACGCGGAGCTCGGGACGCTCGGTGTCGCACCGGTCGGCCTGACGCCACGGGCAGCGGGTGTGGAACCGGCAGCCCGACGGCGGCGCTGCGGGTGAGGGCAGGTCGCCGGTGAGCAGGATGCGCTCCCGGTCGTCCTCGACCTGCGGGTCCGGCACCGGGACGGCCGAGAGCAGTGCCCGCGTGTAGGGGTGCAGCGGGTCGGAGTACAGCTCCCCGGCCGGTGCCTCCTCGACGATCCCGCCGAGGTACATCACCCCGACCCGGTCGCTGACGTGCCGCACGACGGCGAGGTCGTGCGCGATCACCAGGTACGTCAGCCCGAGCTCGCGCTGCAGTCGGGACAACAGGTTGAGCACCTGGGCCTGGACGGAGACGTCCAGTGCGGACACCGGCTCGTCGGCGACGATCAGGTCCGGCTCGACGCACAGCGCGCGGGCGATCCCGATCCGCTGCCGCTGCCCGCCGGAGAACTCGTGCGGGTAGCGGCGCAGTGCCCCCGCCGGCAGGCCGACGGCGTCCATCAGCTCCGTGAGCCGCGCGTGGTCGGCCTCGCCGCCCTTGCTCAGCCCGTGCGCGCGCAGGCCCTCGGTGAGCAGCGACTCCACCGACTGGCGCGGGTCCAGGCTGGACAGCGGGTCCTGGAACACCATCTGGAACCGGCGACGCATGCGCCGCAACGGTTCGCCCTTCAGCGTCGCGACGTCGGTGCCGTCGAACAGCACGCTGCCCGACGTCGGGTCGACCAGTCGCAGGATCGCCCGGCCCAATGTGGACTTCCCGCAACCGGACTCGCCGACCAGGCCGTAGGTCTCGCCGCGGTGCACCCGCAACGACACCCCGTCGACGGCACGGACGTGCCCGACGGTGCGCTCGAACAACACCCCGCTGGTGATCGGGAAGTGCACGGCGAGGTCGTCGACCTCGAGGAGCGGATCGGTCGCGGTCATCGATGAGTCCTCACGCCGACGTCGCCGGGACGGGGTTGTGGCAGCGCAGCATCCGCGACGCCGCCGTCTCCACGAGCGGCGTCGCCTCGGTGCAGATCTCGATCGCCCGCGAGCAGCGCGGGGCGAACGCACAGGCGGTGTCCCACGGCAGGTTGTCGTTGACCGAGCCGGTGATCGCCGGCAGCTCCTGGCCCGGGTCGGAGTCCAGCCGCGGGATGGAGCCGATCAGCCCGTGCGTGTACGGGTGCCGCGGTGTCGCGAAGAGGCGGTGCCGCTCCGCGCGCTCGACGATCCGGCCCGCGTAGAGCACGTTGACCCGGTCGCAGAGCCCGGCCACGACGCCGAGGTCGTGGGTGATCATCATCAGCGCGGTGCCGGTCTCGGCGACCAGATCGCGCAGCAGCTCCAGGATCTGCGCCTGGATGGTGACGTCCAGGGCGGTCGTCGGCTCGTCGGCGATCAGCAGGCGGGGGCTGCAGGCCAGCGCGATCGCGATCAGCGCGCGCTGGCGCATGCCGCCCGACATCTGGTGCGGGTACGAGCTCACCCGCCGCGCGGGGTCCGGGATGCCGACCCGTTCGAGCAGCGTGACGGCCTCGGACCGGGCGGCCTTCTTGTCCATCCCGCGGTGCCGGGTCAGCGCCTCGGTGATCTGCGCCCCGACCGGGACGACCGGGTTCAGCGACGACAGCGGGTCCTGGAACACCATCCCCAGGTCCCGCCCACGACGCTGCCGAAGCGCCGCGTCGGAGAGCGTGAGCAGGTCGTCGCCGCCGAAGCGCACCTCGCCGCCGACCTTCGGGCCGCGCCCGGGCAGCAGCCCCATGATCGCCAGCGAGGTGACCGACTTGCCGCAGCCGGACTCCCCCACCAGCCCGACGATCTCGCCCGGCTCGATGTCGAACGAGACGCCGTCGACGGCGACGGTGTCCGGCTCGCCGCGGCGGGTGAAGCGGACCGTCAGGTCGCGGACGTCGAGCAGCGGGCCCTCGCCGGGCGCCGTCCTGGGCGGCCGGGTGCTCATCGACGTCCCTTCGGGTCCAGCGCCTCGCGCAGGGCCTCGCCGAACAGCGTGAACCCGAGCGCGACGACGATGATCGCCAGCGCCGGGTACAGCGCCAGGGCGGGCCGGACGTCGAGGTAGGGCTGGGCGTTGGCCAGCATGAGCCCCCATTCGGCGCGGGCCGGGTCCGCGTCACCGAGCCCGAGGAACGACAGCGCGGCCGCGTCCAGGATCGCCGTGGCCAGGGTCAGCGTGGCCTGCACGATCACCGGTCCGATCGCGTTGGGCAGCATGTGCCGCACCACGATCGCCGGGCGCTTGACGCCGAGCGCGGTCGCGGCCAGCACGTGGTCGGACTCGCGCTGGGCGAGCATCGAGCCGCGCAGCAGGCGGGCGAAGATCGGCACGTTCACCAGCGCCACCGCGATGATCACCGTCGTCTGGCTGGGCCGGGCGGCCAGCGCCGCCACCGAGATCGCCAGCAGCAGGGACGGGATGGACAGCAGCACGTCGGTCACGCGCATCAGCACGGTGTCCGCCCAGCCGCCCAGGGCACCGGCGACGAGTCCGATCAGGACACCGAACACCAGGCCGAACAGCGTGGCCAGCACACCGACCAGCAACGTCTGACGCGACGCCAGGATCATCCGGGAGAACTCGTCGCGGCCGTTCTGGTCGCTGCCCAGCGGGAAGCCGTCCTGCGGGCCCGGGATGACGCCCGGCCGCAACGTGTCCAGCAGCTGCGGGAACGACTCCCCCGGACCGTGCGGGGCCAACAGCGGCGCGAACACCGAGATCAGCACGAACACGGCGATGATCACCGCACCGGTGATCGCGACCGGGTTGCGGCGCAGCCGGCGCAGCGCGTCCGCGGTGAGGCTGCGGCCCTGCGCGGTGTCGTCGATCTTCGCGCGGCGGCGCTGCGCCCAGGTGGTCGGTGCACTCATCGCAACCTCACCCGGGGGTCGATCAACGCATAGGACAGGTCGACGAGCAGGTTCACGATCACGTAGATCAGGGCCCCGAGCAGCACGATCGCCTGCAGGCGGGGGTAGTCGCGCCGCTCGATCCCCTCGGCGATCAGCGTGCCGAGACCACCCCAGTTGAAGACCTTCTCGGTGAGCACGGCACCGGCCAGCAGCAGACCGGTCTGCAGGCCGATCGTGGTCGAGACCGGCAGCAGCGCGTTGCGCAGGACGTGCCGCCCGCGCACCGTCCCCGGTGCGAGGCCCTTGGCGTTGGCGGTGCGGACGAAGTCGGAGTCGAGCACGTCGAGCACCGATGCCCGGGTGATCCGGACGATCACCGCGAGCGGGATCGTGGCCAGTGCGATCGCGGGCAGCACCAGGTGCGCGATCGCGTCGGCGCTGGCGTCGAACTCGCGGGTGAGCAGGCCGTCGAGGATCGCGAAGCCGGTGACCCGGGTGGCGTCGATGTCCACCGAGACCCGGCCCGACGGCGGGAACAGCCCCAGCTCGACGGCGAAGACCTGCTTGAGCACGTAGCCGAGGAAGAACACCGGCACCGCGACACCGACCAGCGTGGCCAGGATCGTCGCGTTGTCCCAGGGACGGCCGCGGTAGCGGGCGGCGAGGTAGCCCAGCGGGATCCCGGCCAGGATCGCGATCAGCAGCGCCGTCACCGAGAGCTCGATCGTCGCCGGCAGGGCACGCCCGATCTCGGCCAGGACCGGGTCACCGCTGACCAGCGACGCCCCGAAGTCCCCGGTCAGTGCCCGCCCGAGGTAGCGCAGGTACTGGATCGGGATCGGCTGGTCCAGACCCAGCGTTCGGTTCAGCGCGGCGATGCCCTCCGGCGTCGCCTTGTCCCCGAGCAGCGCCCCGGCCGGCCCGCCGGGCAGCGAGCGCAGCCAGGCGAACAACAGCACGGACAGGATCAGCAGCGTCGGGACGACCTGGACGAGTCGTCGCACGACGAAGCGCAGCATCGTTCCCCCTCACTCCCCCGAGCCGGACACCGCCGCCGGGGATCCCCGGCGGCGGAAGCAGTACCCCCTACTGCTGCTCGCCCTTGCTGACGGTCAGGAAGCGCTCGTCGGTCAGCGGCGACGGGACCAGTCCCTGGATGTTGCCCTTGACCACGACGGCCGGGCCGGTGGTCAGGATCGGCACCGCGGGCAGGAACTTGGCCATGATGTCGCGGTTGGCCTGCTGGTAGGCCGCGGTGTGCCCGGCCGGGTCCGGGATCGAGTCGGCCTTGGCGAGCTCGGCGTACATCGCCGGGTCGTTCTGGCCGAACTCCGCCTTCGGCCGGCCGAAGAACGTGCCGACGAAGTTGCCGGCGTCGTTGTAGTCGCCGGTCCATCCGAGCATGTGCAGGTCCTGCTTACCGGCCTTCTGCACGTCGTCCTTGTAGCCGCCGTTCCACGGCCGCGCCACCGGGTTGATCTTGATGCCGACCGCGGCCAGGTCCGCCGACATCGCGGCGAACAGGTCGGCCGGGTTCGGCATGTAGGGCCGGGTGACCTCGGTCGGGTAGTAGAAGTTCAGCGTCAGGTTCTGCTGCCCGGCCTGCGCCAGCAGCTGCTTGGCCTTGTTCGGGTCGTACGGGTACGTCGTGACGTCCGGTGCGTACCCGGCGACGGTGTCCGGCATGAACTGCGTCGCGACCTGGGTGCCCTCGGGCATCTTCGTCTTCACCAGCGCGTCCCGGTTGATCGCGTAGGCGATCGCCTGGCGGACCCGCAGGTCCTTCAGGGCCGGGTTGTTCTTCGGGTTGATGCCGACGTAGAGCAGGCTGAACGGCTTGCGCACGAGCACCTGGTTACCGGCGTCCTTGAGCGTCCCGTAGTCCGCCGGCGAGGGGAGGTCGTAGCCGTCGATGGTGCCGGCGGCGAGCTCCTGCTTGCGGGCGTTCTCGTCCGGGATGATCTTGAAGATCAGCTTGTCGAGCTTGGCCTTCTCGCCCCAGTACTGGTCGTTGCGGGCCAGGGTGATGGTGCCGTTGGCCTTGTCGAAGCTCTCGAACCTGAACGGCCCGGTGCCGGTCGGGTGCTCGTTGGCGTAGGCGGGGTAGGTGAAGGAGTCCCCGCTCTGGGTCACCGCGTCGGCGTTGTACTGCTTGAGCGCGGTCGGGCTGGAGATCGACAACGAGGTCAGGCCGAACGCGGCGGGGAAGGCGCCCTTGAACTTGTTCAGGTTCAGCACCGCGGTGTTGGCGTCCCTGGCCTGGCAGTTCTTGTAGACCGGCGAGCCGGACGCGTCGCCCTCGTTCTTGGCGAAGCCCTCGAACACGTCGCCGTAGTAGATCATCTGGCTCTGGGCGGCGGCGCCCTTCATGGTGAACCAGCGGTCGAAGTTCGCGCACACAGCAGCGGCGTTGAAGTCGGTGCCGTCGTGGAACTTGACGCCCGGGCGCAGCGCGAACGTCCACTGCTTGCCGTCCGGCGTCGAGGTCCAGGACGTCGCCAGGCCGGGCTCGAGCTCGGTCGTCCCCGCCTTGTAGGTGATCAGCGTGTCGTACATCTGACGCGCCGGCCGGAAGCTCTCCCCGTCGTCGTTGAAGATCGGGTCGAAGTTCTTCGGCGCACCCGCGGCGCCGAACACCATCGTCCCGCCGGCCGCGCCGCCGGCGTCGCGCTCGGATGTGGCGCAAGCGGTCAGGGACACGGCGAGCAGGCCTGCCGTGATGACGGCGACCAGTCGGCGGGGGGCACTCATGCGGTGACCTCGATGGTGAGTCGGGGCGTGCGTCGGGTGAGCGACGACGCTATATCGCGTCTTTACCCGCCGGTAGATCCTGACGTCACGAATCGGGAACGACCACGCCCCCGGCGCGGCTCAGAGGTCGTCGAAGTCGCCGCGGCGGACGCCGTCGCAGAACGCCGTCCACTCCTCGCGGGTGAACAGCAGCGGGGGCTCGCCGGTCTTGGTGTCGGCGACGGCGATCGCGCCGTCCGGCGTCGCCCCGACGGCGACGCAGTTGCCCAGGTGGCAGAAGCTACTGACCCGGTAGTCGATCAACGTGCGGCTCCCTCGGCGGACAGGTGCAGATCCCGATAGCGGAGGAGAGTGTCCCGTGTGGTCTCCGGGCCCTGCGCGCGGGCCCGGACGTCGTCGAGGATCCCGCGGTAGAGCAGGACGTCGGAGGCGTCGGTGAGGTACGTGTCGCCGGCGTGGCTCTCGGTGTAGACGACGTCGGAGCCCCGCTCGTCGGGGATCTCGAGGATCGCGAACTGGCCGGAGTGCGCGCGATGCATACCGGCGTCGAACGGCAGCACCTGCAGATCGACGTTCGGCATGGCGGAGAGCTCCAGCAGCCGGTCCATCTGAGCGGCCATCACCGCCGGGCTGCCGACGACCCGTCGCAGCGCGCCCTCGTCGATCACGTCCAGCAGCCGCAGCGGCCCGGTCGCGACGGTCAGTGCGCGCTGACGGTGACGGCGCAGGTCGACCAGGCGGTCCAGCTCCCACGCCTCGTGCCGCGGGAGCAGCGCGCCCAGGATCGCCCGGGCGTAGTCGGGGGTCTGGGCGAGGCCGTGCAGGACCGCGAGGTCGAACGAAGCGATCCCGACGGCGTCGGTCTCCAGCGCGGCGTAGCGCCCGGGGCTGTCCAGCACGAAGCGCTCCGCGGACAGGCCGTCGGTGTAGGTCTCCCACCAGCCCTGCGACCGGCTCTCGTGGACCAGCCGGCGCAGCATCGACTGCTCGAGGTCGGCCGTGACGTGGTAGATCCGGATCAGGTCCTCGATGTCGCGCGGCTTCGGGATGCCCTTCCCGTTCTCCAGCCGGCTGATCTTGGACGTGGAGCAGCTCAGCTCCTTGCCGACCTCGTCGAGCCGGAGCCCGGCGTTGCCGCGGAGCCGTCGCAGCTCCGCGCCGAGGCGGCGGCGCGCCCCGGTCGGTTCGTGCTCCACCCGCACCCCGTTCACCGGTCGTCGCGGGCCCTTTGCGGCGATACGACGAGTTCGTCTCTTCGGGTAACCATGTGCAATCCCACTGCTGTGCAATTGCACATGGGCCCGATGTCCGGCACTCTACCCATAGGCGGGCCAGAGACCGCGATCACACTCCGCGGGCTCGCCGCAGGTCCGTCACGGGCACGACGAGCAGAAGGAGAAAGTGATGATCCGCAGTCACCGTTCGCACCGCGCACCGGAGGTCCACCGGGCCGGGAAGTCCCCGGGGGCGGGCCAGGGCAGGTGGTCCCCATGACCGGACTGATCATGCTGGTGGTGATCGGCCTGGCCGTCCTCGTGATGACCGGCATCGTGATCGGGGTCGTCGACTCGGCACAGCGCCGGGCCTGGCGCCGGATCGCCGCCGAGCGCCGGATCAGCTGGGAGCAGCGTCAGCAGCCACGGGGTCACCGTCGCTACTACGTCGACGCCTGGGCCGACGAGGACACCGACTGACGCTCGACCGCACGACACGTTGACCGCACGAACAGCGGGTGGAGAGGACCGGCGCCGCGACGGGGGGTTGTTGCGCCGATCGGCCGGCCGCGCCCATGGGCGGGGCCGGCTTTCCGTGTGTCCGGGCCCGTGTGTCCGGGCCCGACTCAGAGGACCCGGCGGCCGGCGAGGGCGCGACCGAGCGTCATCTCGTCGGCGAACTCGAGGTCGCCACCCATCGGCAGGCCGGACGCGAGCCGGGTGACGCTCAGCCCCGGGAAGTCGCGCAGCAGCCGGACCAGGTAGGTCGCGGTCGCCTCGCCCTCGGTGTTGGGGTCGGTGGCGATGATGACCTCGGAGATGTCGGTCTCGTCCGGGGCCGGGCCGGTGCCGCCCAGGCGGGTCAGCAACTCACGGATCCGCAGCGTGTCCGGGCCGATCCCGGCCAACGGGTCCAGCGCCCCGCCCAGCACGTGGTAGCGGCCCTTGAACTCGCGGGTCCGCTCGACGGCGAGGACGTCCTTGGGCTCCTCGACGACACACACCAGCGTCGGGTCGCGCCGGGCGTCGGCGCAGTAGCGGCAGCGCGAGTCGGCCGCGACGTTGCCGCACACCTCGCAGAACTGCACACCCTGCTTGACCGTCTGCAGGACCTCCTGCAGGCGGGAGATGTCGGCCGCGTCGGCGGCCAGCAGATGGAACGCGATCCGCTGGGCGCTCTTCGGCCCGACTCCGGGCAGCCGACCCAGCTCGTCGATCAGGTCCTGGACCGGCCCCTCGAACACCTCAGGCGCCCGGCAGGCCCAGGCCGCCCATGTCCATGCCTCCGGCGAGCGGGCCCATCTTCTCGGCCTGCAGCGCCTGCGCGGCGCGGACGGCGTCCTGCAGGGCCCCGGCGACGAGGTCCTGCAGGGTCTCGACGTCCTCGGGGTCGACGACCTTCGGGTCGATCTTGACCCCGCGCGGCTCGAGCTGCGCCGTGATCGTGACCTCGACGAGGCCGTTGCCGGCCTGGCCGGTGACCTCGGCGGTGGCCAGTTCGGCCTGCGCCTGCTGCAGCTGCTGCTGCATCTTCTGCGCCTGCTGCAGGATCATCTGCATGTCGGGCTGACCCGGTTCCACCAGGGGACTCCTCGCTTCGACGAACTGCTCACGCCCGTCGGGACGCCGGTGCCACGTGGGAACGAATTCCCGACACGGCCGACGCGACGGGGCCTGGCGCCAGGGTAGCCGTGCCAGGGTGTCGCCCGTGTCCGCCCCGCTCCGCATCGCCGCCGCCCTGCTGGCCGGTACCGCCCTGTGCGCCGGGTGTGCCGGTGCCGGGTCCACCGCACCCGCACCGACGCCCGTGTCCGCCACGACGTCCGACCTCCCGGCGACGACCGTCGCCCGCACCGCGGCCACCGCGACCCCTGCCCGGACGCCCACCGCGGCGGCGGCGCCGGTCGTCCTGCTCGACCCCGGGCACAACGGCGGCAACGCCGGCGCGACGAAAACGATCAACCGCAAGGTCCCGGACGGCCGCGGCGGCACCAAGCCGTGCAACACGACCGGCACGTCCACCGACGCCGGGTACGCCGAGCACGCGTTCACCTGGGACCTCGCGCAGCGGGTGCGGAAGCAGCTGCAGGCGAAGGGGGTCACCGTCGTGCTCACCCGGCCCGACGACCGCGGCGTCGGGCCGTGCGTCGACGAGCGGGGCGATGCCGGCGCGAAGGCGAAGGCCGCGGCCGCGGTGTCCCTGCACGCCGACGGCGCGGCACCGAAGGGACGTGGCTTCCACGTCGCCTACGCCGACCCGCCGCTCAACGCCGCCCAGTCCGGCCCGGCCCGCACGCTGGCGACCGACCTGCGCGACGCGATGCAGAAGGGCCGGTTCGCCCCGGCCGACTACATCGGGACGAAGGGGCTCGACGGACGCGAGGACCTGGGCGGGCTGAACACCGCGACCGTGCCCACGGCCCTGGTGGAGTGCGCGAACATGCGCAACCCCGCCGAGGCGGAGCTGGTGTCCTCCCCGGCCGGCCGGGAGCGTTATGCCACGGCGATCACGGCCGGGATCCTGGCGTTCCTCGGCCGCTGAGGCCGCCGGACCCCGGGGACCGACCGGGGATCAGCGCTGCTCGAACGCTTTCGCGCCGAGCTCGTTGCTGAGCAGCTCCATCGCCGCGACCTCGGGATCGCGGCGTGTGGCGCCGCTCCCGGCGTCGGCGGCGGCCTCGGCCATCATCGACTCCTCGTCGTCGCGGTCGGGCGGGGCGTCCTCCGGCGGCGGCTCCGGCGGCAGCGGCTCCCCGCCGTCCGACGACGGCCGGCGACCGGCCGCCTGGCTGCGTCGCTGCGGGACCACCCGGTCCGGTGCCCGGTCCCCCGGCGCCGGCGGCGGGGCCTGCGGCGTGTCCCCGCCCTCGCCCTCGGACCGCGACGGGCGCTGCGGCGCGGGACGCTGCGGAGCCGGTCGCTCGGCGCGGGCGGGCCGCGCCGGGGCGGCGCCACCGGCGTCGCCCTGGTCGCACCGGACGCGCCACTGCACGCCGAGCACGGCCCGCAGCGAGTCGACGATCACGTCGGTGTTGCGCGGCTCGGACAGCCGCCGGGCGAGCGGGGCGGACCCGATCGTCAGGACGAGCATGTCGCCGTCGACGGCACGCACGGTCGCGTTGACCAGCAACGCCTCGGTACTGCGGCTGCGCTGACGTGCCGCGGCAAGGATCTCCGGCCACACCCGTCGCACCGCGGCCGCGTCCAGCGACGACGCCACCGGTGCCGGCTCGGCGGGTTCGGCCGGGCCGTTCTCCGGCACGGGCTCGATCGGCGCGCCGCCCTGCGATGCCGGGCGCTCGGTCGCCGGGCGCTCGGTCGTGGGGCGCTCGGTCGTGGGGCGCTCGGTCGTGGGGCGCTCGGTCGTGGAGCGCTCGGTCGGGTGCGATTCCGGCTGCTGGGCCCGCGGTTGCGGCCGCTCGGTCGGAGGTCGCTGCGGCGTCGTCGTGCTCGGGGCTGCAGCTCCCGGGCTCGCGGCGGCCGCAGCCACCTGCGGGGGTAGGTCGTCCGCCGAGGGCCGACTCGGCTCGGCGGTGGCGGCCTCCTGCTCGGAGTCCTCCGCCTCGGCGCGGCGCGCTCCGCCGCCCGACGCATCGCCGGCCGCCACGGAAGGACCCGACCCGGACCCGGTCGCGCCGGAGTCCGCCGCCGCAGCCGGCCGTTCCGCGGCCGCCGCGGGCGGACGCGCCGGCGCAGCCTGCTCGCGCGGCGCCTGCTCACGTGGCGTCTGCTCACGCGCGGGGGCGGGCTGCTCCCGCGGCGGTGCGGCCTGCTCGCGACCGGCCTGCTCACGCGGGGCCTGCCCGCTCTCGGACCCGGTGGCCGCCGGTTGTGCGGCGCCCCGCTCGGTCGGGCGCACGAACGCCCGCTTCACCGGCTCGGCGTCACCACCGCTGGCGCCGGGCTCGGGCGCGATCGCGTTGCGCCGCTCGATGCGCTCGAGACGCTCCAGCAGGCCCGCGTCCGTCGTCGTCGCCGCGGGCAGCAGCATCCGCGCGCAGAGCAGCTCCAGCAGCAGCCGGGGCGCCGTCGCGCCGCGCATCTCGATCAGCCCGCTGTGCACGATCTCGCCGTAGCGGGCGAGTGTCGCGGCGCCGAGACGGGAGGCCTGGTCGGCCATCCGGGACAGCTCGTCCTCCGCCCCGTCGACCAGCCCGCGCTCCGCGGCCTCCGGCACGGCCTGCACGAGCATCAGGTCACGCAGGCGCTGCAGCAGGTCCGAGGCGAAGCGGCGGGGGTCGTGTCCGGCCTCGACCAGCCGGTCCACCGCCTGGTAGACGGCCGCGCCGTCGCCGGCGGCCAGCGCGTCCACCGTGTCGTCGATCAGTGCCGCGTCGGTGACGCCGAGCAGGGCGACCGCGCGCTCGTAGGTGACGCCGTCCGGCCCGGCCCCGGCGAGGAGCTGGTCGAGCACCGAGAGCGTGTCCCGGGCGGAGCCGCCACCGGCCCGGATGACCAGCGGGAACACCGGCGGGGCGACGGTCACGCCCTCCTCGCCGCAGATCCGTTCCAGCAGCGACCGCATGGTGCCCGGCGGGATCAGCCGGAACGGGTAGTGGTGCGTGCGCGACCGGATCGTCGGCAGCACCTTCTCCGGCTCGGTGGTGGCGAAGATGAAGACCAGGTGGTCCGGCGGCTCCTCCACGATCTTGAGCAGGGCGTTGAAGCCCTGCGTCGTGACCATGTGCGCCTCGTCGACGATGAACACCCGGTAGCGCGACTCGGCCGGGGCGTAGAAGGCCCGGTCCCGCAGCTCACGAGCGTCCTCGACGCCACCGTGCGAGGCCGCGTCGAGCTCGACGACGTCGATCGAGCCGGAGCCCTCCGGGGCGAGCGCGATGCAGGAGTCGCAGACGCCGCACGGTTCCGGTGTGGGGCCCTGCACGCAGTTCAGCGAGCGGGCGAGGATCCGGGCCGAGGACGTCTTGCCGCAGCCGCGGGGCCCGGAGAACAGGTACGCGTGGTTGATCCGCCCCGCGGTCAGAGCCGTCGACAGGGGTTCGGTGACGTGTTCCTGCCCCACCACCTCGGCGAGCTTGGCCGGGCGGTACTTCCGGTACAGAGCCAGTGCCACGCTCGCGAGGCTACCGAGGGGGACCGACAGTGTTCGAGGCCGGACCGGAACTCCGGCCCTGGCGATGAGGGGTCCCGGACACGAAGGGGACCCCGCGCACCCGCCAGAGCCCGTTGACCCTTGCTGCCTTCCGGCCCTGGGGGAGTTCACAGGATGGACGCCGCGCGGGGTCCGCAGACAGTGTAGCGACCCCACCCCGGCCCTGACACGACCCAGGGGGCCGGGCGGGGCGCGCCGACCCGGCCGGTAGGCTCCTCTGCGGAGGATTCGCCTAGTGGCCTAGGGCGCACGCTTGGAAAGCGTGTTGGGAGCAATCCCTCAGGGGTTCGAATCCCCTATCCTCCGCCACACGAACACCACGGACGCCGCGCACACCCGACGAGGGTGGCGCGGCGTTCGTCGTCAGCGCACCCGGGCGGCTAGGGCGGCGTCGGCCCCGGAGGGGGCGGCAACGCCACCGGACACGACCCCGTGAGTTGATCGGTGGTGACGGCGTCGACGTCGGTCTGCACGGTGGCGTGGAAACGGCTCACCAGCTGGTCGAGGCCGACGGTGAACGAGATCTCCATGCACTGCTTCTCGGTGAAGTGGGCGCGCAGGTTGTTCCAGATCTCGTCGGTGATCGGTTGGAACCACGTCGAGGTGCGCGCGTAGACGATGATCGCCTCTTCCGCCGGGGTGAACATGCCCTCCGGCAGGGGGTCGTCGAGCAGGTGCGACATCTGTTCGTCGGTCAGTCCGGATGCTCGACCGAGCACCAAGTGGGTCGGCGTTCAATAGAAGCAGTTGTTCGCGACCGCCGAGGTCAGGTAGGGCAGCTCGCGGGTCTTCGCGTCCGGCATCGAGTTCTCGAAGTACACGACGTTGGCGAACTCCAGGAACTTCTGCAGCGCTGCCGGGTGGTTGGCCAGCGCCTTGTAGACGTTGAGCACCCCCGCCCCGGGGCGGGCCTTCGACGCCGCCTGCAGCAGCGCCGTCGCCGCGGGATCGACGTCGGGATCGTCCGGGGCGACGAGTGGGATGCGCGCCATGAGGGAACCTCCTGTGGATCGACGTCCGATCGACGTCCGATCGACGTCCGATCGACGTCCGATCGACGGTACGGCTGTGCCGGGAGAAGCGGATATCCGTTGGCCCGCCACGGTGAGCGCTGCTAGCTTTCCGGCGCCGTGCGAGACAAGGAGGTGGTACCCGTGGACGCAGTTTCGACAGGGGTGCTCCCCTCCGGGGTCACGGTCGGGCGATAGGTCGTCCGGGAGCGCCGCACCGGCACTCCCGAAGGGCACGACCATGCGATTCACCTCAGAACGACGCCTCGACGACGGCGTTGACGAACGCGAGTTCACCCTCGGCGAGATCCCCGGCATCCTCTGGACGCCCGGGTCCGCCACTGCACCGACGCCGCTGATCCTGCTCGGCCATCCCGGCGGGCTGAACGCGATGTACCCCCGCCTGCTGGCCCGGGCCCGGCAGTCGGTGGCGGAGGGCTTCGCCGCGGCCACCATCGAGCTCCCCGGGAGCGGCGACCGGCCCCGGGACGCCGCCGCCGAGGAGGCCCGCGCGGACCTGCGGCGAGCGATCGGGGCCGGCGGGCCCGTCGACGACGACATCGTCGCCCGGCTCGTCCTCCCGCTGGTCGAGCGGGCGGTCCCGGAGTGGCGGGCCGTCCTGGACGCCCTCCTGGCCCTGCCCGGGATCGACGGTCCGGTCGGGTTCGCCGGAGGGATCATCTCCGTCGGCATCCGGCTGGCGGTGGTCGAGCCGCGCATCGCGGCCGCCGTCCTGTTCGCCGGGAGCTACGTGCCCCGTGCCCTGTTCGACGACGCCCGGCGGGTCACCGTCCCGCTGCAGGTCCTGCTGCAGTGGGACGACGAGGGCAACGACCGTCAGGCGGCGCTGGACCTGTTCGACGCCCTCGGCAGCACGGAGAAGACGTTGCACGCCAACATGGGCGGACACACCGGCGTCCCGCGGTTCGCAGGGGAGGAAGCCGACCGGTTCCTCGCCCGGCACCTGCGGTGAACCCCGGCCGCCGGGCCGGTGGCGTCCGGTCCGGCGGCCCCTCATGAATGCGGGCGGCGGAATACGGGCGTTTCCGGCGCGGTTGGTGCGTCGGAACCCGTGCCGCCACACCACCGAAGGTGAGACGACCCCCATGGCCGACCTGCAGCGCAACAAGGACAACGTCCGGGCGTTCTACGACATGATGTTCAACGAGTCCAGGCCGGCGGAGGCGCTCGAGCGCTACGCCGGGGACACCTACACCCAGCACAACGTGCACGTCGCCGACGGCAAGCAGGCCTTCGTCGACTACTTCGAGCGCATGGCCGCCGAGTACCCCGGCAAGCACGTGCGGTTCGTCCGCACCGTCGCCGAGGACGACCTGGTCGTCCTGCACTGCCACCAGACCTGGCCGGGCGGCGACGACTACGCCGGGATCGACATCTTCCGCGTGGACGACCACGGCAGGGTCGTCGAGCACTGGGACGTCCTGCAGGTCATCCCCGCCACGTCGGCCAACGACAACGGGATGTTCTGACCGTACCCACCTCGGCTACCCGGCCGGGACCAGTTCGGCGAGCAGGGCGCGGACCCGGGCGTCGATGTCGTCGCGGATCGGGCGGACCGCCTCGGCGGGCTTCCCGGCCGGGTCGGTGAGCTCCCAGTTCAGGTAGCGCTTGCCGGGGTACACCGGGCAGGCGTCGCCGCACCCCATCGTGATCACGACGTCGGCGGCGCGGACGGCGTCGTCGGTCAGGGGCCTGGGGTACTTCCGCGACAGGTCCAGGCCGATCTCGGCCATGACGGCGCGCACGGCCGGGTTGATCGACTCCGCGGGCGCCGATCCGGCCGAGCGCACGACGACCGTCCCGGCGGCGTGGTGCTCGAGCAGGGCCGCGGCCATCTGGGACCGGCCGGCGTTGTGGACGCAGACGAACAGCACCTCGGGGGTCACGCGGGGTCCTTCCAGCGTCGGCGGGCGGCGAGGGAGACGTAGACGAGGGCGACCAGGACCGGGACCTCGATCAGCGGCCCGACGACGCCGGCCAGCGCCTGACCGGACGTCACGCCGAAGGTGGCGATGGCGACCGCGATGGCCAGCTCGAAGTTGTTGCCGGCCGCGGTGAACGCCAGCGTCGTGGTGCGCTCGTAGCCGAGGCCGATCGCGCGGCCGGTAGCGTAGGACCCGGCCCACATGATCGCGAAGTAGGCGAGCAGCGGGAGCGCGATGCGCACGACGTCGAGCGGGCGGGAGGTGATCGCCTCACCCTGCAGCGCGAACAGGATCACGATGGTGAACAGCAGCCCGTAGAGCGCGAACGGGCCGATGCGGGGCAGGAACCGGGACTCGTACCAGTCGCGGCCCTTCGTGCGCTCGCCGATCCGCCGGGACAGGTAGCCGGCGACCAGCGGGATCCCCAGGAAGATCAGCACCGACCCGGCGATCTGCCAGGGCGAGACGTCCAGGTCGGTCTGCGGCAGACCCAGCCACCCGGGCAGCACGTCGAGGTAGAACCAGCCCAGCGCGGCGAAGGCGAACACCTGGAACACCGAGTTCAGCGCGACCAGGACGGCGGCCGCCTCCCGGTCGCCGCAGGCCAGGTCGTTCCAGATGATGACCATCGCGATGCAGCGGGCGAGCCCGACGATGATCAGGCCGGTCCGGTACTCGGGCAGGTCCGGCAGCAGCAGCCAGGCGAGCGCGAACATCAGCGCCGGACCGAGGACCCAGTTCAGCACCAGCGAGGCCACCATCAGCCGCCGGTCACCGGTGACGGTGTCGAGGCGGTCGTAGCGGACCTTGGCCAGCACCGGGTACATCATGATCAGCAGGCCGAGCGCGATCGGGAGCGAGACCCCGCCCAGCGCCACCCCGTCCAGCGCCGGGCCCAGACCGGGGACGAACCGTCCGCCGAGGAGGCCGACGGCCATCGCGAGCAGGATCCACACCGGCAGGAAGCGGTCCAGGCGTGAGAGCCGGGCGACGACGGCCGGAGCGTCGGTCCGCGTGCTCACGAGCCGGCCACGGTGGCGTCGTCGGGCACCAGGACGGCCGACAGGCGGCTCAGCGCCTCGGGCTGCACCCGGTAGTAGACCCAGGTCCCGCGCCGCTCCCCCGCGATCAGACCGGCCTCGCGCAGCACCTTGAGGTGGTGGCTGATCGTCGGGCCGGACAGGTCGAACACGCCGGTCAGGTCGCACACGCACGCCTCGCCCCCGGCGTGCGAGGCGATCAACGACAGCAGGCGGAGACGGACCGGGTCGCCCATGGCCTTGAACAACCGCGACAGCTCGACCGCCTGGTCCGAGGACAGCGGCTCGCGCACCAGCGGCGAGCAGCACTCGACGTCGGCGGTCACGCGACCTTGATTCGACATACGTCTACCTTGACAGCCGTCGAAACAAAGCACAACCTCGTGTCTCGACCGTCGTCGAAACAAGGAGTGACCGCCATGTCCCGGATCCAGCTCGCACTACGGGTGTCCGACCTCGACGCCTCGATCGCGTTCTACCGGTCCCTGTTCGGCGTCGAGCCGGCCAAGACCCGTCCCGGCTACGCGAACTTCGCCGTCGCCGACCCGCCGCTCAAGCTCGTCCTCATCCAGGGCGACGCCGGCCGGCCGACCGCGATGGACCACCTCGGCGTCGAGGTCGGGACGACGGCCGAGGTCGGCGAGGCCACCGACCGGCTCTCCGAACTGGGCCTGTTCACCCAGGTCGAGAACGACACCACCTGCTGCTATGCGTTGCAGGACAAGGTCTGGGTGCACGGGCCGGGCGCCGAGCCGTGGGAGGTCTACACGGTCAAGGCCGACGCCCCCGACGCGACGTCGGTCCATCCCGTCGGCATCACGCCCGCCGCGACCGGCCCGTGCGAGTGCGGCGTCCCTGGCTGATCGGCCCGCGCCGGGTCAGCGCGGGTCGCGGCCGATGAACGCGAGCAGCCTGGTCTGCACGTCGGCGTCGTCACCGACGTCGACCTTCGGGCCGTACTGCCCGCTGGAGCGCAGGATCTCGTCGAGCGGCGCCATGCCCTCCAGCATCATCGCGCAGCGCTGCGGGTCGAGCGTCTCGTCCTGACCGGTGGCGCGGGCGAGGTCCCAGGTGTGCAGGAAGACGTCGCCGGTGAAGAACTGCGCGATCGCCCGCGGCAGGGGCACCTCGCCGATGTGCGGGTTGACCAGCATCTTCTCCGCCGACGCCGGGTCGTCGAGGACGGCCTGGACGCCGTCGCTCATGGTCCGCCAGGCCGCGACCGGGTCGTCGGACACCGGCGGCCCCTGCGGGAGCGTGACGTCGGCGCCGCCGGAGAGGAAGCCGGGGAACCAGGTGACGAGGTGGTCGACGACGTCGCGCGCGGCCCACTCGGGGACGGGCGACGGGCGGTCCCACGTGGCGTCGTCGGGAACGCCCTCGACGAGCGCGGTGAAGCGGCCGGCGATCTCGCGGTACTCGTCGGCGGGGGTCTGGTTCGCGATCACGTCGATCGCCCTCCTCGGGTGGAACGGATGCGGATGCTGTCGAGAGGGCAGACCGCGCCCCCGTACTCAACTCATCGGTTGATGACGTCACGGATTCCCGGAACAGCAGGCGTCGTCACAGGACCGCGGCGCGGCCGGGGCGCAGCACAGGTCCCCCCGCCAGGCGTTACGGCCCTCCCGCACCGCGAGGACGGCCAGGGCCAGACCGGCGACGGGGTCGGCCCACCACCAGCCGAGGGAGGCGTTGAGGACCAGGCCGACGAGCACCGCGGCCGACAGGTACGTGCACAGCAGGGTCTGCTTCGAGTCCGCGACGGCGCTGGCCGACCCGAGCTCGCGGCCCGCCCGGCGCTGCGCCCAGGACAGGAACGGCATCACCGCGACGCTGACGGCGACCAGCACGATTCCGACGGTCGAGCGCTCCGCCTCCCCCGCGCCCAGCAGCGCGCGCACCGCCTCGGCGCCCACGTAGGCGGCCAGGGCGAAGAACGACCAGGCGATCACCCGCAGCGCCGTCCGCTCCCGCCGCTGCGGGTCCGGACCGGAGAACTGCCAGGCCACCGCGGCGGCCGAGCCGACCTCGATCACCGAGTCCAGCCCGAACCCGATCAGGGCCACCGACGACGCGACCGTGCCGGCCGAGATCGCGACGACCGCCTCGACGACGTTGTAGCTGATCGTCACGGCGACCAGCAGGCGGATCCGCCGGGACAGGACGGCCCGGCGGTCGTCGGTGAGCGCCGCGGTCACGACGCGTCCCGCGCGGCCACGACCGGTTCGCCGTAGACGGGGCAGAGCGCGACCGCACTGCCGGTCTCGGCCAGCACCCGCTCGGCGCTGCGCAGCAGGTCGATCAGCTCCGGCCGGGTCGGCGGTAGTACGACTGGCGTCCCTCGGTACGGAAGTCGACCAGATGACAGTCCCGCAGGCAGGCGAGGTGCCGGGAGACGGTGGACTGCGCCAGCCCGAGCCGGCGGGTCAGGTCCACCACCCGCGCCTCCTCCTCGACCAGCCGGGACACGATGGCCAGTCGTGTCGGGTCGGCCAGCGACCGAAACAACGCGACGGCAGGGGTCACGTCCGGCCCGCAGCAATCCATCGTCATGCGACGATGATAGCGGCGTACAGCGATGCTGGATCGGCGCGGGCCACGAGCGATGATCACGTTCCGTACACATCTGCTCGATGCAGGACAACGGGATCCGGGCTCGGAAATCTCCCCGAAAATTGATCCGAACCGTTCTGCAACCGGCCTGCGAATGCAGGGTGCACGGTCGCCGAGAACAAACTCGGAGACCCTCGGCGCTCAAGGAGAATCGGCAATGATGCGTTCCGTTCGACGTGTGGTCGGCATGGCCACGATCGGTCTCGTCGCGGCAGCGGTCACCGGCCTCGGTGCCGGTGTCGCCAACGCCCAGGAGACCCCGCCCCCGGTCGCCACCATCACCAACCTCACCGGTCAGTCCACCTCGGTGAAGCTCGACTCCGGCTTCGTCGAGGCGCTCGGTTCGCTCGGTGTGGCCCCCGGCCCGTCGGGCAACGCGAAGATCGCCGACGGCTCGGCCAGCTTCCCGATCACCGGTGGTAACGTCACCGTCTACAAGCCGGGCGACGTGAACCCCTACGTCCAGGGCAGCATCAAGCACGAGGGCTCCGGCCTGACGCTGACCAAGGGCGACACCAAGGTCACCCTCGACAACTTCGTCATCGACCCGGGCGACCCGGCCATCCTGACCGGCCGCGTCAGCGCGGGCGGCAAGGTCGTCGCCGAGTCGACGACGCTGTTCGACCTCAACGGCTCGACCCTGAAGCCGATCTCGGTGGACTCGTCCGCCGGCACCGCCACCCTGACCGGCACCACGGTCACCCTGAACTCGGGTGCGGCCGAGGCCCTGAACGGCGCCTTCTCCACCGACGCGCTCAAGGGCGGCACCGTCATCGGTATCGCCACCATCGTGGTGAACACCAAGTCCGGTGACATGCCGATGCCCTCCGGTGGCGTCGAGACCGGTGGCGGCAGCACCTCCGGTATCGAGGACTCCGGCCTGATCGTGGCCGGTGGCGTGCTCCTGCTGGGTGCCGCCGGAGCCGTGGCGGTCTCCCGCCGCCGCGCCGGCTCGCGCAGCTGATCTCCCACACGGGCCCCGTCGAACGGCACCACGCCGATCGACGGGGCCCGTGGCACGTCCGGCCCCGCGCAGATCCGCCCCACTGCCGAACCGCCGGTGCCCGCGCACACGAAGACCCTCACGTCAGACCCCAGCTGAACGGAGTCGGCCGATGACCGGCGACACACCCGCCCCACGCCGCAGACGCCGGCTCGCGCTCCTCTTCGCGGCCGTGCTCGCCGTGGTCGGCGTCGCCCTGGTCGGCTTCGCGCTGCTGAACCAGCAGTCGGCCCCCGAGCCCACCGCCGCCGCGGGGGTCCCCGTCGCTCCCGGGATCGTCGGCTCGTTCCCGGCGTCGGCCAAGCCGGTCGGTGAGCTCCTCCCGGCCTCGCCGCCCGCGTCGATCGCCATCCCCGAGATCGGGGTGAGCTCTCCGGTGAACCCGGTCGGCCTCAACCCCGACGGCACGCTCGAGGTCCCCGCTCCGGGTCCGCTCTACGACCAGGCCGCCTGGTACCGCGCATCGGCGACCCCCGGCGAGCTCGGACCGTCGATCATCATCGGACACGTCGACTCGGCCGCGAACGGCCCCTCGGTCTTCTTCGACCTCGCCCGCCTCACCCCCGGCCAGAATGTCACCGTGAAACGCGCCGACGGCGTCACGACGACATTTCTGATCGACTCGGTCCGGACGTTCCAGAAGGATTCGTTTCCGACCCAGGAGGTATACGCCACCGGAAATCGGTCCGAACTGCGTCTGATCACCTGCGGCGGCCCCTTCGACTCCGCGGCCGGGAGCTACAAGGACAACACGGTCGTGTTCGCCCATCTGGTGGACTCCAGCCGCTCCTGAGAGTGACCGGGGCGGGGCTCAAGATCCCGACATGAGCCCCGCGAGCTCGGCGCGGGAGCGGATGCCGAGCTTCCCGTAGATCCGGGTCAGGTGGTACTGCACCGTCTTCGTCGACACGTGCAGCTCGGCGGCGACCTCACGGTTCGACAATCCGCGCGTGACCAGCTCGGTCACGGCCGTCTCCTGCGGGGTGAGGTCGGCGACGCCGCGATCGTCCTTCCGGGACTCCGCTCCGCCGGCGTGCACGACCCCACCGGCCTTGAGCTCGCGGCCGCAGCGCAGGACGTAGGCCTCCGCGCCGAGCGAGGCGAACCGGTCGCGGGCGGTGGTGAGCACGGCGTCGGCGTCCCGGCGGCGTCCGGCCCGGCGCAGCGTCTGGCCGTGCGCGAACGCGATCCGGGCCCGGTCGTAGCGCAGCGGTAACCCGTCGAGCAGCGCCAGCGACTCCTCGAACGTGGCGTGCGCGGCGTCGATGTCCCCGCGGGCGCCGTGCAGACGCCCGCGCGCGTAGCCGAGCCGCGCGCGGGTCGAGCGGTGCCCGCGGTCGAGCGCCCGGGTCTCGTGCGGGGCCAGGAACTCCTCGGCCTCGTCCAGGCGCCCCTCCATGACCAGGGCGTTCGCGTAGACGTCGGTCCACGGCCACCAGCCGGGCTCGTCGATACCGCTGCCCGGGTCGGACCGGGTCAGCGGTGCGAGCACGCGGAGCACCTGCGCGTAGTCGGCGCGGGCCTCGCCGACCTGGGCGCGGGCCAGCAGGCAGGGCACCCGCATGATCTCGTAGTCCAGCACCCCGGACTCGGCCGTACGGACGGAGCGCTCGGCCTCGTCGCGGTCACCGCGCAGGGCGTGCACCTGGGTCGCGGTCCACTCCAGCAACGGCCCGGCCAGCACCATCCCGGTGCGCTCACCGAGCGCGCGGCCCTCCTCGACGGTGGCCAGCGCGCGGTCCCACTCCCCGCACAGGAACCGCGCCCGCGCCAGCCAGCCCAGCGCCCACATCGAGATCCGCGACGAGCCGCCCAGGTGCGTCGTCGGGACCGCGGAGGCGAGCTCGGGCAGGGCGTCGTCGACCTCGTCGATGACGACGTCGAGCCACCCCTTGCCCATCGTGGCCCGCTGCCCCTGGGCTCCGCGGTCGACCCGTTCGGTCACCGCGCGGTAGTGCTCGACCGCCTCGGCGGGACGCCCCGCCGAGGCCAGACCGAGGCCACGGATCACGGCCGCCTCGACCGCGGCCGGCGAGTCCGGCCCGACCAGCTCGGCGGTGCGGTCGGACCAGGTGACCAGGTCCTCGCCGCGGCACCGGGCCAGCGCGTGCAACACATTGCGCTGGCAGATCATCGCGGCGGTCCCGGGGTCGGACCGGGCGTCGACCTGCTCCCACGCCCGGGCGAGCCGGTTCTCCGCCTCGCCCGCGCGGCCGAGGACGACGGCGAGGTACCCGAGCACCGCGTTGCGCAGCGGCGTCTCGCGCAGGCTCTCCACCACCGGGATCATCGACGCGGCGGCGAGCACGTCGCCCGCACCCACCATCGCGTCGACGGCCCGGGTGACCCGCTGTTCGCGCAGGTCCCGGTCCTCGGTCAGCCGCCCGGCCTCGCGCAGCAGTGAGGCGACCGACTGCCAGGCGCCCGCGTCGGCCTCGGTGCGGGCGCGGGCGTCGAGCCGGTCGGCCAGCTCTGCGTCGCGGCCGGGCGTCGCGGCCGCCAGGTACTCCAGGCCGCGCACCGGGTCGGTGACGACCTCGGCCGCCCGGCGGCGCAGCGTCGCCGCGGCGTCCGGGCCCAGCGCGTCGATGACGGCCGCGCGCACCATCGGGTCCGGTGCCACCGCCGTGGGACGACGGGTCCCGCCGGCCCGGGTCACCAGGCCGGAGCGGCTCGCCTCGTCCAGCGGGACCAACAGGTCGTCGATCCCGGCGAGGGCGCCGGCCTCGTGCAGCTCGACGGCCGCGCCGAGGACGGCGACGGCCTCGGCGAGCGCCCGGGCTCCCGCACCCACCCCGGCGAGGCGCTCCCCCACCGCGACGGCCACCACGGACGGAGGCGGGAGCCGGACGTCGGGCTCCCCCCAGGACTCGACCGGCATCTCGTCGAGCAGCGCGAGGACGTGCCGGGGGATCCCCGCCGTGTGCCGGGCCAGCCGCGCGGACGCCCGGTCCGAGAGCGGCAGCCGGCGCGCCGCCGCCAGCTCGGCCACGGCGCGGCGGCCCAGAGGCCCGACGTCGAGCACCTCGGTCGCCGAGCGGGTGAGCAGGTCCGCCGTCGTCGCGGATGCCTCGCCGACCCGGGCCGTGAGCACGACCAGCAACCGGGCTCCGTGGTGGTGAGCGACCGCGGTGGACAGCGCGCGCAGCGAGTCCGGATCCGAGTCGTGCGCGTCGTCGACGACCACGACGGTGACGGTGTCGTCCGGCAGGCCGTCGACGAGCAGCGCCGCCGCGCCGAACGGGTCCGCGGGCGGGACGGCCGACCGCAGGAGCTGGGACAGCACACCCAACGACCGTCCGGACTCCCAGTCCGCGCCGCGCGCCCGCAGGACCGGGCCGTCGTGGGTGCCGGCGAACACCTGGAGCAGCGCCGTCTTCCCGATCCCCGCCGCGCCCGTCACCAGCACCGAGGAGGGCCCGTCGCCCTCGGCGACGAGCCGCGCGCGCCGGCGCAGGCGGGCGAGCTCACCGTCCCGGTCGACGAGCCGAAGCGACGATGCCCCCATCGGCTCACCCTACGGTCGTGCGCGGATATCACTGCCCTGGCAGCGATATCCGCGCACGGTCAGCCCAGGTCGCCGCCGGCCACGGGCAGGACGGTGCCGGTGATGTAGCTGGCCTCCTCCGAGGCCAGGAACGTGATCGCCGACGCCTGCTCGTCCAGCGTGCCGTAGCGCTTGAGCAGCGACGACTCGGTGGTCTGGTCGACGATCGTGCGGTACCAGTCCTGCTCCTGCTCCGACTCCGGAGCCGGTCCGCGCGGCGTCTTGCGCGGAGGTGCGTCGGTCCCGCCGGGGGCGGTCGCGACGACCCGGACGCCGTGCGGCGCCATCTCCAGCGCCAGCGCCGCGGTGATCGCGTTGACCCCGCCCTTCGCCGCCGCGTACGGGAGCCGGTTCAGACCGCGGGTCGCCACCGACGACACGTTGACGATCGTGCCCCCGCCCCGTTCGATCATGTGCGGCACGACGGCGCGGCAGCACCACATCGTCGGCCACAACGACCGGTTGATCTCGGCCTGGATCTGCTCCGGCGGGTAGTGCTCGAAGGGCTTGGCCCAGATCGTGCCGCCGACGGTGTGGATGGCGACGTCGATCCGCCCGTAGCGCTCGATCGCCGCGTCGACGACGGCCTGCGCGCCCTCCCAGGTCTCCAGGTCGGCGGTGACGGACAGCGCGTCGCACCCGTCCTGGCCCAGCTCGGAGGCCAGGTCGTGGACGGTGTCGGCGCGGTCGGCCAGCACCAGCGTGCCGTCCTCGGCGCCGATCCGGCGTGCCGCGCGCTCGCCGATCCCCTGCCCGGCCCCGGTCACCAGGACGACCTGGCCGGCGAACCGGCCCGGCGTCACGAACCGCGGACGGCGCGACTCCCGGGTGTCGCGCATCGCCCGGCGCATCGTCTCCTTGGACCGTTCCGCGTGGTCGGAGATCAGCTGCCGGGCGACGTCCTTCTCCCCGGACTCGAACGCGTCGACGATGTCGAGGTGGTCCTGCGCGCACGACGGGTGGCACCACACCGCGTTGCGCAGCGTCTCCTCCATCGCCCCCTTCACCCCGAGCGCCTGGTAGGCGCGCAGCAGGTGCTCGTTGCGGGTGAGGGTGAACAGGTAGTCGTGGAACGCGGCGTTGGTCTCGGTGTAGCCGTGCGCGTCGGTGAACCGCTCGTTCTCGACGTCGACGTAGGGCACCGTCGACTCGGCCAGCAGCCGGTAGCCGGCGATCTGGGCGTTCGACAGACGTCCGACGGTCAGCTCCAGCGCCCCGAGCTCCAGGGCCCGGCGGGCGTCGAAGATCGCGTCCGACTTGTCGATCGACGGGTGCTCCTCGCCGATGACGTACCCGTCGTCGCTCACCGTGTCGTCGGTGACCGCGGGGGTCTCCGGTCCCGGCGCGGCGGGTGCTGTCAGCGGCTCCAGCTCGGAGACCGGCAGCAGCTCCTGGGCCAGGATGTTGCGGCCCGCCCCGACGATCAGCCCGTCGTCCGGGTCGAGGTCGGTGCGGATGCTCGTTCCGCCTGCGCTGCTCTCGGTCACCTCGCCCTGGTCGAGCGCGGAGAAGACCATCTGGCCGTTGATCCGCCAGGCGGCGTTCTCCGAGCCGACCGACTCCGGCCGGCCCGTGCCGTACAGCGGCTCGAGATCGGCGACGTGGAGCACCTCGCGACCGTTGATCGCGCGACCCTCCCGGCCCCCCAGCGTCAGCATGTCCTCGGCCGACCCGTCGCCGGACGGGATCGCGACGACCGTCTCCGACACCGGCCCGTCCTCGGTCTCGGCGCTGACTCTCGTTCCGCCGGCGCTGCTCTCGGTACCGGGGCCGTCCTCACGCTCTACAGCCTGCGGCTCCGGGTCGGCCTTCTCGCCCGCCTCGTCGTCCGGCTTCGCGGCCAGGGCGAACTTCTCGTAGTAGAAGCCCGAGGGCTCGTAGTCCTGCTCGGAGAAGAACCCGCGGACCGCCTCCACCATCGGCGGCGGGCCGCAGAGGTACACCGCGGCGTCGCCGTCGTGCAGGTGCGACTCTTCGATCAGGGCCGTGACGTACCCCTGGTTGGGGCACGACGTGTTCTCGTCGGCGACGCAGTAGTCCCAGGTCAGACCGTCGATCGAGTCGGCCAGCGCGCGCACCGTGTCCAGCTCGACGACGTCGTCGTCGGTCGTGGCGCCGTAGAGCAGGTGCATCGGACGCGTGCTCTCCGCGGCGTCGAGCGTGCGCAGGATGGCCAGGATCGGGGCCAGCCCGGTGCCGCCGGCGAGCAGCAGCAGCGGGGCGTCGGACTCGCGCAGGAAGAAGCTCCCATGCGGGCCGGTCAGCTCGATGTCGTCGCCGACCTTCGCCCGCGAGTCCAGGTACTCCGACATCACCCCGCCCGGGGTGATCTTGATCAGGAACGTGAGCGCCTCGTCGTCCGGACCGCTGGAGAACGAGTAGGACCGGGTGTCGTCGGTGCCGGGCACCGCGATGTTGACGTACTGCCCGGGCAGGTACGCCAGCTTGTCGCGGTCCTGGATCTCGATCGTCAGCGCGACCGTCGAGGAGGAGAGCCGGTCCAGCGCGGTGACCGTGCCCTTGTGGGTGGCGGCGCTGGTCTTGGCCACGGCCGAGGTGGTCGCGATCTGCACGACCATGTCCGAACGCGGCTTGGCCTGGCAGGCCAGCAGGTAGCCCTGCTCCGACTCGTCGTCGGACAGCGCGTCCTCGATATAGCTGCCGCCGTCGTACTCACCGGACTCGCAGAACGCCTTGCACGTGCCGCAGGCGCCGTCGCTGCAGTCCACCGGGATGTTGATCCGCGACCGGTAGGACGCGTCGGCGATCGACTGGCCCTCCTTGCAGTTCACGAACCGTGTCACGCCGTCCTCGAAGGACAGCGCCACCTTGTGCGTCGTTGCAGTGGCACTCATCGGCTACCACCCCTCTCAGAAGTGGTAGATGTCCACGACGTGGTGGATGTAGTCGTTCTTGAGCACCACGGTCTTGCGCCGGATCAGCGGGGCCTCGCCGGAGAAGTCGATCGTGTAGAACGACGTGCCGTAGTACGGGTCCACCGTCTTGTAGCGGAAGTACATCGTGTGCCAGTTGAACCGGATGTCGACCAGGTCGCCGCGGCGCTCGATCACCTCGACGTTGGAGATGTTGTGGCTGGTCCGCGGTTCCGGTAGCGAGGTGGCCGACGAGCGCTCGGTGCGGATCCGGAAGACCCGGTCCTCCAGGCCGCCCTTGTTGCCGTAGTAGATCAGCGAGATCTCGCGCTGCGGGTCCTCGGTGAGCTCACCGTTGTCGTCCCAGCAGGGCATCCAGTAGACGACGTCGTCGGCGTAGCACTCGAGCCACTTCTCGAACTCGCGGTCGTCGAGGTACCGGGCCTCGCGGTAGAGGAACTGCTCGATCGCGTTCTGCGTGATCAGCTTCGACCCGCGCTCCGCCTGGGCGGTGGCGTCGGACTTCTTCTCCGTGGTGGTCATGGTCTCCTCAGCCCTTCGCCTTCGCCGCGGCCGGCTTGCGGGAGGCAGCCACGGCCTCGCGCATCGTCTCCAGCCAGTAGCCGTGCTGGACCGGGTAGAGCCCCTCGTCCTCGTTCTTCTGCCCGGCCGAGATGACGCCCTCCATGTCGAGGGCCTTCGCGACCTCGTCCGGGCCGGTCAGCCAGTGCTCGGCACCGCGGCTCATGTCGCTGTACGGCGCGGCGGTGGCGCGGAAGGTGAGCTGGCAGGAGCGGAACTCCTCCAGGTCGTCCGGGGTGGCCATGCCGGAGGCGTTGAAGAAGTCCTCGTACTGGCGGATCCGGTGCGCCCGCGCGGCGTCGGACTCGCCGATCGGGGCGAAGCAGTAGATCGTGACCTCGGTCTTGTCCGGCGCGATCGGGCGGAAGTGCCGGATCTGCGTCGAGAACTGGTCCATCAGGTAGACGTTCGGGTAGAGACACAGGTTCCGGGACCCGCGGACCATGAAGTCGCCCTTGGCGTCGCCGAACTGCTCCTTGAGCGTGTCCAGCTCGCTCCAGAGAGGGCGGTCCTCGGGGTTCGCGGCCCAGGTCCACAGGCACAGGTGCCCGTTCGGGTACGACCAGTAGCCGCCGCCGGACTTGCCCCAGCCGCCGGCGTCGAGCGCCTTGGTGTCGTTCTTCGACTCACCGGAGCTACGACGCGAGGTCGTCGCCGCGTAGTTCCAGTGCAGCGCGCTGACGTGGTACCCGTCGGCGCCGTTCTCGACCTGGACCTTCCAGTTGCCGTCGAAGGTGTAGGTCGACGAGCCGCGCAGCACCTCCAGCCCCTGCTCGGACTGGTCGACCATCATGTCGATGACCTTGGTGGTGTCGCCGAGGTGCTCATCCAGCGGGACCACGTCGTCGTTCAGGCTGCCGAACAGGAACCCGCGGTAGCTGTCGAACCTTGCGACCTTGGTCAGGTTGTGCGAGCCGTCCTTGTCGAACGTCTCCGGGTAGCCGGCGTCGTCGGGGTCCTTGACCTTCAGCAGCGTGCCGTCGTTGCGGAACGTCCACCCGTGGAACGGGCAGGTGATCGTCATCCGGTTGTCGGTCTTGCGGCGGCAGAGCATCGACCCGCGGTGTGCACACGCGTTGATCAGGCAGTTCAGCGAGCCGTCCTTGCTGCGCGTGATCATGATCGGCTGCCGGCCGATGTAGGTGGTGAAGTAGTCGCCCGGGTTCGGAAGCTGACTCTCGTGGGCGAGGTAGACCCAGTTGCCCTCGAAGATGTGCTTCATCTCGAGCTCGAAGATCTCCTCGTCGGTGAAGATCTCCCGCTTGGCCTGGTAGAGCCCGGCCTCCGCGTCGTCGATGACGGCGTCGTCGAGAACGGATTCGACATGTGCGAAAACGTCGGTCATGGCTTCCTCCTGCGAAGCGGCGGCCCTGTGGTGCGGACCAGCGTCACACGGAAGGTTCGCAGGCGTGTGGTGGCAGCCACACCAGGCAAGTACCTAGTCCTGACCCAGGGTGCATCCAGACATCCGGCGTATGAGTGCCGTTCACGACGACCTGGGCGTCGTCCGACTCATTAAGACATCACATGGCTCAATCGAGCTGAACATTGTCCTTGGCTCGACAAGGTCGGCGTCCTACGGTCATGCCGGGACGAGGACGTCGACGGCACGGAAGGGGGCCCGACATGGAACTCCGCCAGCTCCGGTACTTCGTGACCGTGGCCCGGACCCGCCACTTCGGCCGGGCCGCCGAGCGCCTGCACATGGCGCAGTCGCCCCTGTCGCAGGCGATCCGTCAGCTCGAGTCACAGGTCGGAGCCACGTTGCTGGACCGCACCACCCGGCGGGTCGATCTGACCCCGGCCGGAGAGGCCTTCCTCGCCGACGCGACGAGGATCCTCTCCTCGGTCGAGGACGCCCGCATCCGTGTGGAGCACATCGTCGCCGGGCACACCGGCGTCCTGACCGTCGGCACGACCGACCTCGCCGCCTACCGCGTGCTCCCCCGGCTCGCCCGGGCCGCGGCACGGGAGATGCCGGGCGTCACGTTGCGCTTCGAGCCCGGCCTGCTCACCGCGGCCCAGGAGGACGCCCTGGTCGAGCGCCGGATCGACATCGGGGTGCTCCGGCCGCCGCTGCTGCGCCGCGAGCTCTCGGTGCGGCGGGTCGAGCGCGAGCGGATGGTGGTCGCCGTGCCGTCCGGGCACCGGCTGGACGGAGTCGGACCCGTCGAGCCGGCCGACCTGCGCGCCGAGCCGTTCGTCGCCTACGGGGTGCCGGGCTCGGTCGTCGACTCGGTCGTCGTCCAGGCCTGCCTCAACGCGGGCTTCCTGCCGCAGCGGGCCGCGGAGGCCGCCCAGACACCGATCATGCTGACCCTGGTCGCGGCCGGCGCCGGTGTGGCGGTGCTCCCGGAGTCGGTGCGCGCCCTGCGCATGGACGGGGTCACCTACGTTCCGCTGACCGACGAGGTGACCGTCGAGCTTGCCCTGGCCTGGCGCACCGAGGACCGCTCACCCGCACTGCTGCGCCTGATCGACGCGCTCGAGGGGAGCGGCGCCCTCCCCCGCCCCGAGCCCGCACACCTCGCCGACCCCGTAGCCAGCACCGACCCCGTACCCAGCGCCGACACCGACCCCACCGCCGACCTCGGAGGAGAACCGTGAAGATCGTCCGGATCGAGGCGATCCCGTTCGCCGTGCCGTACCGCAAGCCGCTGCGCTTCGCCAGCGGCGAGGTGCACACCGCCGACCACGTCCTGGTGCGCGTGCACGGCGAGGACGGCCTCGTCGGTGTCGCGGAGGCGCCGCCGCGCCCCTTCACCTACGGCGAGACCCAGGAGTCGATCATCGCGGTGATCGACAGGATCTTCGCCCCCGAGCTGGTCGGCCTCACCGTGTTCGAGCGGGAGGTCATGGCTGCCCGGATGGACCGCACGGTCGGCAACCCGACCGCGAAGGCGGCCGTCGACATGGCCGTGTGGGACCTGCTCGGGCGCTCGCTCGACGTACCCGTCTCGCAGCTGCTCGGCGGCTACACCGACCGGATGTCGGTGTCGCACATGGTCGGGTTCGCCCCGGACGCCGAGATGGTCGCCGAGGCGGAGAGGATGCGCGACACCTACGGCATCACCACGTTCAAGGTGAAGGTCGGCCGCCGCCCGGTCTCGCTCGACGTCGGCGCCTGCCGCGCGCTGCGCGAGGCCCTGGGCCCGGACGTCGACCTCTACGTCGACGGCAACCGCGGCTGGAAGCCCTCCGAGGCGGCACGGGCGCTGCACGCCATGGCCGACCTGGACCTGACCCTGTCCGAGGAGCTCTGCCCGGCCGACGACGTCCTCGGACGGCGCTGGCTCGTCTCCCAGACCCCGATCCCGACCGTCGCCGACGAGAGCGCCACCCGGCCCGGCGAGGTCACCCGTGAGCTGCTCGGAGGCTCCGCGAACATGATCAGCATCAAGACCGCGCGGACCGGGTTCACCGGCTCGCAGCGGGTGCTGCACCTGTGCGAGGGACTCGGCACCGAGGTCGTCATGGGCAACCAGATCGACGGCCAGGTCGGCACCGCCTGCAGCGTCGTGTTCGGCGCCGCGCACCGCTCCACGTCGGGCCGGGCCGGCGAGCTGTCGAACTTCCTCGACATGTCCGACGACCTGCTCACCGAACCCCTGCAGATCACCGGCGGCGAGATGCACGTGCGCCCCGGACCGGGCATCGGGATCGAGATCGACCCGGACAAGCTCGCGCACTACCGCCAGGACGCCTGAGCCCGAACCACCACTTCGCACACACGGGAGCCACCACATGAGCACCGAGACCACCGCCACGGCCGCCGGATCCGGCGCCTCGGCCACCGAGACGTTCCGCAACAAGGTCCGCGGGGCCGGCGAGATCGACCACGAACGCGTTTCCGCGATCGTGACCGACGCGCTGACCTCGCTGCACGAGGTCGTCCGCAAGCACAAGCTGACCTACGACGAGTACGACGCCCTCAAGGCGTGGATGATCCGCGTCGGCGAGGACGGGGAGTGGCCGCTGTTCCTCGACGTGTGGCTCGAGCACGTCGTCGAGGAGGTCGCCAACGCCGACCGCGAGGGTGCCACCGGCACCATCGAGGGCCCGTACTACGTCCCCGGCGCCCCTGAGTTCACCGGCGAGGCCACGCTGCCGATGCGCGAGAACGAGAAGGGCACGCCCTTCCTGTTCCAGGGCACGATCACCGACCTGGCCGGTGCACCGCTCGAGGGCGGGCTCGTCGACTTCTGGCAGGCCGACGACGACGGCTACTACTCGCAGTTCGCCCCGGGCATCCCGGAGTGGAACCTGCGCGGCCGCGTCACCACCGGCCCGGACGGCACCTTCAAGATCAACACTATGAAGCCGGCGCCGTACCAGATCCCGAACGACGGGGCCTGCGGCGCGCTGATCCGCGCGGCCGGCTGGCACGCCTGGCGCCCGGCGCACCTGCACCTCAAGGTGAGCGCCCCGGGCAAGCAGCTGATCACCACCCAGCTCTACTTCGACGGCGGCGACTACGTCACCGACGACGTCGCCCAGGCCGTCAAGCCGGACCTGGTGCTTCACCCGCAGAAGGCCGACTCGGGCAACGGGGAGCAGGTCACCTACGACTTCCCGCTCGACCCCGCCTGACCGGCCCGGCACCGGCGAGCGGGCTCCGGTGGTCACCGGGGCCCGCTCGCCGTCAGCCCGTCCGGAAGTCGTCGCGCTCGAGCAGGCGCGAGACCGCGATCCCGGCGACCAGCCCCCAGAACGGGCCGCCGATGTTGAGCACCGTGATGCCGGAGACGGTCACGACGAACGTCACCAGTGCGCCGAAGGTGTGGCGCGAGCCGAACGCGGCGACGAACGCGGACTGCAGCACCTTCAGCATCGCCAGGCCGCCCAGCGTCGCGACGAAGGCGACCGGCGCCGCGAGCATCAGCTGGGTGAACAGCGGGGCGAACACGCCGAACACCATCGCCAGCAACCCGCATACGATCCCGGCCGTGTACTGCCGGTGACGCTCACCGGAGACCGTGAGCAACGCGTTGGTCGGCCCGGTCAGGCACGTCGAGACGGCACCGACCCCCGCCGCGAGGACCGACCAGATCCCGCAGAGCGAGGTCACGACGTTGACCGGCGGGTCGTGCCGGGCCGCGCGCAGCACCGCGACACCCTGCCCGTTCTGCACCACCAGGACCGTGATCGCCAGCGGGATCACCAGCTCGAACATGGCCTGCAGCGACCACTGCGGTGTCTGCAGATCCAGGGCGGCGAGGAACGCCGACACCGTGCCGCCGGCGAGACGGAAGGTCCCCGTCACCGCCACGGCGACGGCGCCCACGACCAGCGCGCCGAGGATCGGCGGGACCCGCCGGCCGGCGGCGGCCCACGCACTGAGGACCACGAACACGACGACCATCGGCGCCGCGACCGCGGCGTCGGAGACCACCGCCTTCACCAGCCCGGTGCCGAAGCTCAGGAACACCCCGGCGACCATCGCCATCACGATCGGCATCGGGATCGCGTCCATCACCGTGCGCACCCAACCGGTCAGTCCCAGCAGGAGCATCAGGACCCCGGTGGCCAGGTAGGCCCCCACGACCTGGCCGAGGCTCAGGTGCCCCAGGGCCGGGCCGACGAGGACGGTGCCCGGGATCGTCCAGAAGAACGCCAGCGGCTGCCGGTAGACCCAGCTGGCCAGCACGGTCAGAGCGCCGTTGAGGAAGAAGACCCCGAAGACCCACGAGGCGATCTCCGCCGGGGACAGCCCGCCCTGGACACCGACCGCGAGGACGACGGCCCCGGGGCCGGTCGCGGAGAACACGACCCCGATCAGACCGTTCGCCGCGTACCGCGGCCCGAGGTCGCCGAGGATCCGCCGGGCGCCCGGCGGCCGCCGTTCCGGACGCTCGAACCGCCGCGTGGAGGAGTGGTCCACGGCCGTCATGGGGGGCCTTTCGGTGGTGGCGTGGTGATCAGTAACCACCCTCGCACGACGACGGGGCCGCCACACCGGACTCGTGTCCGATGTGACGGCCCCGTCGGCCCGCCCCTCTACAGAACGATCATTCGAACGGGCCGTCGAGCAGCAGCCCGCCCACCGGACCCTCGACGAAGCGCGGGTCGGGCTGGGGGATCTCGGTGTCGGTGCCGTTGACGCCGTCGGGCCGGTTGGTCGGCGAGAACGTGTCGAGCGAGTCGATGAACCCGAAGTTCGCGGTGTCGACGGTCGCCACGACGGCGTCGACGGCCTGGGTCGGGCTCTGCGTGCTGGGGTAGCCGTGCTCGGAGTCCTCGTCGGCGCTGGCCACCCCCGCGGCGAGCGGGAAGGCCACGGCGCTGAGCGCGCCGACGGCGATGAGCGAACGGCGAATCGGGTTCTTCATCGAATCCATCCTTGGATCTGGGGAGCGATCTGCCCCGAAGGGCAGTGACCTGTCGTACACCCTAACGGCCTAACGTGGCCCGGCATCCGGGCCACGCCGTAGGCGCACTCACATGTTGTCGGCGCCGACCTTGATCGCCTCACGGATGCGGTTGTAGGTGCCGCACCGGCAGATGTTGCGGATCTCGTCGAGCATCGAGTCGTCGATGTCGCGGCCCTCTTCCTGGCACTTCCGCACCAGGGCTACCGCGGCCATGATCTGACCCGGCTGGCAGTAGCCGCACTGCGCGACGTCCTTCTCGATCCAGGCCTCCTGCATCGGGTGCAGGGTCTCGCCGTCGGCCAGGCCCTCGATCGTGGTGATCTCGTCGGAGTCCTGGATCGCGCCGACCGGCACCGAGCAGGGGTTGAACGCCTTGCCGTTGATGTGGCTGGTGCAGGCCTTGCAGACGTTGATGCCGCAGCCGTACTTCGGGCCGGTCACCTTGAGCAGGTCACGGATGACCCAGAGCAGCCGGACGTCGTCCTCGACGTCGACGGTGACGGTCTCGCCGTTGAGCTTGAAGGTCTGAGTGGGCATGAAGGCTCCTGAAAGGGTGTTCGCGTCGTGTCGGGGGTCAGGACGCGAAGTCGAGGCCGTTGGTGGGCGACGGCGGGACCGGCGGCACCGTGGGGTACGGCTCGTAGGGCAGCGGTTCCTTGTGCAGGATCGGGAAGTACTCCGGGGTCTTGCCGGTGGCGCGGGCGTAGGCGCAGGCCACGGCGGCGCTGGTGGCCGCGACACCGACCTCGCCGGCACCGCCGGGCTCCGGGGATTCCGAGTCCTCGATGATCACGATGTTCATCTCGGGCGGGGTGTTCCACTGCCGGGTGTAGAAGTAGTTGTCCCAGCTCGCCTCGACGAAGTGACCGTCGTCGATGCGCAGGCTCGAGGTCAGCGCGTTGGCGATGCCGTCGTTGATGCCGCCCATCATCTGCGCCTCGAACCCGCGCGGGTTGATGATGATGCCGCCGTCGACGACGAAGGTCACCTTGGTGACGCGCGGGCCGGTGCGGGCCGAGCGGATCTGCCGGTTCACCGTCTCCGGCCGGCAGTCGAGCTCGACGACCGCACAGGTGACGCCCTTGTACTCGACGTGCATCGCGATGCCCTGGGCCGTGCCGGGCTCCATCGACTTGCCCCAGTCGGCCTCTTCGGCCGCACGGTCGACGACGTCGCGCCAGCGGGTGAGCTTGGTGAACTCGGACCGGAACTCGTACGGGTCCTTGCCCATCTTCTCGGCGATCTTGTCGATCATCAGCTCGCGCGCCATCGCGGTGTCGGGCGAGTAGATGTTGCGCATCGAGCTGGTGTTGAACCGCATGTCGACCTCGTTGAGGAGGCTGGTCGACACACCGACGTTGTACGGCGTCACCTGGGTGGTCACGTAGATCGACTGGGAGACCGTCAGGTTCCCCAGCGGAGCCTTGGTCGCGGCGGCGGTGATCGCCTCGCCGAGGCCCGGGTTGATCTCGGTGGCGACGCTGGTGTGCCGGATCTCGAAGCTCGCGACCGAGTCGCCGGTGACCAGCGCGCGGATCCGCGTGGTGGCCATCGGGTGCGTGCGGCCCTGGCGCGAGTCGTCGGCGCGGGTCCACATCAGCTTGACGGGCTTGCCCATCTTCTGCGAGACCTCGCACGCCTCCTCGGCGGCGTCGGAGAACAGCTTGCGGCCGAACGACCCGCCGCCCTGGATGACGTGGAAGGTGACCGCGTTCTGGGGGATGCCCAGCTTCTTCGCGCACTCGGCCTGGGCCGCGATCGGGTTCTTCGCCGGACCCCAGACCTCGGCGGTGCCGTCGCTGCGGACGTCGGCGATCGCGCAGTTCGTCTCGAGCGAGGAGTTGCTGCGGAAGTAGAAGACGAAGTCGCCCTCGAGGGTGTCGCCGACACCGGCCGGCACGGCCAGCGGCAGCTCCCCCTGGCGCAGTTTGGCCAGCACCGAGTCGTCGTTCTCGCCCTCGATGGTGCCGCCGTCCCACTGGGCACGGATCGCGTTGACACCGTCGATGGCCTGGCCGAACGTGTTCGCGCGGACCGCGACGCCGGAGGGGACCTCCTCGACGTCGGTGACGCCGGGCATGTTCCGGACCTCGTCGATGTTGTCGACGCTGATCAGGGCCGAGTTGAGTCCCGGTCCGCGGCAGATGACGGTGGGCAGCGCGTCCGGGATCTGCAGGTCGGTGGCGAACTGCTTCTTGCCGGTGACCATCTCGCGCGCGTCCGACTTGGTGCGCGGCGTGCCGATGACGGTGAACTCTTCGCGCGGCTTGAGCACGACGTCGGTGGCCTCGGTGACCGAGCTCGACGCCGCCTCGGTGAGCTCACCGAACGGGAGCGCCTTGCCGTTGTTGCCGGTGATCAGGCCCTGCCGGCTGGTGAGGAGACCGACCTCCTGCCCCAGCTGCGCGGACGCGGCGGCGAGCAGCCGGCCCTGCGCGAGCGCGGCGGCCACCCGGATCGGGGTGAAGGTGGTGAAGGTGGTGCTCGAGCCGGCCGTGAGCTGGTTGAACACCAGCTCCGGGCGGGCGTCGGCCAGGGTGACGATCACCTGGTCCGGGTCGAGGTTCATCTCCTCGGCGATGATCATCTGCGTCGAGGTGATGATGCCCTGGCCGTTGTCGGCACGGGGCAGGGCGAACGAGACGGTGCCGTCCCGGTTGACCTCGATACGGATGAGGTTCGCCGTGGGGCGCGCCGAGTCCCGCAGGACGTCGAGCAGGTCGTAGAGCTCCGCCGGGAGCGGCGGCGACGGGACCGCGGCCGCCGAGGCCTCCGGTGCGCCCATGATGGCCTCGCGACCCATCTCCGCCGCGACGACGAGAGTGGGGGCGGCGATCACGTAGCCGAGGAAGCGGCGACGGCTGACCCCGGTGCGGTCCGGCCGCGGCGTGGTGGTGGCTGCGCGATGAGCGGGCATCGTTGTCCTCTCCAACTACTGCCCGGCGGATCACGAAGGGGGGAGCGGACCCTGCCGGGGACTGTTGACGTGCCAACGGCATAGCCCGTTCTACGGATACGACACGGGACGACGTACCGGCGTCGACCGATCGGCGCACACGATCCGGACGAATTCCGGATAACCGCAGTTCACCGGCTCGCCGATCAGGGCACCCTAACCCGCAGATGCGGATTTTTTGCCGCTTCGGCTCGCTGTCGTGCGGATCGGGGATTCGTTACGAGATTCACTCGTCCAGGTGAGTGTTGCGGGGTCCACGGAGCGTGAGAGCGCTGGTCCGGACGGGCAGTGCGGCGCCACGACCGGCGGCGGAGCGTTGGACCCGATCGCCTGTGTGACGACCCCTCGCACACGACGAACGCCGGGCCCCTGATCGGGACCCGGCGCTCGGATGGCGGTAGCGGTGGGATTTGAACCCACGGAGGCTCTCACCTCACGCGCTTTCGAGGCGCGCTCCTTCGGCCGCTCGGACACGCTACCGCCGACAAGGTTACCCACCCGCTCCTCGCGCTCACGGCCCGGGGTGGGTGCCGCGGTGTCCGGCGAAGAACTCCTCCATCAACGCGGCCGCCTCGTCGGCGCAGACCCCGCCCACGACCTCCGGACGGTGCGTCAGACGGCGGTCGCGCAACACGTCCCACAGCGAGCCGGCCGCTCCGGTCTTGGGCTCCCAGGCGCCGAACACCACCCGCGCGACCCGGGCCAGCCCGATCGCGCCGGCGCACATCGTGCAGGGCTCGACGGTCACCGCGAGCGTCACACCGTCGAGGCGCCACTCCCCCACGACGGCCGCCGCGGCGCGCAACGCGAGCACCTCCGCATGTGCGGTGGGGTCGCCGAGCGCCTCGCGGGCGTTGCAGGCGGCGGCGAGCTCGGTGCCGTCCGCGGCGAGGACGACCGCGCCGATCGGGACGTCGCCGGTGCGGGCCGCCTCGCCCGCCACGGTCAGGGCACGGCGGACGGCGGCCTCGTCGGCCGGGAGGGCGTGCACGTGCAGGAGTGGATCGGCGCCGGCCGGCTCAGTGGCCGACGGCCTCGTCCAGCGAGTCGGCGAAACCGAGACGGCGGGCGATCGACTCGAGCTGTTCGTCCGGGTAGAGGTCCAGGTCGCCGACCAGGATCTCCAGCTCGTCCGCGGGCAGGCCGAGGTCGGACAGGATGCCCAGGTCGCCCTCGGGCCACGGGTCGTCGAGCGCGTCGTCGTCCGGCGGGAGCTCGACGCGCAGCAGGTCGAGCACGTCGGCGGCCACGTCGTAGTCCAGCGCGGCGACCGCGTCGGAGATCAGCAGGCGCACGCCGCCGGGGCCCGGGCGGAGCAGGACGAAGAACTCGTCGTCCACGTCGAGCAGCCCGATCACGGCCCCCTGTGAGCGCAGCCCGCGCAGCGCGGTGATCGCGGCGTCCAGGTCCTCCAGGGCGACGGCGTCGAGACGGACGCACCGCCAGCGGCCCTCCTCCCGGATGGCGGCCACCGCGAATCCGGGCAGGGCGGAGCCCCGCTTGGCGGGGGCGGCTTCGACGCTCTGCGTGGGCACGGGCCTACGGTACGTCCCCCTGACCATTGTGGTCCACGCCACATCCGAGTATGGCCCGTCACACTGCCACCATCGGGGCATGGCGATCACCCCCTCGTCCGTCCGCGACCTCCCGGTCGGCCTGCTGGGCCGGGCCCAGGCGATCCAGCCGCACACCGTCGCGCTGCGCCGCACGCTGCACCGGCGGCCCGAGCTCGGGCTCGACCTGCCCGCCACCCGCGACGCCGTCCGGGACGCCCTGGCCGACCTGCCGATCACGCTGCACCTGGGTGAGTCGTGCACCTCCGTGGTCGGCGTGATCGAGGGCGGCCGGCCCGGGCCGACGGTGCTGCTGCGCGGCGACATGGACGCGCTGCCGCTGCAGGAGGACACCGGTCTCGAGTTCGCCTCCGAGGTCGACGGCGCGATGCACGCCTGCGGGCACGACACGCACGTCGCGATGCTGGCCTCGGCCGCCCGGCTGCTCGCCGAGGACCGCGAGCGCCTGGCCGGACGGGTGCTGCTGATGTTCCAGCCCGGCGAGGAGGGCTTCCACGGGGCGCGGTACATGATCGAGGAGGGGCTGCTGGAGCGCTACGGCCCGGCCGGCGGTCCGGAGTCGGCGTTCGCCCTGCACATCTCCTCGACGCTGCCGTCCGGGGAGCTGCACCACCGCCCCGGCCCGATCATGGCCGCGGCCGACGTCGTCCGCGTCACCGTCACCGGCCGGGGCGGGCACGCCTCGGCGCCGCAGGACGCGTGCGACCCCATCCCCGCGGCCGCGGCGATGGTCGGCGCGCTGCAGACGATGCTGACCCGCCGGATCGGCCCGCACGACCCGGCCGTGCTCACGATCGCCCGGATCACGGCCGGGACCACCGGCAACGTCATCCCGGAGACCGCCGAGCTGGAGGGCACACTGCGGACGCTGTCCGAGCCGGTCCGCGTCCAGCTGCGCGCCGAGATCGAGCAGGTCTGCCGTCACCTCGCGCTGGCCCACGGCTGCACCGCCGAGATCGAGATCGAGCCGGGCTACCCGGTGACGGTGAACGACCCCGCCGCCGCGGAGGCCGTGGCCAGGGTCGGCGGGAAGATCCTCGGCGAGCCGCGGTGCGCGGCGATGCCGACCCCGATCATGGGCGCCGAGGACTTCTCCTACGTGCTGCAGCGGGTGCCGGGTGCGCTGGCGTTCCTCGGTGCCCGCCCGGCCGGGGTCGCTCCCGACACGGCGCCGCCGAACCACTCCAACCGCGTCGTGTTCGACGAGTCCGCGCTGCCGTCCGGGGTCGCGGTCTACGCCGGGCTCGCTCTCGCCGCACTGACGGCCTGAGAACCGCTGGCTGAGAGGGTACGGGCGTGTTCTCCCTCCCCGACCTGGTCCGCGCGCTGAGCGACGGCACGATCACCCCGTCCGACCACGTCGAGGACGTGCTGGAACGGCTCGCCGGCGACACCACGAACTCGGTGGTCACGCTCGACGCCGAGGGCGCCCGGCGGCGCGCGGCGGAGCTGACGGAGTCCGCGCGGCGGGGCGAGCGGACCGGTCCGCTGCACGGCGTCGCGGTCGGGGTCAAGGACCTGATCGACGTGGCCGGGCTGCCCACCCGCTGCGGCTCGCAGATCCTGGCCGACGCGCCCCCGGCGGGCGCGGACGCTCCGATCGTGGCGCGGCTGCGTGCGGCCGGGGCGGTCGTCGTCGGCAAGCTGCACACCCACGAGTTCGCCTACGGCCCTCTCGGCGACACCGCGGCGACCGGTCCGGCGCGCAACCCGCACGCCCTCACCCGGATCACCGGCGGCTCCTCGTCCGGGTCGGCGGCGACGCTCGCGGCCGGGCACCTGGCGCTGACGATCGGCACCGACACCGGGGCGAGCGTGCGCACCCCGGCCGCGCTGTGCGGCGTCGTCGGGCTCAAGCCGCGCCGCGGTGTGCTGCCCGGCGACGGGGTGTTCCCGCTGTCCGCGTCGTTCGACACGGTCGGGCTGCTGGCCCCCGACGTCGCCTCCGCCGGGCTCGCCTGGGACGCACTCACCGGCGCCGGGGCCCGCGACGACGTGCGCGGCCTGCGCGTCGGGGTTCCGGAGGACGAGTACTGGCACCCGCACGACCCGGTGCTGGCCGCCGCCGTCACCGCGGCCGCCGACGCACTGGACCGCGCCGGCGCCGAGGTCGTCGCCGTCCGCACGCCGGGCGTCGCCGAGCTCGCCGCGACGTATCCGACGATCGGCGGCGCCGAGGCCTACGCGACGCACCGGGAGTGGTTCGAGAGCCGTCGTGACGAGTACCGGCCCGCCACCCGGGACCGTCTCGACGCGCAGGCCGGGACGCTCGCGCACGCCTACGTCACCGCGCAGCGCGCCCGCCGTCGGCTCGGCGACGACCTGCTGGCCCACCTCGGCGCCCGCGTCGACGTCGTCCTCACCGCGACCACCCGGCTGCGCGCCACCCCGATCGGCGCCGAGGAGGTCGACGTCGCGGACGGCGGGTCCGCGCACGTCCGGACGTCGATGCTGGCGCTGACCAGCCCGTTCAACCTGACCGACCGCCCGGCGCTGTCGGTCCCGGTCGCCCTGCCCGCCGACGGTCTTCCGGCCGGGGTGCAGCTCGCGGCCGTCGGCCCCGACGTCACCCCGATCCTGCGGGCCGCGGCCGCCGTGGAAGGCGTCTGAGGCCGGTACGCGCGCCGAGCTCCCCGATGTGACGGCCGGGAGCGAGGCAGCGCGTTCCGGTGCGTGCGGGTCGCGGCGAGCGCCCCACTACCCTGCTCGGCATGCGAGCGGTCTGCGTTCTGGGAACCGGTCTGATCGGCGGGTCCGTGCTGCGGGCCGCCGTCCGTGACGGGCGTGACGCGTGGGGCACGGCCGCGTCCGAGCCGACCGCGGCGGCCGCCGTCGCCGACGGGTTCGACGTCACCACCGACACCGACGCCGCGCTGCGCCGGGCCGCCGAGACCGACGCGCTGGTCGTCGTCGCGGTACCGCTGACGGCGCTGGACGCGGTGCTGGCGCGGATCGACGAGATCGCCCCGGACTGCCGCCTGACCGACGCGATCAGCGTGAAGGGCGCGGTGGCCGACGCCGTGATCGAGCACGCGCCGCAGGCCCGCTACGTCGGCGGGCACCCGATGGCCGGCACCGCCGAGTCCGGCTGGGCCGCCGGGGACGCGGACCTGTTCACCGGTGCGGCGTGGGTCGTCGCGGCCGACGACGGGCTGGACCTCGACGTGTGGCGCGACGTCGCCGAGCTGGCCTGGGCGTGCGGGGCGCGGGTCGTCCCGGCCGCCTCCGACGAGCACGACCTGGCCGTCGCGAGGATCTCGCACCTCCCGCACCTGTTCGCCGCCGTGCTGTCCGCCGTCGGTGCGGGCGGGCAGGGCGACGACCTCGCGCTGTCGCTCGCGGCGAGCTCGTTCGCCGACGGCACCCGGGTCGCCGGCACCCGGCCCGAGCTGGTGCTCGCGATGTGCGAGGGCAACCGCAGCGCGCTGCTCGCCGCCGTCGACGACGCGCTCGGCCGCCTCGGCGCGATGCGCGGCTCGCTCGCCTCCACCGGCGGGCTCGCGGCGACGGTGACGAACGGCTACGAGGGCCGTCAGCGCTGGGCGTCGACCCGGGAGCCTCTGGCCCTGCCGGTGTCGCTGGACGGCGACGACCCGGACGCGGTACTGGCCGAGCTGCGCGAGCTCGGCCGTCGCGGCGACGTCGTGGAGCCCTGGAAGAACTAGGCGCGGGTGGCGAGCTCCGCACGCCGGGCGATGCCCGGGTAGTCGAGGACCAGGCCGTCGTCGTCGACGGTGATCTCCGCGGCGAAGCCCCCGGCCGAGAACCCCACCACCGCCGGGGCGCCGCCGGCACCGGCCGAGACGGTCCGGTAGGTCTGCTCGGCGAGCTCGACGGTCAGGTCGGGCAACGACACGAACGCCACCGGGATCGTGTGCTGGGACTCCTCCCGGTGCAGGTCCAGGCGCCGGATCGGGATCGTGTTGAAGACCGGGCTGAACGCCAGGTCCACGTCCAGCGCGCCGCCCACGGACAGGCGGGTGTTGCCGGAGCCGTCGTCGACCAGCCAGTCGCCGTCGGCGCTGCGGTTGATCGTCAGGCTCTTCTCCCGCTCGGCCGACGCCGCGTCCACGACCAGGCGCTGCACGGCGCCGTCGTCGCCCACCGCCAGCCGGTAGGACGCGGTGAACACGCAGCCGTCGACGTCGCGGATCATCCGGCCCACGGCGCGGAACCCGCCGCCGTTCAGCAGCACCCGTGCGGACTCCAGGCCGACGCCGTCGTCGGACTGCCAGGTCAGCATGGTCGCCATCGCGCACCGCCGTCACACCTCGGGCGCCGTCGGGGGTGCGGCGCGGGTAGGCCCATCCAACACGCCGGGTGGGTCCTGGACCAGGATGGATAGCTAGCCCCGCTCGCGACGGATCTCCGACGGTTCGACGTCGTCACGGACCCCGCGGAACACCGGCTGGCGCAGACGCCCGGCCGCGGTCCAGCCCAGGTGCGCGACCTCGACCACGATCGTCGGCTCGGTCCAGTGCGCCCCGTTCGCATCGACCCGCGGGACGTCCCCGCCGAACGGGGAGGCCGCCGTCGTCACCGGGGCCAGCCGCTCGGCCAGCACCTGCTGCACCGCGGACCCGGCCAGCCCGGACCCGACGCGGCCGGCGAACGTCATCCCTCCGTCGTCGTCCGGGACACCGAGCAGCAGGGCACCGATCCGCAGCACGCTGGTGCGCTCGGAGCGCCAGCCGCCGATCAGGCAGGTCTGCGAGTACCGGTGCGTGACCTTGACCCAGCTCGGGCTGCGCCGGCCCGCCCGGTACACCGAGTCGGCGCGCTTGGCGACCACGCCCTCCATCCCGCGCTCCCCGGTGACGGCCATCAGCGCCTCGCCGTCCGGGTAGAGCGGGGACGACGCGACGGTGTCGAGGCCGTCCAGGTCGAGCCGGTCCAGGGTGGCGCGGCGTTCGGCGAGCGGACGGTCGGTCAGGTCCACCCCGTAGAGGCGCAGCACGTCGAACACCATGAACGTGACCGGCCGGGCGAGGGCCACCGACGGCGACACGGCCGAGTGCATCCGATGTGCGAGCGCGTCGAAACTGGGTACCCCGCCGTCGAGCAGCACGACCTCACCGTCGAGGACGACGTCCGGCGCGAGCTCGGCCAGACCGGCGAGCTCCGGGAAGTTGGCGGTGACGTCACGCCCGGTGCGGGTCGCCAGCTGCAGGGTCCCGTCGGCGACGTCGGCGATGACCCGCATGCCGTCCCACTTGACCTCGAAGAGCCAGTCGTCCCCGGTCGGGAGGGGTCCGGGGGTGGCGAGCATGGGCAACACACCGTCATGCTGTCACCGCCGGGCCGGGGTCGGCGTGCCACGACCGAGTTCGGTTCGCCACGAGGGGGAGGAACGCCATGCGTGCCATCTGGAGCGGGGCCGTGTCCTTCGGGCTGGTCAGCGTGCCGATCAAGGTCTACTCGGCGACGACGAACCACGACGTCCGGTTCCACCAGGTCCACGAGGCCGACGGGGGCCGGATCCGCTACAAGCGGACCTGCCAGGTCTGCGACGAGGTCGTCGAGTACGCCGACATCGCCAAGGGCTACGAGACCCCCGAGGGCGAGCTGATCACCCTCGACGAGAACGACCTCAACTCGCTGCCGGTCGCCACCGGGCACGAGATCGACGTCATCGAGTTCGTACCGGCCGACCAGATCGACCCGCTGCTGTTCGACAAGAGCTACTTCCTCGAGCCCGAGACGAAGGCGGCCAAGCCCTACGCGCTGCTGCGCGAGGCGCTGACCGAGACCGACCGGATGGCCGTGGTCAAGGTCGCCCTGCGCCAGCGGGAGACGATCGCGCTGCTGCGCGTGCGCGGCAAGGCGATCGTGCTGCAGACGATGCTGTGGCCGGACGAGGTGCGCGAGCCCGAGTTCGACATCCTCGAGACCGACGTCGAGCTGCGCCCGCAGGAGCTGCAGATGGCGTCGTCCCTGGTGGAGAGCATGGGCGCGGACTTCGACCCGGCCGACTTCCACGACGACTACCGCGACGCCGTCGTCGAGCTGATCGAGTCGAAGAAGGAGCACGGCGACGCCCGCCCGGCCCCGGCCGCGGAGAAGCGCGACGACAGCGCGGACTCGATGAGCGACCTGCTCTCGGCCCTGCAGGCCAGCGTCGACGCCGCCCGCGGCTCCACGTCGAAGTCGACGTCGTCGAAGCCGAAGACCGGGTCCGAGGACGACCAGGCCGACGACACGGCCGACCCGAAGGACGACACCGGGTCCGACTCCGGGGACGACGGGAAGAAGACCACCACCACCCGTCGCCGGAGCACGGCCTCGAGCTCCGGATCGGGCACGACCCGCTCCCGCTCGAAGAAGTCCGACGACACCGGGGCCGACGACAAGGTCGAGTCGGACGCGAAGACCACGACCACCCGCAAGCGGGCTCCCCGCAAGACCGCCTGACCGGTCAGGGGCCGTAGTCGGCCTTCGAGGGGGCCTCGTCCTTCTGCAGGGCGCCCCAGAGGTTCGTCGCGCGGGAGCGGTCCCAGCGCAGGGTGGCACCGGACCCGCCGCGGGCGACCGGCACCGTCGTGGCGACGCCGTCACCGCCGGAGACGCCCTTCATCCCCCAGGCGAGGAACGCCAGGTTCCACAGGTGGTCGCCGTCGTCGACGGTGATCGTGTCGGTCATGGCCGAGGCCAGCGGGATCATCCGGAACGGGTTGATCAGCGTCAGCGGGCTGGTCGCCTTGTTCATCAGCGCCGAGAGGAACGCGCGCTGCCGGCCGACGCGGTCGAAGTCCGACCCGGCGGTGGCGCGGGTGCGGACGTAGCCGAGCGCCGTCTGGCCGTCGAGCTCCTGCTCACCGGCCTGGATGTTGAGCCCGGCCTTGGGGTCCTCGATCGCGGTGGGGATGTCCATGGTCACCCCGCCGACCGCGTCCACCGCGCCGACGAACCCGCCGAAGCCGACCTCGGCGTAGTGGTCGATGCGCAGCCCGGTCGCGGCCTCGACGGTCTGCACGAGCAGCTGCGGGCCGCCGATCGCGTACGCAGCGTTGATCTTGTTGCTGCCGTTGCCCGGGATCGGGACGTAGGAGTCGCGCGGAATGGAGACCAGCACGTCGCCGGAGCTGCCGGTGTGCAGCAGCATGATCGTGTCGGTGCGCTGGCCCGCGGCGTCGCCGGTGGCCAGGCGTTCCTCGTCCTCGGCGGACAGGCCGTCGCGGCTGTCCGAGCCGACGATCAGGTAGTTGGTGCCGTCCGAGGACGCCTCGCTGTCCGAGGGCAGCGCCTCCACCCGGGACAGGTTCGCGTCGAGGTAGACGCCGAAGCCGACGATCGCGACCAGCAGGACGACCAGCACGGCCTTCCAGCGCCCGCCCCGGAACAGCCCGGTCGGCATCCGGAGGTTCGTCGGGCGGCGCAGCAGCGGGCCTCCGCCACCACCTCCGCCGTAGCCGCGCGGCGCCTGCGACGCCGGGTGCGCCGGCGGCGGCATCGCTCCACCCCGGGCCCGCTGCGGGACCGGCGGGGGCAGTGCTCCGCCACGGGCCGCTCCACCGCGCCCGGGTGGGGGCATACGTCCGCCCTGCCGCGGCGGCGGCTGGCGCAGCGGCCCGCCCGGACGGGGAGCCGAGGGCGGCGGGGCCTGCGGCGGGGACGGCGGGGCCTGTCGACCGGGTGGGGGCTGGCGACGCGGCGGCTGGTTCGCCCAGCCGGGACCGCGGCCACCGCGCGGGGGCGGCCCGCCGCCCTGCGGGGGGCGGCCTCGGAAGTCACCGGGCATCGTCCACCATCCTGTAGGAGCGGGTCGTCACGACGACATCGGGGTGTCGCCGTTCCGCACCACTCGCACCTGGATCCGACGATAGCGGCATCCGGCCCGGCACGGCCGGATCCGCCGCCGGCCGGACGGCCGGGAGCGCTCACCTGCGGGCCCGGAGGAGACGACCCGGTGCGCGACAGGCGATGATCGCCCGCGATGAGCACCGACCCGAACGGCACGGGAGCCGCACCCGTCACCGACCTGCCCCTGCTCGAGGACGACCTGGGCGAGTCCGGCGTGATCCGCGCGTCCGAGATCGTCCCGGAGGTCGACGACATGCCGGCCGCGGCCGTCATGTGCTGGTTCCCCGAGGTCGTCGACGGCGTCGGGGCCACCGCCCGCGCCGCGACCACGCTGCGCTCGGAGCTGGGACGCAACCCGCTCTGGGTCGTCGACTCCCCCGCCGGACGCCCGGTCGCCGTCCTGCACCCCGGCGTCGGGGCTCCGCTTGCGGCGATGTTCCTCGAGGAGCTCGCCGCGCTCGGCGTGCGCACGGTGGTCGGTGTCGGCGGGGCCGGTGCGCTGCTGCCGCACCTGACGCTGGGCCACGCCGTCGTGCTCGGCAGCGCCCTGCGCGACGAGGGCACCTCGTTCCACTACCTGCCCGCGGGCCGGGTGGTCGAGGCCGACCCGGCCGGCGTCGACGCGCTGTCGGCTCTGCTGGGCCGGGAGGGCGTGCCGTACGTGGTCGGCCGGAGCTGGACCACCGACGCCGTGTTCCGGGAGACCCCGGAGCGGGTACGTCGCCGTCGTGAAGAGGGCTGTGCGGTCGTCGAGATGGAGGCCGCGGCGCTGCTGGCGGTCGCCCGGTTCACCGGGGTCCGGTTCGCCCAGCTCCTGCTCGCCGCCGACTCGCTGGCCGGCCCGGAGTGGGAGCACCGCGGCTGGACGACGGCGCGCGAGGCCCGCGCCGGGATGTTCGGCCTCGCGCTGGCCGGGGTGGACGCGCTACTGGACGGACCGACCGGGTAGGAGGTCCCCCCGGGACGCGCATCGCACCGGAGGAACCGCGACACGCCGGGCGGACCGGTGAGCCCCGGGCCGCCGCTGCCCCGGACGGGGGTGACCCATACTCTGCGCGCCATGCGAGTACTGGTGACCGGCGGGGCGGGCTTCATCGGCTCGCACATCGCGGACCGACTGACCGCCGACGGGCACGAGGTGGTCCTGCTCGACGCACTGCTGCCGCAGGCGCACGGCGGCCGGGCCCCGGAGTGGATCTCCTCCCACGAGCTGGTCCAGGGCGACGTCCGCGACCCCGAGGTGCTGCGCCGCCTGCTCCCCGCCGTGGACGCGGTGTGCCACCAGGCCGCGATGGTGGGTCACGGCGTGGACCCCTCGGACGGGCCGGACTTCGCGTCCAACAACGACCTGGGCACCGCGGTGCTGCTGGCGGCGATGCACGAGGCGAAGGTCTCCCGGATGGTGCTCGCGGGCTCGATGGTCGTCTACGGCGAGGGCCGCTACGACTGCCCGGAGCACGGCGTCGTCCGTCCCGGGCCGCGCGCGTTCGCCGACATCGACGCGGGCCGCTTCGAGCCGCTGTGCCCCGAGTGCGGGCGCGACCTGGTGTCCGGGCTGGTCCCGGAGTCCGCGCAGCTGGACCCGCGCAGCACCTACGCCGCCACCAAGCTCGCACAGGAACACCTGTGCAGCGCGTGGGCACGCCAGACGGGCGGCACCGTCTGGGCGTTGCGCTACCACAACGTCTACGGGGCGCGGATGCCGCGCGACACCCCGTACTCCGGGGTAGCGTCGATTTTCCGGTCCGCTCTGGAACGCGGCGAAGGCCCCCGGGTGATGGAGGACGGCCTGCAGCGACGTGACTTCGTGCACGTCTCGGACGTGGCGGCGGCCAACGCACTCGCACTCGCGGCGGAGCCGACCTCGACCGGGTTCGGTGCCGCGAACGTCTGCTCCGGCGAGCCGCACACGATCCTGGACCTCGCCACCGAGCTCGCCACCGCGATGAACGGACCGGCCCCGCAGGTCGTCGGCGGTGCCCGTCCGGGCGACGTCCGGCACGTCGTCGCCGACCCGTCCTACGCGAAGGAGCGTCTGGGCTTCCGGGCCGCGACGGGCTTCGCCGAGGGCGTCGCCGCGTTCGCGACCGACCCGCTGCGTTCCCCCGCCGGGCTGAACGCCTGACCCACCGCCGAACCGATGTCCGCCCGGGACCGAACACCTTTCCAGCCCCCGAGCGCACCCCACCCGAAAGGGCCAAGATCACGCCGTGCACCGATGTCCTGAGATCGTGCTCCCCTGTCTCGACGAGGAAGAAGCCCTGCCCGCGGTTCTGAAGCGACTGCCCGCGGACTGGCCCGTCCTCGTCGTGGACAACGGGTCCACCGACGCCACCGCCGACGTGGCCCGCGCCCACGGCGCCCGTGTCGTCGTCGAGCCCCGCCGCGGGTACGGCGCCGCCGTACACACCGGCCTGGTCAACGCCGAGGCCGATCTCGTCGCCTTCCTCGACGGTGACGGGTCCCTGGACCCGGACGTGCTGCCCGGGATGGCCGAGACCGTCATGGACGGCCGGGCCGACATGGCCGTCGGCCGCCGGATCCCCGACACCGCCGGGGTGTGGCCCTGGCACGCCCGCGCCGCGAACTCGGTGATCGCCGCGATGCTGCGCGGCAAGGGCGTCCCGGTGCACGACATCGCGCCTATCCGGGTCGCGCACCGCAAGGCGCTGATCGACCTGCAGATCGAGGACCGCGCGTTCGGTTACCCGCTGGAGCTGCTGATCAAGGCAGGGGCCGCGGGCTGGACGTTCGACGAGATCCCGGTCGCCTACTCCCGACGCGCCGGGGGCCGCTCGAAGGTCTCCGGTTCGGTGAAGGGCACCTTCCGGGCCGCCCGGGACATGACGGGACTGTTGCGATGACCACCGGTGAGACGGCGACCCCGGTCGCGATCATCGTGCTGGCCAAGGCCCCGGTCCCCGGCCGGGTGAAGACCCGTCTGTGCCCGCCGGCCACCGCCGAGCAGGCCGCGACCCTGGCCGCGGCGTCCCTGCTCGACACCCTGGACGCGGTGCTGGCCGTGCCGGGCGTGCGCCCGGTCGTCTCGTTCACCGGCGAGCGCTCCGACGCCGTGCTGGCCGAGGAGCTGCACGCCGTCCTGGACCGCACGGACGTCGTCGAGCAGCGCGGGGACTCGCTCGGCGAGCGGATCGCCGCCGCGCACGCCGACGCCGCCGCGCTGCACCCCGAGCTGCCCAGCCTGCAGGTCGCGATGGACACCCCGCAGGCCTCCGCCGAGCTGCTCGGCGAGTGCGCCCGCACCCTGCTCACCCCGGGCACCGACGCGGTGCTCGGACACGCCACCGACGGCGGCTGGTGGATCCTCGGCCTGCGCGACCCGCGCCGGGCCGCCCTGCTCGCCGACGTCCCCATGTCGTGCGACGACACCGGGGCCCGGACGCTGGCGGCGCTGCGCGCCGCGGGTCTGCGGGTCGCGACCGTACCCGAGCTCACCGATGTCGACACCGCCGACGAGGCCGTCGAGGTCGCCGCCCTGGTCCCCGGTTCCCGCTTCGCCGCCTCCGTGGACGCGTTGACGTCCGCGCTGACCGCAGGGAGCCCGGCATGACCGCCGCCGCCACCCGTCTCGCGTTCGACGCCGCGCTGGCCGGGATCCCCTCCCGGCTGCTGTGCAGCGACGGCACCGAGGTCCTGCTCGACGTCTCCCGCTGGACCGACGCGGCCGGCGGCGAGGACGACTGGCTGCTCGACCGCTGCAGCGGCCCGACCGTCGACCTCGGCTGCGGCCCCGGACGGCTGGTCGCCGCGCTCGCGCAGCGTGGGGTGCCGGTGCTCGGGGTCGACCAGTCCGGCGTCGCGGCCACGCACTGCCGCCGTCGCCGGGTCTCGATGATCCGCCAGGACCTGTTCGCCCCGCTGCCCACCGAGGGCGACTGGGGCCACGTGCTGCTCGCCGACGGCAACATCGGCATCGGCGGCGAGCCGGACCGGCTGCTGGAGCGGGCGTCGCGCCTGCTCGCGCCGGGCGGCACCGTGCTGGTCGAGGCCGACCCGCGCCCGGAGCTCGTCTGGACGGGAACGGTGCAGGTCTGCACCGGACCGGCGGTCGGGGAGCCGCTGCCGTGGGCCGTCGTCGGGATCGAGGAGCTGACCCGGATGGCCGCCTCCGTCGGTCTCGCCACGACCGCGCGGTACACCGGGCACCGATCCTTCGTGGAGCTGACCAGGTCATGAGGTCTTCACGGGTCCTCCGGTGGCGCAGTCCCATCCGTGGTCCCTGGCTGACCTCGATGTTCGCCCTCCCGCTGCTGATCGGTCTGCCGATCGTCATCGTGACCGGGCTGCTCGACTGGATGGCGTACTCGCCGCAGTTCGGGCAGTCCATCCCGTCCGACGTGGGCTTCCTGCGGCTGCCGTTCTTCGAGTGGCCGGTGTCGCCGTCGTGGCTGTTCCGGCTGACCGAGGGCCTGCACATCGGGCTCGGGATGATCCTGGTGCCGGTCGTGCTGGCCAAGCTCTGGTCGGTGATCCCCAAGCTGTTCACCGGCCCGCCGAAGGGCCCGGTCAGAGCGCTCGAGCGGCTGTCGCTGGTCCTGCTCGTCGGCGGGATCCTGTTCGAGATCGTCACCGGCCTGCTCAACATCCAGTACGACTACGTGTTCGGGTTCAGCTTCTACCTGGCGCACTTCGTCGGCGCCTGGGTCTTCATCGCCGCGTTCGTCCTGCACGTGCTGCTCAAGCTGCCGACGATGGTGCGCAGCCTGCGCTCCCGCTCGCTGGTCCGTGAGCTGCGCACACCGCTGTCGGCGACCGTCCCGGAGCCGCCCGACGTCCACGGTCTCGTGGCGCCCGACCCGGACCCGCCCACGATGACGCGCCGCGGTGCGCTGGCCCTCGTCGGTGGTGGCGCGCTGTTCGTCGCCGCGATCACGCTCGGGCAGACGCTCGGCGGTCGGCTGCGGCCCACCGCGCTGCTGCTGCCCCGGGGCCGCACCACGGCGCCGGACTCGACCGAGGCCGGCGGGCCGAACGACTTCCCGGTCAACCGCACGTTCGTCGCCTCCGGCATCGCCGCGGCCGCGATCACCGACGGCTGGGCCCTGACCCTGAACGGCGGACCGTCGCCGGTGCGCCTGGAACGCGCCGACCTCGCCGCCATGCCCCAGCACACCGCGGAGCTTCCGATCGCCTGCGTCGAGGGCTGGTCGAGCACCCAGACGTGGACGGGTGTGCGGCTCCGTGACCTCGCGGTCGCGGCCGGGGTGCCGGAGCCGGCGTCGGCTGTCGTGCGGTCGGTGGAGGTCGGGCCGTTCGCCCGTGCCCAGCTGACGCAGGCGCAGGTACTGGCACCGGACTCGCTGCTGGCCATGCAGGTCAACGGCGCGGAGCTCTCCCGCGACCACGGGTACCCGGCGCGCGTGATCGTCCCGGCCCTGCCCGGGGTGCACAACACGAAGTGGGTCGTCATCATCGAGTTCCGTCGTGTCTGAGCCCGACTCCCCCACCGCCACCGCCCCGCCGGAACGCGCACGGCGCAGCCCGGGGGCGCTCGCCCGCCTCGGCGCCGGAGCGCTCGTCCGGCTGGTCCTCGTGCTGGCCTGCTTCGCGCTCGTCGCCTACACGGTGGACCTGCTGCTGATCGACGACCCGTCGCTGGTCTCGGTCCTGATCTGGTTCGCCGGCGCGCTGTTCCTGCACGACCTGGTGCTGTTCCCGCTCTACGCGGGCGGGGACCGGGTGCTCGCGCTCGTGCTGAAGGCGCTGCCCCGGACCCGGGTGCCGCTGGTGAACCACATCCGGATCCCGGTCCTCGGCGCCGGGCTGTCGCTGCTCATGTTCCTGCCCGGGATCATCCAGCAGGGCGGTGCGACGACGCTCGCCGCGACCGGCCTGGACCAGGAGCCCTACCGGGAGCGCTGGGTCTGGCTGACGGTCGCGCTGTTCGCGATCTCACTCGTGATCTGGCTCCTGCGCACGCTCGTGGCGAGCATCAGGGCACGCTCACCACGGCATCGTGAGCAGGTGGTTGACGGCGAGCGCGAGGACGGCCTGCGCGACCAGCCAGCCGCGGACCTGCCGGTGCGGGAGCAGCCCGCACACCAGCACGAGCCAGACCCCGAACGGTAGCCAGATCCGCTCGACCTCGGCCTTGCTCATCCCCGAGTAGTCGGCGAGCGCGATCGCCAGCACCGCGGCCGTGATCAGCAGCGCCGCCCCGACCGGGACGGCCCGCGGGTGCGTCACGAAGCGCCGCAGGCCCGCCACGACGGCCGGTCCGAGCGCGAACAGCACCGCCGCGATGTTGGCCCAGACGAAGTACTCGTACGGGCGGTCCTGCGCGATGGAACCCGCGTAGATCAGCCGGACCTTGTCGAACCCGTCGAGCCACCAGAACCCGGACAGGGTGAACGCCGCGACGACGATCGCCGCCCCGCCCAGCGCGGGCGCCACGATCGACCACCTCCGGGTCGCCGCCAGCACCGCGAGCGGGAACAGCACGCCGATCGCCAGGCCGTAGGACAGGTAGATGCTCAGCGTCAGGACCAGCCCGCCGGCCAGCCCGTAGCCGATCGTGCGGGCCCGCGCGGTCCCGACCGTGGCCAGAGCCAGCAGCGCGACGCCCCAGGCCAGGACACCGGCGAACATCCCGTCCGCGGAGACCCCGACCCACACCGCGCCCGGGAACAGCACCGCGAACGGCAACGCCCGCCGCGCGAGGTCCTCCGCACCGAGAGCCCTGAGCGTCACCGCGGTGGCCGCGGCGGCCGATGCCCCGACCAGCATCACGACCACCCCGGCCGCGCCGCCGCCGGAGAGCCCGATCTGGTCCAGGCCGATGAACACCGCGAACGCGCCGGGCGGGTGCGCACCGACGTGGGTGGACCAGAACCAGGTCTGCGACGGGTCCTGGCCGGTGGTCAGGATGTGGTCGGAGAAGATCGAGAGCATCTGCCCGATGCCGGTGACCCGGGGCAGGTCGTAGAGGTACTCCTGGTCGCTCGTCAGGCGGGTCGCGATGCCGGCCGTCCAGCCGTCGACCAGGGCCAGCGAGACCGTCCAGGCGAACGCCGCGCCCCAGGCCGCGAACATCAGCCGGACCCAGCCCGCCCGGGCCGCGAACGACGGCCCGAACACCACCACGGCGAGCGCCACGAGGATCGCGAGCGGCGTGCCCGGCCCGGTGTGCGGCGCCCAGTTCGCCAGCAGCGGCGGGAAGAACACGAAGATGTTGACGCCCGCGTCGAGCAGCCGCCATCCCTCCCGCGCCGCCAGCACGACGAACACGACGGCCGCGGCGACCGTCAGCAGGTCGGGGATCGCGGGGCGGGGGCCGTCACCGCGCCGCGGAGGCTCCCCGGTCTCGGGGAGATCCGGGGGTACCGGTGCAGGTGGACCGGCCTCGACGGGTGTGCTCGACACGTCACCACGCTAGCGACAGTGCGCCGAACGGCGGCGGGTGGTGCGCCGGCCGATCGCCGGTGACCGGGCGCACATGACGGGCGGGACCCGCGGAGTGGTTGCCACACTGGAGGCATGTCCACCACGTCTGCACCCGCCGTCGGCGAGGGGTCCGCTCCCGCACCCGAGTCCACCGACGTGCTGGTGGTGGGCGCCGGACCGGCCGGTTCCGCCGCGGCGGCGTGGGCCGCGCGGCACGGACTGGACGTCCTGCTGGCCGACTCCGCGACGTTCCCCCGGGACAAGACGTGCGGCGACGGCCTGACCCCGCGCGCGATCGCCGAGCTCGACCACCTGGGCCTCGGCGAGTGGGTGCGCGGGTACGGCACGAACAAGGGCCTGCGCGCACACGGCTTCGGGCAGACCCTGGAGCTGCCCTGGCCCGGCGGTGCGCTGCCGGCCCACGGCGGCGCGGTCGCCCGCACCACGCTCGACGACCGGATCCGCCGGGTCGCCCTCGACGCCGGCGCGGTGCCGATGGACGGCGCGAAGGCCGTCGACGTCACCTACCTCGGCGACCGGGTGGAGAGAGTCGTCTTCGCCGACGGCCGGACGGTGCGGTGCAAGCGGCTCGTCGTCGCCGACGGCGCGCGCTCCACCCTGGGCCGGGTGCTCGGCCGCGAGTGGCACAAGGACACCGCCTACGGCGTCGCCGCGCGGGGCTACATCACCTCCGGCCGCAGCGACGACGAGTGGATCAGCTCGCACCTGGAGCTGCGCGGCGAGGAGAACGAGGTCCTGGCCGGGTACGGCTGGGTCTTCCCGCTGAACAACGGCGAGGTCAACATCGGCGTCGGCACGCTGGCCACCGAGCACCGTCCGGCCCAGGTCCGGCTGCGCAGCCTGATCGAGCTCTACGCCGACCAGCGCCGCACCGACTGGCAGCTCGACGGCCCGGTCCGCCACACCGCGTCGGCGCTGCTGCCGATGGGCGGCGCGGTGTCCGGAGTGGCCGGGGCGAACTGGGCCCTGATCGGCGACGCGGCCGGATGCGTGAACCCGCTCAACGGCGAGGGCATCGACTACGGCCTGGAGACCGGGCGTCTGGTCGCCGAGATGATGGCCGGCGAACGTGACCTCGCGACGGCGTGGCCGGCCACCCTGCGCACGCACTACGGGCAGGCGTTCTCGATCGCGCGCCGCCTCGCCGGGCTGCTGACGATCCCGCGCCTGCTGCCGCTGGCCGGGCCGGTCGGGATGCGCTCGCGGGCGTTGATGACGGTCGCGCTGCGGGTGATGGGCAACCTCGTCACCGAGTCCGACAATGACCTCACCGCGCGGGCCTGGCGGGCCGCGGGGAGGGCGTCACTGCGCCTCGACGACCGCCCGCCGTTCCCGGCCGCCGACCTGCGCGTCCCGACCGCGGCGCGCTGACCCGGCGCGCCGGGGCACCGGTCGCAGGGCCGCTGGTCGCCGGGGCAGACTGACCGGCGATGAGCACCCCGACGTTCCTCCTCGTCCCCGGCGCGTTCTGCAACGCCGCGTGCTGGGGCCCGGCCCTGCGCGAGCTCGCCCTGCGCGGGCACCGCGCGCTGGCCGTGGACCTACCGGGGCACGGCTTCGACGCCGCGATCCCGTGGGGCTACCTCGGGGAGCAGGACGCCGTCGCGCTGGCCACCGAGTCGAGCCCGATGAACACGATCGGGACGGGGGACGACGTCGCCGCCGTCACCGCGCTGCTGCGCCGCGCCCGGGAGCACGGCCCGACCGTGCTGGTCGGCGCCAGCCGGGCCGGGCTGACGCTGAACGCGGTCGGCAACGCCGAGCCCGGTCTCGTCGACCACCTCGTCTACGCCTCCGCGCACTGCCCCGTCCCGCGGACGCCGGCGAACCCGCCGGAGATGGAGGCGAGCCTGCTGCACCTCGCCGAGGGCATCGCCGCGGCGAACCCGGCCGACGTGGGTGCGCTGCGGATGAACTGGCGCACCGCCGACCCCGACCACCTGCTGGGCCTGCAGACGGCCCTGCTGGCCGACGGCACGCGCGCCGAGCTGCTGGCCTACCTGCACACCCAGGACCCCGACGAGTCGCTCAACGTCGACATGGGCGCCGCCACCGCCGACGGGCGCACCTGGGGCACGATTCCGCGCACCTACGTCCGGCTCACCGAGGACCGCGCGCTGCCCCTGCCGATGCAGGACCGCTACATCGCCGACGCCGACGCGCTGACCCCGGACAACCGCTTCGACGTCCACGACATCGCGAGCAGCCACCTGCGGTTCCAGATCCACCCCGGCGCGTTCGCCGACGTCCTGGACGGGGTCGCGGCCCGGGTCCGCTGACCGCCGGATCACCCCTCGGCGATCACGACACACCCGGACGGGTCACGCCCGACCCGATCAGGGACGACCGATCGCCCGGTACCGTCACCGCGAACTCGGCGGCGCCTCCCCTCTCCGGCAGGAACGAGGGCACGCCCGCCCACCGTGAGTCCCGGGAGGACCCGTGCAGGGTGACGACGACCGGACCCGCCGCGGCGGGCCGGACCCACGTGACGGCGAGCAGGGCCGCCGTCCGGGACCCCCGCCGGGATCGTGGCCGAGCCGCTCCGAGCGCGAGACCGGCACCCGCCGGATGCCGCCGCCCCCCGGCGACCCGGTGGCGACCCGCCAGGTCGACCCGGACGGCACCCGCCGCGTTCCCCCGGGCGACGACCGCACCCGTGCGGTGGGGGCGCAGGGCGACCCCGGTGCGACGCGGCGCGTCGGCCCGCAGGACCACCGCACCCAGGTCATGGGCGGCGGCCCGGTCGACGCCCGCTCCGCGCACCCGGACTCGACCCGGATGCTGCCGCAGCCGGTCGGCGGCCCGGAGCTGGTCGGCGGCCGCTACCGCCTGGAGGGGCTGATCGGGCAGGGCGGGATGGCCGACGTGCACCGCGCCACCGACACCCGGCTCAACCGCCCGGTCGCGGTGAAGATCTTCGGCCCGGGCAACGACCCGACCGCCGATGCGCGCTTCCAGCAGGAGGCGCAGGTCATGGCGAACCTGCACCACCCCGGCCTGGTCGCGGTGCACGACTTCGCCGTCGAGCCGCACCGCGCCTACCTGGTGATGGAGCTCGTCGACGGCCCGACGCTGCGCGAGGTGATCGAGGCCGAGCGCCTGCCCGCCGACGACATCCGCCGGTTCGGCCTGGAGGTCGCCCAGACCCTGGCCTATGTGCACGGCCAGGGCGTCACGCACCGGGACGTGAAGCCGTCGAACATCCTGGTCGACGGCAACGGCCGTGCCCGGCTCGCCGACTTCGGCGTCGCGTCGCTGCTCGGCGGGGACGGGCACACCGCCGTCGGCGAGATCGTCGGCACGCCCGCCTACCTCGCACCGGAACAGGTGCGCGGACGCGACGTCGGCCCGCCCGCGGACGTCTACGCACTCGGCCTGGTGCTGCTCGAGGCCTGGACCGGGCGTCGCGAGTACCAGGGCGAGGGCATCGAGGGCGCCGGCGAGCGGCTGACCCGCTCCCCCGTCGTCCCGCGGGACGTGCCGGAGCCGCTGCGCGGCGCGATCGCCGCGATGACCACGACCGACCCGTCGCGGCGCCCGGACGCCCGGGAGGCCGCCGGGATGCTCTCCGCCGCGTCCGGTGCGGCCCCGCCGCCGCCCCCGCCGCCGGAGGAGCCGGGCGAGGAACGCGACCTGGGGTCGTCGAAGACAGGGCGCTGGATCGCGATCGGCGCGTTCGTGGTGGTGCTGCTCGTCCTGCTGATCGGGCTGCTGGTCTACAACAACAGCTCCGAGGAGACGACGCCGCCGCGCGAGTCGGAGTCGTCGACGGCCGCCCCGACGACGTCGGCCGACCCGACCTCGGAGGCTCCCAGCAGCGAGAACGACGGTCCCGGCTTCGGCATCCCGACCGCGATCCCGGGCCTGCCGAGCGGGCTGCCGTCGAACATCCCGACCCAGCTGCCCAGCCTGCCCTCGAACCTGCCCAGCCTGCCGTCGAACCTGCCGGACCCGTCCCAGATCGGGGACGACGCCCGGGGATTCTGGGACCAGGTCAGCGACTGGTGGTCGAGCGTGTTCTAGGCCGTTCCGCGCCCGGTGTGTCGTGCACGGCAATGACGCACCCGGGCGGGCGCGCGGGGCACCCGGTCGGGGACCATTCTGGGTGGGCCCGGCGTCGTGGCATGGACGAGGCCGGCCGGGCTCACGTGCAGACGAGCCCGGGAGGACCGACGTTGAGCGGCGCAACTGAGACCGTGACCGATGCGGCGGCCCCCGCAGGTCGTGGTGACGCGCCCGCGTCGCGCACGGGCGGGCTCCGGCCGGGTGCCGTCGCGACCGGACTGACGGTGCTCGGCGTCGTCGTGTGCGCGCTGGCCGCGGCCGCGATCGTGCTGACCGATGCCGGGGTCTACGCCCGGGTCGGCGTCCCGGCTCCGCCGCTGGACGTCCGGATCCTCGGGCCGGTGCTACGGACGGTCGCGCTGCTCAGCGGCGCGCTGGCCGCCGGTGCGCTGCTGTTCGCCGCGTTCCAGGCGCGCCCGCAGGCCTCCGGCACCGTCGGGGTCGAGGGCTACCGGGCCCTGCGCCGGGCGGGTGTCGCCGCGGCCGTGGCCGGGTTCGCCGCGCTGGGCGCGGCCTGGACGACGACCTCGGACCTGACCGGCTCGGCGCTGCTGGCCCCCGCCCAGGGCGGTCTCACCGGCTGGTTCACGGTGTTCGCGACGCTCGAGGAGCCGATGGGCTGGTTGTTCACCGGCATCGCGCTGCTGCTGGTCGCCGCGGGCTGCACCTGGTTCCTGAGCTGGCGTGCCGTCGGCGCGATGGGCCTGCTCGCCGCGGTGTGCTGGGTGTTCCCGGCCGCGGTGAGCCCGGCGGCCACCGGCGCGAACCACGACTGGAGCGGCGACGGCGGCATGATCCGCGCCGTCGGCGGGATCGTCTGGCTGGGCGCGGTCGCCGCACTCGCCGCGTACCGCACGCACGGCGGCGAGGTCACCGACGTCGGATGGCGCCGGTTCCGCCTGCTCGTGCTCGGCAGCGGGACCCTGTTCGTCGTCGGTGAGCTGATCTTCCAGGTCGTGGTCGTCGGCGGTGGGTCGCTGACCGGGACCGCGTACGGACGACTCCTGCTCGCCGAGATCGCGCTCGTCCTGGTGGTCGGGGTGGCGACGGTCCTGCTGCTGCGCCGCGGCCCGGCCGCCGCGGGCTCCCGCACGCTGGTGCCGCTGGTGCTCGGCGGTGCGCTCGTCGCCGTGCTGGGGGTCGCGATGGGCCACATGGTCCCGCCCCGGTTCCTGGTCAGCACCGACTCCGACCTGCAGACGCTGATCGGCTGGGACGTGGACCGCCCGTTCGGCGCGATCCCGCTGCTGGTCGACTGGCGCTTCAACATCATCTTCGGCACGGGGATCCTGCTCGCCGCCGGCGTGTACCTGCTCGGCGTCCGCACGGTCCGGGCCCGCGGGATCCCCTGGTCGACGGGCCGGACCGTGGCCTGGCTCCTCGGCTGCACCGTCGTGCTGCTGGCGACGTCGTCCGGGCTCGGCTTCTACTCCCCGGCCATGTTCAGCGCGCACATGATCAGCCACATGTCGCTGAACATGCTCGCGCCGGTGCTGCTGTGCCTGGGCGGGCCGGTGACGCTGGCGCTGCGGGTGCTGCCGACCGCCGGCAAGGGCAACCCGCCCGGCCCGCGCGAGTGGATCCTGGCGTTCGTGCACTCGGGCTTCGCCAAGGTCCTGACGAACCCGGCCGTGGCCGCGATCCTGTTCGTCGGCTCGTTCTACGTCCTGTACTTCACCGGGCTGTTCGACGGCGCGCTGCGGTTCCACTGGTCGCACCAGCTGATGAACCTGCACTTCATCCTCGTCGGGTACCTGTTCTTCTGGCCCCTGATCGGCGTCGACACCGCCCCGAACAAGCTGCCGCACCTGGGCCGGCTCGCCGTGCTGCTGGCGACGATGCCGTTCCACGCGTTCTTCGGGATCGCGGTGATGAGCTCGGACACCGTGCTCGGCGAGAACTTCTACCGCTCGGTCGGCCTGCCCTGGGTCTCGAGCCTGATCGAGGACCAGCACGTCGGCGGCGGGATCGCCTGGGCCACCGGTGAGATCCCGATGCTGCTGGTGGTGATCGTGCTGATCGTGCAGTGGTCGCGCGACGACACCCGCACGGCCGTGCGCAAGGACCGCCAGGCCGACCGCGACGGCGACGCCGACCTCACCGCCTACAACGAGATGCTGGCCAAGCTCCGCTCCCGGGGCTGACCCTCGCTCGCGGGACCGCGCGGTTCAGCTGAACCGCGCGGTCCCGGAGTCCGGGCCGGGGGCGTGGTCGACACCGGCGGCGCGGCGGACGTGCTCGGCGAGGGCGGCCGTCGCGTCGGAGTCCCGGCGCGCCGTCGTGCCCCAGGCCAGCGACAGGCTCCGCCTCGACCACGGGTCGCGCAGCGCGCAGACCTCGAGCGGCGCCGCCGGGTCGACGGCCCGGCGTGGCAGCACCGCCAGCCCGACACCGGCGGCGGCCAGGGTGACGACGGTGCCGATCGTCGGGGCGCGGGTGCGGACCCGGGCCACCGGGGCGTCCTCTCCGAGCCGTCCGGTGATCCAGCGGTGCAGCGGCGTCGCGGTGTCCAGTCCGACGAGCGGGTGCTCGGCGACCTCCCGGTAGGTCAGCTCCTCGCGACCGGCCAGGACGCCGCCGGCACGGCCGATCACGACGAGCGAGTCGTCGCCCAGCGGCTCGGTGCCCGGCCCGGGCGCGCGGGACCCGTCGTCGACGACGATCCCGAGGTCGGCCTCGCCGTCGGCGAGCATCCGCAGCGTGTCCGGGGTGGGCCGCTCGGCCGCCTCCACGTCGACGTCCGGGTGCTCGGCGAGGAACGACGCCAGCGCCCGCGGCACGAGCCGGTGCGTCGCCGACGTGCCGGCCAGCAGCACGAGCGGTGCCGCCGGGGATCGCCGGTACCCGGCGACCGCGCTCTCCAGGCGGGCCGTGTGCGTGAGGACGTCGCGGGCGTGGCGGGCCAGCGACGTCCCCGCCGGCGTGGGACGCACACCCCGCCGTCCGCGGACGAGCAGGTCCACCCCGGCCTGGCGCTCCAGCGACCGGACCCGCGCGCTCGCCGACGGCAGGCTCAGGTGCATCCGCACGGCCCCCGCGGTGATCGAGCCCTCGTCCAGCACGTGCAGGAACAACCGCAGGTCGACCAGGTCGTAGCGCACGCCGCCAGCCTAAGGCTGAGCCTGACCCTGGGTGCGCCGATCCCGCATTGCCCGGTCGCGGTGCGGCAGCCGATGCTGGCGTCGTGATCGAGGTCGTCGCCCTGCTGCTCGTCGGCGTCGCGGCGGGCGCGCTGAACGCCGTCGGTGGCGGGGGCACGTTCGTGGCGTTGCCGGCGCTGGTGGCCGCTGGGCTTCCGCCGGTCACCGCGAACGCGTCGACGACCGTGGCCCTGCTGCCGGGTGCGGTCACCGGCGCCTACGCCTACCGCGCCGATATCCGGCCGGTCGGGGCCACCACGACCCGGTCGTTGACGGTGGCGAGCCTGCTCGGCGGCGGGTGCGGCGCCGCCCTGCTGCTCGGGCTGCCGGCGTCGTCGTTCGACGCGGCCGTACCGTGGCTGCTCGCCTTCGCCACCGTGGTCCTGGCGTTCGGGCGCCGGCTCGCCCGTGTGCTCGACGCGGCGCTGCACCGCACGACGGACATGGGCCCGCGGGCGATCCTCGTCGGGCAGTTCCTGCTCGCGATCTACGGCGGATACTTCGGCGGGGCCGTAGGCATCCTGATGCTCGCCCTGTGGAGCGCGGGACTCGGGATCGACGCGGCGGCGGGCAACCCGATGCGGGTAGCGCAGCTCGCGGCCGTCAACGCCGTCGCGGCCGGGATCTTCCTGGTCGCGGCGGACGTGCTGTCCGACCCGGTTCCGCTGCTGGCGGTCCTGCTCGGGGCCGCGGTGGGCGGGTTCGCCGGGGCCCGGGTGGCCCGACGCCTGTCCGCTCGGGTGCTGCGGACGCTCGTCCTGACGACCGCGACGACGATGACCGTCCTGTACTTCCTGCGCGGTTGAGACGCTTGCGCGGCCGGGCACCCGCCCGGACCTCAGCGGCTGTACTCGACCTCGTCGTCCCGCTCGGCGGTGATCTCGGACGGGGTCGGGGCGAACGTCCCGCCCGCGTGGCGCAGCCGCAGGCTGTTCGTGACGACCAGCAGCGACGACACCGCCATCGCGGCCCCGGCGAGCAGCGGGTTGAGCAGCCCGGCGGCGGCCACCGGCACGGCGGCGACGTTGTAACCGAACGCCCACCACAGGTTCCCGCGGATCGTGCGCATCGTCGCCCGGGCCAGCTCGACGGTGGTCGGCAGCACGCGCAGGTCGTCGCGCACGAGAACGACGTCGGCGGCTTCCAGCGCGATGTCGGTGCCCGACCCGACGGCGATGCCCAGGTCCGCGACGGCCAGCGCGGCGGCGTCGTTCACCCCGTCGCCGACCATGGCCACGGTCCGGCCCTGCGCCTGCAGCCGCCGGACCAGGTCCACCTTCTCGTCCGGCAGCACCCCGGCGTGCACGTCGGTGATCCCGACGGCGCTCGCGACGGCGTGCGCGGCGGCCGGGGAGTCCCCGGTCAGCAGCACGGGACGCAGGCCCATCTCGATCAGCTCGGCGACGGCCGGGACGGCGGAGTCCTTCACCGGGTCGGCCAGCGCGATCACTCCGGCGACGGCGCCGTCGACCGTCACCGCGACGGTGGTGCGCCCGGCCGCGTCCCACTCGGCGACCCGGTCGGACAGCGGCCCGAGCTCACCGGCCAGCGACGGCCGTCCGACCGTCACGTCGTACCCGTCGACAACCCCGCGCGCGCCCAGCCCCGGCATCGGCACGAAGTCCGTGACCGGCGGGACGACCACCGGAGCCTGCTCGGCGTGAGCGCAGACCGCGGCGGCGATCGCGTGCTCCGACCCGGACTCGACGGCCGCGGCGCGCGCCAGCAGCTCCCCCGGGTCGGTGCCGTCGGCACAGGCCAGGTCGGCGACGCTCATCCGGCCCGTGGTCAGCGTGCCGGTCTTGTCCATCACGACGGTGTCGACGGCGCGGGTGGTCTCCAGCGCCTGGTATCCCTTGACGAAGATCCCCAGCTCGGCGCCGCGGCCGGTCGCCACCATCAGCGCCGTCGGCGTCGCGAGCCCGAGGGCGCACGGGCAGGCGATGATCACGACGGCGACGGCGGGCGCGAACGCCCCGGCCCACCCGGCGCCGGCGAGGAGCCAGCCGACCAGGGTGAGCAGCGCGATCACGAGGATGACGGGCACGAACACCGACGACACCCGGTCCACCAGGCGTTGCACCGCGGACTTCTCGGTCTGCGCGCGCTCCACCGCGGCCAGCATCCGGGCCAGGCGGGTGTCCGCACCAACCTTCTCTGCCCGCACCACCAGCCGCCCGCCGGTGGCGATCGTGCCGCCGATGACGGCGTCGCCCGGCGCGACCTCGGACGGCACCGGCTCACCGGTCATCGCGCTGGTGTCCACCGCCGCGACGCCCTCGACGACGGCGCCGTCGGCGGCGATCCGCTCGCCGGGCCGGACCACGAACCGGTCGCCGGCCCGCAGGCGCGGCACGGCGATCCGGCGCTCGGTGCCGTCGGCGTCGAGGACCGCCACGTCGTCGGACTCCAGCCCGGCGAGCGAGCGCATGACCTCACCGGCGCTGCGCCGGGCCCGGGCCTCGAAGAAGCGCCCGGCCAGCACGAACGTCGTGACCCCGGCCGCGACCTCCAGGTACAGCGGCCCGGACGGGTGCAGCACGGCCTGCCAGCCGGTGGCCGCGTCCGGGGCGCCGTCGGTGAACACCAGCGCCCCCAGCGACCAGCCGGACGCCGCGATCACCCCGAGCGAGACCAGCGTGTCCATCGACGTGGTGCCGTGGCGCAGGTTCAGCACGGCGGTGCGGTGGAACGGCCACGCCGCCCACACCACGACGGGCAGCGCGAGCAACGCCACCACGGCCTGCCAGAACGGGAACCGCAGCGACGGCACGAGCGACATCGCCAGCGACAGGTCGGCCAGCGGGATGAACAGCACCAGCGCGACGATCATGCGCAGCCGCAGCGAGCGCATCGCCGCGTCGTCGCGGACGGCCGCGTCGGCGGCGTCCTCGCCGTCCGGGTCCGGCACGATCTCGAACGCGCCGTACCCGGCCTTCTCCACCGTCGCGACCAGCGTCGAGACCTCGACCCCGTCCGGCGTCTCGACGAGCGCCCGCTCGGTGGCCAGGTTGACCGCGGCCCGGACGCCGTCGAGCTTGCCGAGCTTGCGCTCGACGCGGCCGACGCACGCCGCGCACGTCATCCCCTCGATCCGCAGCTCGACCAGGCGCACGTCACCCGCGGCGCCGGGAGGCGTCGCGGTGCTGGTGCTCGTGGCCGGGCTGTCGCGTGTCACGGCACCGATGGTTCCCCACCTCACCGACAGTTTCACCCGCGGGTCCGGTGACCTGCGGAACAACACCGGTCGCCGAGACCCGGGAACCACGCACGGTCGCGGGGCGACCCCTCTCCCGTGACCACCGACGTCGACCTCCCGCCGCGGGCCGCCCGCACGGACGTCCTGTCCTGGCTCGTGCTGGCCGGACGGCTGGTACTGGGCGGGGTGTGGATCGTCGCCGGTGCGCTGAAGGTGACCGACCTCGACGCGTCCGTGCGCGCCGTCCGCGCCTACCGCCTGCTCCCCGACCCGGCCGCCCAGGTCCTCGGCGCCGGGCTCCCCGTCGTCGAGATCGTGCTCGGTGTGCTCCTGGTGGTGGGCCTCGGTGTCCGGGTCGCGGGCGTGCTGTCGGTGCTGCTGATGGGCGCGTTCGTCGTCGGGATCGCCTCGGCCTGGGCTCGCGGCCTGCAGATCGACTGCGGCTGCTTCGGCTCCGGCGGGGCGCTGGCGCCCGGTGAGTCACCCACCTACGGACTCGAACTCGCGCGCGACGGCGCCCTGCTCGCCGTCGCCGTGCTGCTGACCTGGCGGCCGAGCGGGCGCTTCGCGCTCGACGACCGTCCGGTAACCCGACAAGGAGACCGATGACATCCGGGAAGAAGTCCCAGAATCCGCTGACGGCGAGGTCCGGACCGGCCCGCGGGACGGTGCTCGGCATAGTCGCGGTCGTGCTGTTCGCCGGGCTCGTCGGGTTCGGTGTCTACCAGGCGCAGAAGCCGGCCGACGTCGTCGTCCCGCCGAACGCGACGGCCGCCGGCGTCCCGATCGGCAACCCCTCCGCCAAGGCGACGATCGACGTCTTCCTCGACTTCCAGTGCCCGGCCTGCAAGCAGTTCGAGGACCTGAGCGGGCAGACGGTCGACCAGCTGGTCGCCGCCGGGCAGGCGAAGGTCGTCTACCACCCGGTCGCGATCCTGGACCGGTACTCGCCGGACCAGTACTCCAGCCGATCGTCCGCGGCGTCGGCGTGCGCGGCCGCCGACGGCGTGTTCCCGCAGTACCTGAAGCTGCTCTACGCGAACCAGCCGGCCGAGAACACGCCGGGCCTGACCGCGGAGAAGCTCACCGAGCTGGGCCGGCAGGCGGGTGCCGGTCAGGGCTTCGCCGAGTGCGTCGGCAGCGACCGCTACGCCGGCTGGACCACCTCGATCACCGACCAGGCGTCGAAGGACGGCCTGACCGGCACCCCGACGGTGAAGGTGGACGGCGAGCAGATCCAGCAGCCCACCCCCGACGCCCTCCGCCAGGCCGTCGCGGCCGCCCAGTCCTGAGGTCGAACGCCTCGATCCGCAGGTGAGGAGCCCGTACGATCGGGCTCGAGACGAGCGTGGCGCTCGGTCCGGACGGGGGGTCGGGATGGACAGGGAACACGCCGGGCCGGCGACGACAGGTCCTCGCCCGGGCGTCTCGCCCGGCACCGCCGTCCTGCTGTGGATCCTGGTCGGCTGGCCGCTGTCCTGGATCCTGCTGCTGTTCGTGTTCGCGCCGCTGGGGATCCTGTTCGGGATCGGCATCACGATCTGGATGATGGTGACGGTCTCCTCCGCCGGCGCGCGACGGGGCCCGCCGGTCCTCCCCGGCGACCGGTACGGCCCGCCGCCCTCGCCGGCCGAGACGCGGTACCAGGCGATCCGGCGTGAGGTCGAGAGCATCGCCACCGTCAACGCCGTCGGCGGTTGCGGATGGTGCGGCTCGCCGTCGGCGCACGTCAACGACCTGGGCTACCTCGTCCCGCCTCATCACTGGCACAGCGCCGAGATCGAGGAACGGATCCGCTACAAGCTGGAGCGCTGAGGCGGCCTCAGGCCGTCTCCAGCAGAGCGGCGAGCCGGTCCAGTGCGTCCTCGGCGCCGTCGCCGTCCGCGGCGAGGGTGACCCGCTGACCCGGGCCGACGCCGAGGGTCAGGACGTTGAGAACACTCGTCGCGTCGACCGGATCGCCGTCGCCGAGGGCGAGGGTCACGGCGAGGCCGGTCTCCTTCGCGGCGCGGCTGAACAACGCGGCGGGGCGGGCGTGCAGGCCGACCTCGGAGGCGACGGTCGCGGTGCGGGTGGCCATCAGCCCGCCGTCCCGGTCGCCGGGTCCGGCCGATCCGAGACCGCCGGCTCCTCGTCCCGTCCCGGCGTCCGCAGGTTCCAACGCCGGATCACGAACCGGAACAGCACGTAGTAGACGAGCGCGTACCCCAGCCCGATCGGGATCAGCAGCAGCGGCTTGGTCGCCTGCCCGAAGTTGATCAGATAGTCGATCGCACCGGCCGAGAACGTGAACCCGTCGTGGATCCCCAGCGCGTTGACCAGCGCCATCGACGTCCCGGTCAGCACTGCGTGCACGATGTAGAGCGGCCACGCGACGAACACGAACGCGAACTCCAGCGGCTCGGTGATGCCGGTGACGAACGCCGTCAACGCGACCGATGCCATCACGCCGCCGGTGACCTTGCGCTGCTCCGGACGGGCCTCGTGCCAGATCGCCAGCGCCGCCGCGGGCAGCGCGAACATCATGATCGGGAAGAAGCCGGTCATGAACGTCCCGGCGCTCGGGTCACCGGCGAAGAAGCGGTTCAGGTCGCCCTGCGCGCCGTTGTAGTCGCCGATGACGAACCAGACGACCGAGTTCAGGATGTGGTGCAGCCCGAGCGGGATCAGCATCCGGTTCGCGAACCCGTAGATCCCGCCACCGACGACCGGGTTCGCCGTGACGGCCTGACCCAGCGCCGTCAGACCGGCGTTGAACAGCGGATAGAGCAGCCCCAGCCCGGCCGCGAGCACCATCACCACGACGGCGGTCAGGATCGGCACCAGCCGCCGTCCGCCGAAGAACGCCAGGTAGGTGGGCAGCTTCGTCCGGTAGAAGCGCTGCCACAAGGCCGCGCTGATCAGGCCGACCAGGATGCCGCCCAGCACCCCGTAGTCGATCAGCTCCTGCGCGCCGTCGGAGTCCTTCAGCCCGGGCAGGACGAGCGGGCTCATCGCCTCGAACACGCCGTCGAGCACCAGGTACCCGACGACGGCCGCCAGCGCCGTGGACCCGTCCGCCTTGCGCGCCCAGCCGATCGCGATGCCCACCGCGAAGATCAGCGGCAGGTTGTCGAACAGCGCCGACCCGGCCGCCCCGATCACCGTCGCCACCCCGGACAACCCCGGGACGCCACCGAGGAGGTCGTCCTGACCGAGCCGGTTCAGCAGCCCGGCGGCGGGGAGCGCGGCGATCGGCAGCATCAGGCTGCGCCCGAGGCGTTGCAGGCCGGCGAGCCCGCGGCGGGGCCGCCCCGTCGCCGCACTGGACGTCGTGGCGCTCGTCATGACTAACCTTCCGATCACCTCGGCTGCGGGGCAGGGTGACGATCGGCCGTCCCCGACGGCCGTGTCAACGGGTTGGATCATCGGAGGTGGGGGATCGCGATGGCGGACGACACGCGGGCGGCGGAGATCCTGGCCGGGCTGGGCGGCGCCGGGAACGTCGTCGAGGTCGAGGGCTGCATCACGCGCCTGCGCACCGAGGTGACCGACCCGTCGAAGGTCGACCAGGCGGCGCTCAGGAAGCTCTCGCACGGCGTGGTCGTGTCCGGGACGGCCGTGCAGGTCGTCGTGGGCCCGGAGGCCGACATGATCGCCGACGACATCGAGGACCTGCTGTGACGATCCCGGCCGGTGACCCGGTGCGGGTTTCGGCGCCGCTGGCCGGCGAGGTCGTCGACCTGACCGACGTTCCCGACGCGGTGTTCTCCGCGCAGATGCTCGGCGCCGGTCTGGCGATCGAGCCCGGGCACGGCGTCGCCGAGGTCGTCGCGCCGGTGGCCGGCACGCTGGCCAAGCTGCACCCGCACGCGTTCGTCGTGGTGACCGACGACGGCGCAGGCGTGCTCGTGCACCTGGGGATCGACACGGTCGGGCTCGAGGGCGAGGGCTTCACCGTGCACGCCACCGAGGGCGACGAGGTCACCGCCGGTGAACCGGTGGTCACGTTCGACCCGGACCTGGTGCGCTCGCGCGACCTGTCCGCGGTGTGCCCCGTCGTGCTGATGGAGGCCGAACCGGACAGCGCCACCGATCGCGCATCCGGTTCGGTGAGGGCCGGCCAGCCGCTGTTCAGCTGGACGGCCGGATGACTAGCGGAACGGACACTCCGCACAGAGCGACTCCGGATCGCAGCGCCGGGCGACGAACGTCGACGCCCCGCGTTCCTCCCGGAGCAGTCGCCGCTGTTCGGCGAGCCGCTGCCACTCCCTGCGCTGCCCCTCGGTGTCCATCGCCGTTCCGATCAGGACGGCGAACCAGACGAGAAGGGCGATCCCGGCCAGGGCTATCAGGACGGTGGTCATGGTGACCACCCCCCGCTGCCTTTCGGCCGGCTGGTGCTGACTGCGTGTCGTGCGGTCATCTCGCACCCCCGTTCAGGGGCGACCGGGTTGGGTCGCCCGACAGGTGGGTACCGAGTATTACCCGGGACCGGACGTTTGCACCATGCTGTCAGCCAGAACTTAGGCGAAATTTGACGAAAGAGAGCTGTCGTCTGCAATTGCAGACGGGCGTTGCCCCGCCACCCCCGTGCGCGCCATACTCGATGCCGCGGGGCGCGAACCGGTGGTGGGAGGTCCCATGACGATGACGCACGGCCCTGTCGTGATCAGGCGCCGTCTCGGATTCGTTCTCAAGCAGTTGCGTGGACAACGAGGGCTTCTCCTCGACTCCGTGGCACGGCAGTTGGAGATCTCACCGTCGAAGCTCAGCCGCCTGGAGACCGGCCAGGTCGAGCCCAAGATCCGCGACGTCAGGGACCTGCTCGACATCTACGACGCGGGCGCCGAGGTCCGTGAACAGATCATGGACTGGGCCACTGACGCCAAGCAGCCGGGGTGGTGGCAGCCCTTCTCCATCGAGATCCCGGCCGACTTGGACATGTACATCTCACTGGAGGCCGAAGCCCATTCGCTCCAGATCTACAGCATTCCGATCAGCGGCCTGTTGCAGACGGAGGAGTACGCGCGCGCCATTATCCGCGGGGTCGTTCCGCACACCACGAAAGATGATCTCGACACCCTGGTGAACGTCCGACTGGGACGCCAGCGGGTCATCGACCCGGATCGGGATGACGCCCCGCCACTGCAGCTGCACGCCATCCTCGACGAGAGCGCGCTGCACCGTTTCCCCGAGGACGACGACGGCGGCGTCGCGGCGGATCAGCTCCAGACGCTCCTCGAGCGGTCGGAGCGTCCGCACGTCACGCTCCAGGTCCTGCCGTTCTCCGCCGGCTACACGAGCGGGAGTTCCAGCACGTTCGCCATCTTCGAGCCCCGACAGACCACCGACTGGACCGTGGTCAACGTCGAGAGCACCGGAGCGGACGCCTACTACGACACCCCGAACGAGATCAGCCGGTATCGGGCGATCTGGAAGGACGTCCTCGCCAAGGCGCTCGATCCGGACAGGTCCCGAGATCTGATCCGAGACCTGATCGCGCAACGCCGGACGAGCTCCTGACGCGCGTCAGGACTCCAGCACGGGGAGATCGAACTCCCCGTTACGCACTCCCGCCAGGAATGCGACCCACTCCTCCTGGGTGAAGGCCAGCACCGGACCGTCGTCCACACGCGACGATCGAATCAGCACTCCGTCCTCGGCAGGTGCGACTGCGACGCAACCACCGGCGGCGCAGAAGGAACTGATCCTGAACGGAGCACTGCTGGTCAACGGGAGCCTCGTTCCACATCGGCCCGCACAGTCTCACCAGCGGGGCTCTGAGCTGGTCGCACTATTCACGGCTAGTACTACCAGATGCTTCGGTTAGGCCAGTCAGACCCTTCGCGTGCAGGAAACGTAGATCAGCCTTATGGATCTGTCGGCACCGGGGTGCGGGAATGTTAGCGATATCCCATCATGATCCAGTTGTACGTACCGATCTCGTCGATCGACGGTCGGCCTCAGGCTAAGCGGTTGGATCAGCAAGCCAAGCGAGTCATGCAGATGAAGCCATGGGTACGTCTATCGCGCTTTCTGCCCGTCGAATGACGACGATCCCACCCAAGATCAACACTCCCCCGATCAGTTGGATCAGGGTCGGGATCTGCGAGACGAGCAGCCACGCCGCGAGGACGCCGAAGAGCACCTCGCTCAACCCCACGAACGACGCCACACGCGTGTCGAGTCGCCGAATCGCCACCACTCCGGCCACATAGGACACCACCGTCGAGATCACCACCAGCATCGCGGCGATGACGATCCAGCTCATCCCGATCCCACCGAGGACTCCGGTCCCCGCCCCGGCCCGCAGCGGCGTGAGACCGACCAGTCCGGTGATCGTCAACAGCACCGCCCCGACGATCATGCCGCCCGAGATCATCAGCATCGGCGGCAGCGAGCCCTCACCTGTACCGCCCGGCAGGGAGAAGTACACGCACACGCAGACCGCGGCGGCGAGGCCCCAGATGATCCCGACGAGGTCCACCTCGGACGGTCGGAACACGTCCACCACGAACGCCAGACCGACGAGCGCGAGCACGCAGCCACCGAACGTCGTCGCCGACGGGGTGCGGCGCGTGCGGAACCACGTCCACCCGACGAGCAGCACCGGCGCCAGGAACTCCAGCAGCAGCGCCACTCCCACGGAGAGGTGTTGCAACGCGTAGAAGAAGCACAGCTGCGCCCCGGCGACGGCGAACACGCCGTAGGCGAGGACGGTCCGGGCCGAGGCCCTCGTCAGGGAGTGGCGGCGGAGCAGGACGAGCGCCACCGGCAGCATCAGCACGGCAGCGCCGCCGATCCGGAGCAGGGTCGTCGCCCCGGACGACCAGCCGGCCTCCAGCAGGGACGAGCCGAGCGGGCCGGAGAAGCCGAAGGTCGCCGCTGAGATCAGAGCCCAGGGAAGGCCCCGGGTCGTGGCCGTCGACTTCAGGGCGGTCGCGTTCATGTCAGGACCATGGAGTTCATATACTCCTGACACTAGGAACGAGCGACGTCAGGAGTCAAGATGGATTTCGCTCATGACACGCAGGTCGCACTCGTCGCCGCGGCGTCGCTGGTGAACACCGCGACCGAGGACCCCGACCCGCTGGCCGACCGCGCCCTGTTCGACGCGTGGCTCGTCGAGTACCCCTACACCGGGGAGTACCTGGGCACCGACGACGAGCTCGCGTCGGTGCGCGCGGTGCGCGCCCGCATGCGCGGGCTGTGGGACGCCCCGGACCGGGACGCCACGGTGACGCTGGTGAACGACCTGCTGGCCGACGCCCGGGCCACCCCGTACCTGACGCGGCACGACGAGTGGGACTGGCACCTGCACGTCACGCCGCCGGAGGCGCCGCTGGCGCACCGGATCGGCGGGGAGGTCGCGATGGCCGTCGTCGACCTGGTGCGCGGCGACGACCTGGGCCGCCTGCGCCGGTGCGCCGGGGACGGCTGCGACGCGGTGCTCGTCGACCTGTCCCGCAACCGGTCCAAGCGTTTCTGCGACACGGGCAACTGCGCGAACCGGGCCCACGTCGCGGCCTATCGCGCGCGTCAGGCGGCGGGCTGAGTGATCACCGTCCGGGGACCGGGAGCTGTGTGTATCGCGCCGTCCGGTCCCGAAACGGTGATCACCGCCCGGCGGCCTCCTTCAGGTGCCCGGCGATGAGCTCGTTGACCCGGTCCGGGTCCTCGGCGTTGAGCAGGTGCGCCGTGTCCGGGACCTCGGCGTAGCGCGCGCCGGGGACCGAGTCCGCGATCAGGCGCAGGAACTCCGGCGGGGTGGCCGGGTCCTCGGCGCCGGCCACGGCCAGCGTCGGCACCGTGATCGTCGACAGCTGGTCGCGGATGTCGAAGCCGCCGATCGCGGCACAGCAGGCGGCGTAGCCCTCGTCGGAGACCGCACGCAGCATGTCCAGCAGCCGTCGTGCCTCGGTCGGGTTCCGCAGCTCGAAGTCGCGCGTGAACCACGTGCCGACCCGGGAGGCGACCATCGCCTCGGTGCCCTTCTCCCGGACCGTCGCGGCGCGGGTGCCCCAGGCCTCGGGATCGGCGAACCGGGCGGCCGAGGCCAGGACGGCGAGGCTGAGCAGCCGGTCGGTGTGCACGGCCAGCTGCTGGCCGATCGCGCCGCCGATGGAGACCCCGACATAGTGCACCTTGTCGATGCCGAGCGAGTCGAGCAGCTCGACGACGTCGCCGGCCAGGTCGGCCATCGTCGCGTCGCCGGACGGGACCGGGGAGGCCCCGTGCCCGCGCAGGTCGAAGCGGACGACGCGGAACCGGTCGGAGAACGCGGCGGTCTGGGCGTCGAACAGTCCCAGGTCGGTGCCCAGGGACGGGCCGAGGACCAGGACCGGGGCGTCGTCCGGGCCGTCGATCCGGTGGTGGATCTGCATCGGGAATCCTTCCGTCACCGCGACGAGCGTGCGGCGTCGAGGGTGAACAGTCCGTCGTCCCAGCCCTGGGCCAACGGTGCGAAGTAGTCGAACGAGACGGCCTTGGTGCGGTAGAGCCAGCGGCCCCCGGACCGGACGGCGACGTCGGTATAGCGCCCGGCGGCGACGTGCGGGACACCGTCCTGCACGCACGGCTGCCAGAGCTTGGAGCGGATCTCCGCCCGGTCGCCGTCCAGGTCGATCTCGTGGTTGCCGACGTGGTGCCAGAACGCGGTCAGCCCGCCGGCGGCCAGACCGCCGAAGAACTCCCGGATGCCGTCCCGGCCCTGCGCACGCGCCAGGCCGACGAACTCGCCGTCGTCGGTGAAGAGATCGGCGAGCCCGTCCCAGTCGTAGGCGTCGAGGGTGCGGCAGTACTCGGCGTCCAGGGCCCGGATGGCCTCGAGGTCCTCGAGCCGGGCCAGCCGCTCCTCGACGGTGGTCACTGCACCGCCAGGTCCGACGGGTGTGTCGTCAGCGGCGCGACCGTGATCGTCATGTACGGGAACAGCGGCAGCGAGCCGAGGATCTCGTGCAGCTCGGCGTTCGACTCGACGTCGAAGATGCTGATGTTCGAGTACTGGCCCACGACCCGCCAGATGTGCGGCCACTTGCCGGCGCGCTGGACCTCCAGCGCCCGCGCCTTCTCCCTGGCGACCGTCTCGGCCCGGACGTCCGGGTCCAGGTCGTGGGGAATGGCCACGTCCATGCGCACGTGGAACAGCACTCGATCAGCTCCTCGGTGTCGGGTGGAGAGGGTCAGGCGGCTTCGAGCACGAAGTCGTAGTCGACGCGCAGGCGGCCGTCGTCGCCGGGGGCGGGGTCGAGGACGAGGTCGTCCTTGGTCGCCGACGCGACGTCGTCGCTGAGGTAGTCGCCGCCGCGGAAGTAGAGCTGCGTGGTGACCTGACGGTGCCCGTCGGCCCGCACCATCAGGTGCAGGTGCGCCGGACGCCACGGGTGCCAGCCGGCAGCGGAGATCATCTTGCCGGTCGGGCCGTCCGTCGGGACCTGGTACGGCGCGGGCTGCACGGTGGTGATCTCGAAGCGGCCCTCGTCGTCGGCGGTGATCACGCCGCGTAGGTTGTGCTCGGGCAGGTGCGGCGCGAAGCCGGAGTAGTAGCCGTCGGCGTCGGCCTGCCAGATGTCGACCTCGGCGCCGGCGAGCGGGGTGCCGTCGAGGTCGCGGACCTGACCGGCGAACACCAGCGGGGTGCCCTTCTCGTCGTCGCGCTGCGGCAGCGTCGCGACCGAGCCGAACGTCGGCTGGCCGGGCAGGTAGTACGGCCCCTCGATGGTGCCGACGGTGCCGTTCTGGCTGCGCGCGGCGACGGCCTCGACCTCGTGCTCGACGAAGACGTCCAGGAACAGCGGCCACTCGCCGCCCTCACCGAGCTCCATCAGCCACGCCTTGGCGGCCTGGAACTCGGGGTAGGTCACGTCGTGGTCGCGGATCGCCTTGTGGACGCCCTCGAGCACGGCCGAGACGACGGTGCTGACGCGCTCGGGCGAGGTGTCGGCGGCCCCATGGCGCTCCGCGCTGGCGCGGAACGCCTCGGACGCGTTCGCGCCGGAACCCGCGGCGGTGGGGGACGTGTCTGTGGTGGTCATGGGAGAACCCCTTTGTCCTGCTGCAGTCGAGACACCGCACGAGGGCTTGTACGCTCTGCGTACGTCCTGCACGCTTTGCGTTCAAGGTTCCCGAACGGCCGGGACGTCGTCAAGTGCGGAGGGTAGGACGCGTGGACCAGCCCGGCGACCGCGACCGCATCCAGAGCCTGGAACGCGGCTTCGCGGTGCTCAACGCCTTCGACGAGGAGCTCCCCCGGCCCACCCTCGCCGAGCTCGCCGCCGTCACCGGCCTGTCGCGTCCGGCGGTCCGGCGCATCCTGATCACCCTGCAGCACCTCGGGTACGTGACGTCGACCGGACCGCGGTGGTCGCTCACCCCGCGGGTCCTCGCGATCGGGCAGCACTACACGGCCGCGCACGCCCTGATCGAGTCGGCGCAGCCGCACCTGCTGGCGCTCGCCGAGCGGACCGGCGAGTCCGCGTCGCTGGCCGAGCTGGACGGCGGCGAGGTCGTCTACGTCGCCCGGGTGCCGGTGCGGCGGATCATGACGCTGACCGTCAGCGTGGGCACCCGGGTCCCGGCCCACGCGACGTCGATGGGACGGGTGCTGCTGGCCTGGGCCGACCCGGAGCGGGTCTCCGCGGTGCTCGGATCGGGACCGCTGGCCCGCCCGACCGCGCGTACGACCGTGGACCCGGACGCGTTGCGCGCCGAGCTCGCCCGGGTCCGCGAGCAGGGGTTCTCGATCGTCGCCGGTGAGCTGGAGGAGGGGCTGATCTCGGCGTCGGCGCCGGTCCAGGACCGCTCGGGACGGGTGGTCGCGGCGCTCGCGTCGTCGACGTCGGCGGGGCGGTCCACGGCGGAACGCCTGCGGACCGACGTGGTCCCGCTGCTGGTGGAGACGGCGCGCGCGGTCGGCGCGGAGCTGACGCTCTGACCCTCACGTGCCGCGCAGCAGCCCGGACTCGTGGGCGAACGCGATCGCGCGGGCCCGGTCGCGCAGGTCGAGCTTGTCCAGCACCCGCCCGAGGTGGGTCTTCACGGTCGTCTCCCCGAGGTGCAGGGCCGCCGCGACCTCGGCATTGGACAGTCCCCGGCCGACCTCCCGCAGCACGTCGGTCTCCCGCGGGGTGAGCCGGGCCAGCGCGGCGGAGCGCTCGGACGGGCGCGGCGCCGCCCCGTAGGCGGCGATCACCCGGGGCACCACGGCCGGGTCCAGCTGGCCGCCACCGGCCGCGACCCGGCGCACCGCGTCGAGCAGCTGCTCCGGCGGGGAGGTCTTGAGCAGGAACCCGGCGACGCCCAGTCGCAGCGCGGCGTCGACGACCTCGTCGTCGTCGAACGTGGTGAGCACCAGGACCCGGGCGGCCGATCCGGCGGCGGCCAGCTCGGTGGCCGCGGCGATCCCGCCGCCGCCGGGCATCCGCACGTCCATCAGGACGACGTCCGGCGCGGTGCCCAGAACGGTGCGCACGGCGGAGCCGGTGTCGGACGCCTCGCCGACGACGTCGACGTCGGGCTCGCCGTCGAGCAGCATCCGCAGACCCGCGCGGACCAGGGCCTCGTCGTCGGCCAGGACGACGCGGACGGCGCTCACGACCGGACCTGCGCGGAGGACGGCGTCGGTGACGGGGCGTCCGCGACGGGGAGGCCCGGGGCGGCCGGCACCGGGAACCGCGCCCGGACGGCGAACCCGCCATCCGGCTCCGGACCGGTGACGAGCTCACCGCCGAACAGCTCGGTCCGCTCCCGCATCCCGAGCAGCCCGTACCCGGTCCCCCGCGACCGTGTCGCCGGGCCCGCACCGTCGTCGACGACGGCGAGCCGCAGCTCCCCCGGCGCGTGCTCGACGGTGACGACCACCGAGGCCGCCCCGGCGTGCCGGACGGTGTTGCTCAGCGCCTCCTGCACGATCCGGTACGCCGAGCGCTCCAGCCCGTCCGGCAGCCCGGCGGGCTCACCCCGCACCTCGACGACGACCGGCGTCCCCGCCGCGCGGACGCCGGCGGCCAGCTCGTCGAGCCGGTCCAGCGACGGCGCCGGGTCGGTCGTGGACGTGTCGTCCTCGCGCAGCAGCCCGACGACCCGGCGCAGCTCGTCCACCGACCGCCGTCCCAGCTGCTCGACCGACTCCAGCGCGGTGTGCTCGGCCGAGCCGTCCGGCAGGCGGCGACGTACGACGCCGGCCTGCAGCGTCATCACCGACACCGTGTGCGCGACGGCGTCGTGCAGCTCGCGGGAGATCCGCATCCGCTCCTGCGCGACGGCGGCCTCGGCGCGGGCGTCACGCTGCGCGGCCAGCTCGGCGGTCATCACCCGCAGCTGCTCGGCGCGCTCGCGCTCACGGCGCAGCAGCATCCCCATCGCGGCCGCGACACCGAGGATCACCGGGTAGAAGCCGGCCTCCCACGGCGAGCCGAGCGCCACGGCGACCGTCCCGCCGGCCACCAGACCGGTCACGGCCGCCACCACGAGCGCCGTCCGCGGCGGGCAGCGGTACCCGGTGTGACCGAGCAGCAGCATGAACGCGATCAGCTGGGCCCCGCCGGCCCCGACCCCGACCGGCAGGAACGGGGCCAGCATCAGCAGCGGTCCGGCGACCGGGACCTTCGCGGCGAGGAGGAACACCGCGAGCACGAACACGGCCAGACCCCACGCCGCCGGGACGAACCCCACGCCCTCCGGGTCGCCACCGGTCTCGGCGAGCACGGCCAGCGCGCAGACGAGGCCCGCGGGCACGGCGAAACCCCAGGGCATCGACGGTCTCGGCAGGCGCACGAGCGCGACGGTAGCGCCGGACCGGGTGCGCGGGGATCCTCCGCCGGGAGGACCCCGGCGGCGCCGATCTCGTGTTCCGGGCCCGCTGGATCGGCCGTCCGGAAGGATCCGCCGGCCACCCCCGTGACGGCACCGTTCTCGTCATCGGCCCCGCCACCCCGGCGCGGCACCGCCCCACGAGGAGCCCCCGATGACCGCCACCGACCCGACCGTCGCCCCGACCGACACCGCCCGCGACACCGCCGCCCGCGACACCGACCGCGGCCCCGTCTGGCCGGCCCGCGCCGGCGGCGTCGCCCTCGGACTCGCGCCGCTGCTGCTCGCCGGAGGGTTCGCCACCTCACCCCCGCAGGACGACCCCGGCTCGGCCGCCTACGTCGCCTCGCTCGCCGCGGACCCGGTCGTCAGCGGGATCTCGGCAGCCTTCCTGCACTACTACTGGGTCGCGCTGCTGTTCGGCGCGCTGGCCGCGATGGGCCTGGTCCGCGGACGGCGCGGGCGGGGCCTGACCACGGTCGCCGGTGTCGCGACGGTCTTCGGCTCGGTCCAGATCTCCGGGCTGCTGCTCGGCGACCACTACCTGGCCGCGATGGGCAACCGGATCCCGGTCGACGCCGCCGCCGGCGTCCTGGAGAACCTCGACGCGGGGATCCCGTGGGTGTCGATCTGGCTGGCCACCGGTCAGGTGCTCGGCCTGCTCGGACCGGTGCTGCTGCTCGCCGGCCTGGCCCGGGCCGGGGTCGTCGGATGGTGGACCGTCCCGGTCTTCGCCCTGATCTGGGTGCTGCCGCCGATGGCGGCCGGGGTCGTCGGGGGCGCGGGGGTCACCGCGCTGACGGTCCTGCTCGGCGCGCCGCTCTACCTGCTGGCCCTGCGCCTGGTCCGTCGCGGCTCCCCGGACGTGCTCGCCGCGACCCGGACCGCCTGATCCCGCCCGACGACGCCGGCGGGTCCGCTCCCACGCGGGGGCGGGCCCGCCGTCGTCACGCCAGCACCACCCGCCCGCCGCTGACGGTGACCTGCCGGGGCTCCAGCGGGGACGTCGCCGGGCCCGCGGTGGGGGCGCCGTCGGTGAGGGCGAACGTGCTGCCGTGACACGGGCAGGAGATCGCGCCGTCGGTCACCTCGTTGACCTGGCAGCCCTGGTGCGGGCAGACGATGCCGAACGCCTTGAACTGCCCGGCCGTCGGCTGGGTGACGACGACGCCCTGGTCGGCGAAGATCGTCCCGCTGCCGACCGGGATGTCGGTGGTGGCGGCCAGCCCCTGCGCCGGGGCCGCCGGAGCAGGGGCCGCCGGAGCCGGGGCCGCCGACGGTGCCGCAGGAGCGGGGGCGGTGGACGCGGCGGGCGGTGCGCCGGAGCCGTAGGTCGCGCATCCCGCCGCGCAGGACAGGCAGAGCACCCCCGCACCGGTCAGGGCGGCGCGTCGGCTGAGATCTGTGGTGGTCACGTCGGACTCCTCTGGAGACAATGTGTGCGGTGGTGACCGGGTTCCCCGGATCAGAAGGTGATGCCGCGGGTGCCGAAGAACCAGGCCGCGGACGTCAGCCAGATGCCGGTGAGCAGCGCGAACACCAGCCCGCCCGCCACGGCCATCGCCCAGCCGGGGACTCCGCGTCGGCGCAGCAGAAGCATCTTGGTCGCGAACGCGCCGTAGAACAGGCAGCCGAACAGCGAGTGCGCGAGCGCCCTCGGCGTCGCCCCGGACCAGCCCAGGGCGATCAGGCACTGGACCGCGACCGGCACCGTGACCAGCACGGCGGCGCGTCCGGACCAGCGGTGCAGGGCGTGGATCAGCGGGGTCTCGCCGTGGCCGATCCGCCCGGTCACGACGAGCGCCGACCACAGCTGCACCAGCCCGAGCGCCATCGCGGCGGTGGCCAGCCACGTCTTCACCGCGAGCGCGCCGGAGAACCCGGCCAGGTTCACCGCGACGCCGGTCGGGTCGTGCTCGCGGGCGTAGACGCCGAGCGCGACGGCGACGAGCGTGCCGATCGCGACCGGCACGACGAGGGTGGAGATCCTCGGGCCGGGCAGGTCCATCAGGTCGGCCAGGGGCTCGGCTCGGGCCGTCGTCTCCGGGGCGGCGGGCCGCGCCCGTTCGGACACGGCCGGGCGGGGTGGCCGGTCCCGCCGCGCCGTCGCCTCGCGGCGTGAGGTCGCGGTCGGACGGGCGGTGCCCGCCGGGCGCAGGGTCTCCGCGGCACGGGCCGAGGTCCGGGGACGCGACGACGTGCGCCGCTCCGGACGGCGCGCGGGCCGTGCCCCGTCCGGGTACGGCTCGGGCTCCGCGTCGCGCGCGGTCTCCCCCGTCGCCCCGCGCTGGCGCGGGATGGACAGGCCGGTGCCGTCCTGCGGACGCCGGCGGGGACGGGCCGGAGCGGCGTCGGCGGGGACCGGCTCCCACCCGTGGGGGTCGGTGTGCGGGTCGTCGCGGGGGTCGCCGACGGCCATGTGACCGGTGAACAGGTCGTCGCCGTAGGGGTCGGTCTGACGGGTGGACCGGCCGCCGACCGGGCGGGAGCCGGGGTCGCCGGTCGCCGCCGCGTAGCGGTCCACCGGACCGGGTGCACCCTCGTGCCGCTCGCGGTGGCGGTCGGCGTCGTAGCCGTCGGCCGCCGGGCCCGCCGGGCCGCGTGCGGCCGGCACGCCGGGTTCCGGGGGTGATCCGTGGACGGCGTGGCGCCCGGACGAGCCGGTGGGGCCCTGGTCGTCGCCGTCGGTGAGGGGATAGCTGCGTCGCAACGGGATCAGCCCCATCCGTCGGTCGAGGTGCTCCCGTACGTGCCGGGTGCGGCCTTCTC